>JAJPHB010000095.1 GCA_021325525.1 Alphaproteobacteria bacterium
ACGACGTTGCGGCCCTTCGGCCCCAGCGTCACCTTGACGGCATTTGCCAGAATGTCGACGCCGCGCAGCATCCGCTCGCGCGCATCGCCATGAAATTTAACTTCCTTAGCAGCCATTTCGTTCGTCTCCGGTTCTCAAGCAGCCTTCTTCTTCAGGGCGGTCTTCTCAATGACGCCCATGATGTCGGATTCCTTCATGATGATGAGGTCCTCCCCATCGATCTTGATCTCGGTTCCCGACCATTTGCCGAAGAGGACGCGGTCGCCCACCTTGACGTCGAGCGGGTGGATCTTGCCATCCTCGCTGCGCGCGCCGGGGCCGACGGCGATGACCTCGCCTTCCATCGGCTTCTCCTTGGCGGTGTCGGGGATGATGATGCCGCCGGCGGTCTTCTCTTCCTGCTCGACGCGGCGGATCAGGACGCGATCCTGCAACGGTCTGAAGCTCATGCCTGTCTCTCCTGGAATTACATGCAAAATCGCGCCGCGAGGCCCTTGTTAGCACTCGATCGCCGCGAGTGCCAGGGAGATAAGGGTTTCGGCCGGCGCTGTCAAGCGCCGCGCGGCGGGCTGGCAGCACTCTGCGGTGTCAGCTGCTAACACGCTGATATCATTAATAAAATCTTGTTGAATTGGATCGTATCCTCGCTCAGCATCGTTCCTGAACGTGCAACATTGCGAGGAGCGGCTGATGAGCAACTTGTCTCTGCAACTCCGCGGCTACCGCCTGACGACGGCGGAGATCATCTATCGCCTGCCCGACCATCCCGGCGTGCTGCAAAGCTTCGTCTGGCAGAATCTCGATCTCGCGCCGCATTTCCCGGTCCTGCATCGCTTCCTCGATTTCTGGGAGCGCAACATCGAGGGCAAGCTCCATTCGGTGAAGGTCGCGAGCACCGGGATCATCCATCCGGGCGAGCTGCGCCACCCCGGCATCAGCCTCGCCCTGCACTGAGCGGGCGGCCTGCGACACGCCGCCGCTTCCTCCGGCGAAGGGCTTGCCAAGGGCCGCGCACGCCCTCAGCTTCGGGGAGAGGTGAGAAGCGGGGAGCAAGGCTTGCCGGAGACACGAACGCCGCCTGCGGGCGGTCATGACGACCGGGCCATCGCCCATTGGCTTCTCGCCTGCGCCGCCATGATCTTCGTCATGGTCGTCCTCGGCGGCATCACGCGCCTCACCCAATCCGGCCTCTCGATCACGGAGTGGCAGCCGGTCACCGGCATCCTGCCGCCACTGAGCCAAGCCGAGTGGCAGGACGAATTCGCCAAGTACCAGGAGATCCCGCAATTCAAGCTCCTCCATTCCTGGATGAGCCTCGGCGATTTCAAGATCATCTTCTTCTGGGAGTGGCTGCACCGTCTCTGGGGGCGGCTCATCGGTTTCGCCTTCGCGCTGCCGCTCTTGTGGTTCGCGCTGCGCCGCCGGGTGCGGCCGGGCCTCATGCCGAAGCTGGTCGGCATCCTTCTCCTCGGCGGCGCGCAGGGCGCTCTCGGCTGGTTCATGGTGGAGAGCGGCCTTGCCGACCGGATCGAGGTCAGCCAATACCGCCTCGTCGCCCATCTGGCGCTCGCCGTCCTCATCTACGCCGCCATCCTGCGCGTCGCGCTCGGCCTCCTCTGGCCCGTGGCGCCGCTCGCCGCGCCGCGGGCCGCTTCGCTGCGCCGCGCGGTCGGCGCGCTCGCCTGCCTCGTCTTCCTGACGATGCTGGCGGGCGGCTTCACCGCCGGGCTCAATGCCGGGCTCACCTACAACACCTTCCCGCTGATGGATGGCCGCTTCGTGCCCGCGGGCTACGGCCAGCTCGTCCCCTGGTGGCGCAACTGGTTCGAGAACGTGGCCGCGGTGCAGTTCGACCATCGCCTCCTCGCCGAGACGACCGTCGCCGCAATCGTCGCGCTCTGGCTGTGGTCGCGGCGCCTCTCGCTGACGGCCTCGGCGCGCCGCACGCTCGACCTGCTGCTGGCCGCGGCCTTGCTCCAGCTCGGCCTCGGCGTCTCGACTCTGCTTCTCGTCGTTCCGACGCCCCTCGGCGTCGCGCATCAGGCGGGGGCGCTGCTGCTCTTCACGGCGGCGCTCGTCGCCCACCATGCGCTCCGCGGCGCCACCGCGCCCGCGGCGCAGAAGGCGCCCCAATTGGACGGCCAGCCGGCGGCGCTGTTATAATTTGCAGCCCTTGGCTTTCCTCTCTCCGCCGGGAGAGGGATTTCTCGGGAGTGGAGGCGGCATGGCGGAGTTTCCCGGCAAGACCCTCGTGGAGTGGCGCGCCCTCGCGGCGAAGGAGCTGGGCGGCCGGTCGGTCGACGACCTCACGTGGCAGACGCCGGAAGGCATCGCGGTCAAGCCGCTCTATACCGAAGCCGACCTCGAAGGGTTGGAGCTCGCGGGCGCCTTCCCCGGCTTTCCGCCCTATCTGCGCGGTCCGCGCGCCACCATGTACGCGAACCGACCCTGGACGATCCGGCAATATGCCGGTTTCTCGACGGCCGAGGAATCCAACAAATTCTATCGCGAGAATCTGAAGGCGGGACAGATGGGGCTCTCCGTCGCCTTCGACCTCGCGACGCATCGCGGCTATGACAGCGACCACCCGCGGGTGGTCGGTGATGTCGGCAAGGCCGGCGTCGCCATCGACAGCGTCGAGGACATGAAGATCCTCTTCGACGGCATCCCGCTCGACAAGATGAGCGTCTCGATGACGATGAACGGTGCCGTGCTGCCGGTGCTGGCCGGCTTCATCGTCGCCGGCGAGGAGCAGGGGGTGCCGCAGGCGAAGCTCTCGGGGACGATCCAGAACGACATCCTCAAAGAGTTCATGGTCCGCAACACCTATATCTACCCGCCGGGGCCGTCGATGCGGATCGTTGCCGACATCATCGAATACACGGCCCGGCACATGCCGCGCTTCAACTCGATCTCGATCTCCGGCTATCACATGCAGGAGGCGGGGGCGACATGCGTCCAGGAGCTGGGCTTCACCCTCGCCGACGGGCTCGACTATGTGCGCGCCGCGCTTTCGCGCGGCCTCGGCATCGATGAGTTCGCGCCGCGCCTCTCCTTCTTCTTCAACATCGGCATGAATTTCTTCATGGAGGTGGCGAAGCTGCGGGC
Organism: Alphaproteobacteria bacterium; assembly: GCA_021325525.1. Taxonomy (GTDB): domain Bacteria; phylum Pseudomonadota; class Alphaproteobacteria; order ATCC43930; family CGMCC-115725; genus URHD0088. The sequence continues at coordinate 3,109 of JAJPHB010000095.1, forward strand.
GGCGCGCCTCCTCTGGGCGCGGCTCATCAAGCAGTTCGATCCAAAGAACCCGGCGAGCCTCGCGCTCCGCACCCATTGCCAGACCTCGGGCGTCAGCCTCACCGAGCAGGATCCGCACAACAACATCATCCGCACGACGATCGAGGCGTTGGCCGCGGTGCTGGGCGGCACCCAGTCGCTGCACACGAACTCCTTCGACGAGGCGCTCGCCTTGCCGACGCCCTTCTCGGCGCGGATCGCGCGCAACACGCAGCTCATCATCGCCGAGGAGACCGGCATTCCGCACGTCGTCGATCCGCTGGGCGGCAGCTATTATGTCGAGAGCCTGACGCAATCGGTCGCGAAGGCGGCCTCGGACCTCATTGAGGAGGTCGAGGCGCTGGGCGGCATGACGCGCGCAGTCGAGAGCGGCATGCCGAAGCTGCGCATAGAGGAGGCGGCGGCGCGGCGGCAGGCGCGCATCGACCGCGGCGAGCAGGTGATCGTCGGCGTCAACAAGTACCGATCGGGCGAGAAGGCCGAGATCGAGCTGCTCGATGTCGACAACACGCGGGTGCGCGAGCAGCAGGTGGCGCGCCTCGAGCGCGTCCGCGCGACGCGCGACGGCAAGGCCTGCAAGGCTGCGCTCGAGGCGCTCACCGCGGCGGCGCGGAGCGGGCAGGGCAACCTCCTCGAACTCGCGATCGCCGCCAGCCGCGCCCGCGCCACGGTCGGCGAGATCTCGGACGCGCTCGAGACGGTTTTCACCCGCCACCGTGCCGTCATCCGTTCCGTTTCCGGCGTCTATGGCGGGCTTTACGAGGGCGATGAAGGCTTCAAGCGCATCCAGCGCGAGGTCGAGGCCTTCGCCCGCGAGGAGGGGCGGCGGCCGCGCATGCTCGTCGCCAAGCTCGGGCAGGACGGCCACGACCGCGGCGCCAAGGTGATCGCGACCGCCTTCGCCGATATCGGCTTCGACGTCGATATCGGCCCCTTGTTCCAGACGCCGGAGGAGGCGGCGCGCCAGGCGATCGAGAACGACGTCCACCTCATCGGCGTCTCGAGCCAGGCGGCGGCGCACAATACGCTGGTCCCAGCGCTGGCGGAGGCGCTGCGGAAAGAGGGCGGCGACGACATCCTCATCGTCTGCGGCGGCGTCATTCCGCCGCAGGATTACGACGGCCTCATCCGCGCCGGCGCCAGCGCCATCTACGGCCCCGGCACCAACATCCCGCTCGCCGCCAGCGAGATTCTCGGCCTCATCCGCAAGAAGCGCGCCGCGGCGGCGTAATCTGCCGCAGCAGAGGCGACATCACCACGAAGGACACCAAGGTCACCAAGCGTCGCTTTGCGCAAAGCGCATCGATCCGTCTTGGCGTCCTTCGTGCCCTTGGTGGTCAAAAAGGTACTCGCCAGGCCGCCCGGGCGAAGCCGGAGGACAGGGGTCCCCGTCACCCGTGCGGCTGGCTCGGCGTCGTGCTGGCCGTTGCGTCCGTGTCGGTCTGCGACTGAGACGAGGACGAGACGGTGTGCGTGCTGCCCCAGCTGCAGGGTCCGTCGGCGAAGGCGGGGGCGGCGAGGGCGATGAGGGCGGCGGCAAGCAGGACCATGCGCATGGGCGATCTCCTGGCAGGAACCTGAGGGGCGGACTCTGGTCCGCCGCGGCCGGGCCGTCAACCGCACCTCCCGCAGAGTTGATCGCCGGCGATTTGCCGCGCCACTTTCGGCGGGCGCTCCCCTTGTTGGCGGCAGGGGCGGCGCGCTATCTACCTTGCTGCATGCCCGTCCTCTTCGCGATCGTCCTCATCGACCTCATCGGCTTCGGCATCGTCATCCCGCTGCTGCCCTTCTTTGGCGAGCGCTTCGGCGCCTCGCCGCAGCTCGTGACCCTGCTGATGGCCACATATTCCTTCTTCCAGCTCTTCATGGCGCCGCTCTGGGGGCGCGTCAGCGACCGGCACGGGCGGCGGCCGGTGCTTCTCCTCAGCCTCCTCGGCATGGTGGCGGGCTATCTTTGGCTGGGATTCGCCGATGCGCTCTGGATGCTGTTCGCGGCACGCGCGCTGCAAGGGACGATGGCGGGGAACATCGCGGCGGCGCAGGCCTATGTCGCCGATGTGACGACGCCGGAGAACCGGGCGAAAGGGATGGGGCTCATCGGCGCCGCCTTCGGCCTCGGCTTCATCATCGGCCCGGCCTTGGGCGGCCTCCTCGCCGGGCCCGATCCGGCGGCGCCGGCGGTGGCGGCGCCCGCCTTCCTCGGCGCCGGCCTCTCGGCTCTGGCCCTGCTCGGCACCCTCCTCTTCCTCAAGGAAAGCCTTCCCGCCGCGGCGCGCGGGCGCGTGCGGACGGGGCGCCTCGCGGCGGTCTCGAAGGCGGTCCGGCGCGCCGAGCTCCGCCAGCTCCTCCTCGTCTTCTTCGTCGTCACCTTCGCCTTCGCCGGCATGGAGACCACCTTCGCGCTCTGGGCCAACCGGCAATTCGCCTGGGGCGCGGCGCAGGTGGGCTACGTCCTCACCTTCGTCGGCGTGCTCTCGGCCCTCGTCCAGGGCGGCCTCATCGGCCGCCTGACGCGGCGTTTCGGCGAGGAGCAGGTGCTGATCGCCGGGACGGGCGCCATCCTTCTCGGCCTCATCGCCATTCCCTTCGCCACGAGCCTCGCCATCCTCCTCGGCGCGACGGCGCTGCTGGCGCTTGGCATGGGCTTGACGCAGCCTTCGCTCAACAGCCTCGTCTCGCGCCAGTCCGGCGCGCATGAGCAGGGCGAGGTGATGGGAGTCGCGCAATCGACGGGGAGCCTCGCGCGCATTCTGGGCCCGGCGCTCGCCGGCTTCCTCTTCGGGCATTACGGACGCAACGCGCCCTATTATGCGGGGGCCGTCCTTCTGCTCTTCGTCCACATCCTGGCGCATCGCCTGCGCCGGCGCGACGAGCCGCTGCTGGCGCCGAAGTCGCCGCAGGCCCGATGAGCCCGCGCCATCCGCCGGCTTCCGGCGGGCCGCCTCCGGCGCGCCGGGTCGGGCTCCGCGAGGAGCTGGCGAGCCTCCGCCTGCTCGGACCCTATCTCTGGCCGAAGGGGCGCGGCGATTTGAAGGCGCGGGTCCTTCTCGCCATTCTCTGCCTCGTCGTCGCGAAGCTCGTCAATCTCGGCGTCCCGCTCCTCTATAAGCGCGCCGTCGACGCGCTGACGCCGCATGGCGGGCAAGCCGGTGTCGCCGCCGCTGTCGTCGTCCCCGTCTTCCTCGTCATCGCCTATGGCGTGGCCCGAGTCGGCGCCCAGGCCTTCGGCGAGCTGCGCGATGCCGTCTTCGCCAAGGTCGAGCAGCATGCCGTCCGCATGGTCGGCCTCTCGACCTTCCGTCATCTCCACGCCCTCTCGCTCCGCTTCCATCTCGAGCGCCAGACCGGCGGCATGTCGCGCGCCATCGAGCGCGGCATTCGCGGCATCGAGTTCCTGCTCTCCTTCATGCTCTTCAACGTCGTCCCGACGCTGTTCGAGATCCTGCTGGTCTGCGGCGTGCTGTGGCGCCTCTACACCTTCGAATTCGCGCTCGTCACCTTCGCCACCATCCTCTGCTACATCGCCTTCACCTTCATCGTCAGCGACTGGCGCATCAAGTACCGGCGCGAGATGAACGAGCGCGACAGCGAGGCCAACACCAAGGCGATCGACAGCCTCCTCAATTTCGAGACGGTGAAGTATTTCGCCAATGAGGAGCACGAGGCGCGGCGCTTCGACCAGGCGCTCCGCGCCTATGAGCGCGCCGCCGTCCGCAGCCAGGCGACGCTCTCCTTACTCAATATCGGCCAGGGCGCGATCATCGCCGCGGGGCTCATCGGCGTCATGCTGCTCGCCGGGCGCGGCGTCGCGCAGGGGACGATGACGGTCGGCGATTTCGTCCTCGTCAACACCTACCTCATCCAGCTCTACATGCCCTTGAACTTCCTCGGCATGGTCTATCGCAACATCAAGCAGTCGCTGACCGACCTCGAGAAGATGGCGGCGCTGCTCAAAGTCGAGGCCGAGGTGAAGGACGCGCCGGGCGCGCCGCCGATCCATGTGGCGGAGGGGGAGATCCGCTTCGAGGACGTGCATTTCCGCTACGATCCGCGCCGCCCCATCCTGAAGGGCGTCTCCTTCCGCGTGCCGCCGGGCAAGACCGTGGCGATCGTCGGCCCCTCCGGCTCCGGCAAATCGACGATCGCGCGCCTCCTCTTCCGCTTCTACGACATCGATCAGGGCGCGATCCGCATCGACGGCCAGGATCTGCGCGCGGTGGCGCAGGAGAGCCTGCGCCGCGCCATCGGCGTCGTGCCGCAGGACACCGTGCTCTTCAACGACACGATCTTCTACAACATCGCCTATGGCAGGCCGGGGGCGAGCGCGGCCGAGGTCGAGACCGCGGCGCGCCTCGCCCGCATCCATGATTTCATCGCTCATCTGCCCGACGGCTACCGCGCGCAGGTGGGGGAGCGCGGCTTGAAGCTTTCGGGCGGCGAGAAGCAGCGCGTCGCCATCGCCCGCGTCATCCTGAAGCACCCGCGCATCCTCATTTGCGATGAAGCCACATCGGCGCTCGACACCAAGACCGAGCGCGAGATCCAAGCGTCGCTGAAAGAGGTCTCCGCCGACCGGACGACACTCGTCATCGCCCACCGCCTCTCGACCGTGGTCGATGCCGACGAGATCCTGGTGCTGGAGGCGGGCGAGATCGTCGAGCGCGGCCGCCACCTCGACCTCCTCGCCAAGGGCGGCGTCTATGCCGAGATGTGGGCACGCCAGCAGGAGGCCGCGGCCCGCGAGGCGGCGCTGGAGGCGGTGGCGGAGTAGGGACGCGAGGGCGGGAACCCCTCACCCCGCTCCGGGTAAGGCGCGGCGATGCCTCGCCGACCCTACGCAACCCTGCCTGCGGGGAGAGCGCAAGGCGAGGGGTTCATCCGAATTGACTCTACCCTCTACCCTCATAGCGCCCGGATCAGCTCTCCCGCGAACTGCGACAGCGTGTCGTCCCGCGCCCCCATCACCACGATCCGGTCGCCAGCGCGCGCGAGCGTAAGCAGCTTCTCCCCACACGCGGTCCGGTCGGGAAGTGCGTGGGCCTGGCGGCCGCGCTTCGTCACGCCGTCGACGATGTCGCGGCTGGAGAGGCTGCGGTCGACGGTGCCGCCGAAATAGACGGGCTCGGGCATGAGGAGCACGTCCTCCTCGTGGAGATGCCGCGCGAAGACCTCGATGAAGCCGTCCTTCATCTGGCGGAGCGGGCCGTAGCCATGCGGCTGGAACATGAGGAGGAGCCGGCCCGGGAATTCGTGCAGAGTGGAGAGCGTCGCCGCGATCTTGTCGGGGTTGTGGGCGAAATCGTCGATGATGGTGACGCCCTTCACCGTGCCGACGAGTTCGAGGCGGCGGCGGATGCCGGCGAAGCTCTCTAACGCCTCGGCCGCCGCGCCGAGCGCGACGCCCGCGGCACGCGCCGCCGCGAGCGCCGCAAGAGCGTTGGCGACATTGTGCCGGCCCGGCACTTGGAGGCGCACCGGCACGGACGTCGCGATCCCGCGCTCGCGCACCGCGAAGGCGATGCCGTCGGGAGCCGGGACGATCGCTTCGGCGCGGAGATCGGCCTCCGCCCGGGCGAGGCTGTAGGTCAAACCCTTCCCGGCCGGCATTCGCGCGGCGAGCGCCGCCGTCTCGCCATTGTCGAGGTTCAGCACCGCGGTCTCGGCCCGCTCGACGAAGCCGCCGAAGAGCGCCCGCAGCTCCTCCATGGATTTGTGGTCGAGGGCGATGTTGTTGAGGATCGCGATCCGCGGGGTGTATTGCGCGATCGAGCCGTCGCTCTCATCGACCTCGCTGACGAAGGCTGCGCCCCGGCCGAGAATGCCGCCGGCGAAGGACGTCTCGGCGGCGACGAAATTCTTCATGACGGCGCCGTTGACGATGGTGGGATCGCGGCCCGCTTGGTGCAGAATCCAGCCGGTCATGCCTGTCGTCGTCGATTTGCCGCTGGTGCCGGCGATGCCGATGCCGAGCGGCGCCGCGTTGAAAAGCTCTGCGAGCAGCGCCGCGCGGGTCATGAGGGCGGCGCCGAGAGCGCGCGCGGCCTTGACGTCGGGCACCGTCTCCTCGACCGCGGCCGAGGTCACGAGGATGATGTCGGGGCGCGTGACGCCGCTGCCGTCCTGCGGGAAGAGCGGAATGCCGCGGGCGCGCAGGAAGGCGAATTTCTCCGCCGTCCGGCCCTGGTCGAGCGCGCGGTCGGAGCCCGCGACCATCGCGCCCTTGCCTTTGAGGATGAGCGCCAGCGGCAGCATGCCGCTGCCGCCGATGCCGCAGAAGAAGTAGGGCCTCGATAGGTCCATCGCCGGAAGCTACAATCCCGCCTTGCGTCGCGACAAGCGGTTAGGGGAGCTGTCTCGATTGCTCACAATTCTCCCTCTCCCATCCGGGGAGAGGGTTTTGGCGCCAGGACGGGGCATGACGGAGCGGACGGTCAGAATCGGCGTCGTCGCGCCGGGCTCGCGCATCGAGCCGGAGGTCGCCGAGGCGGTCACGCGCCTTGCCGCCGCGCTCTATCCCGAGCGCCCGCCCGAGCTGCGCTTCCATCCGCAATGCTTTCTCGCCGCGGGCCATTTCGCCGGCGATGACGCGGCGCGGGCGGCGGCGTTTCTCGACGTCGCCAACGATCCCGCCCTCGATGCGCTATGGTTCGCGCGCGGCGGCTATGGCTCCGCCCGCATCGCCGCGCGCGTCCTTCCGGCTCTCGGCGAGGATGCGCGGAACAAGGCCTATCTCGGCTACAGCGATGCGGGATCGCTCCTTGCCGGTCTCTACAAAGCGGGTTTCGGGAGGCTGGCGCATGGGCCGATGCCGGCGGATATCCGCCGCCCCGGCGGCGACGAGGCGGTCGGGCGCGCGCTCGCCTTCCTTGTCGACGGCGCCGCCTCGGCGCTGGAGCCGAGCGTGCTGCTGGGCCGGCCCTCCGTCGCCTTCAACATTACCGTCCTCAGCCATTTGATCGGCACGCCGCTCGAGCCCGATCTTGCGGGGCATGTCCTTATGCTGGAAGAGGTGGGCGAGCACATGTACCGGATCGACCGCGCGCTCTTCCACCTGACGAGCGCCCGCGCCGTGCGCGCCGCCGCCGGCATCATGCTCGGCCGCTGCAGCGCCATCCCGCCGAACGAGCCCGATTTCGGCGCGAGCGCCGAGGAGGTGGCGCAGCATTGGTGCCGTGTCTCCGGCATCTCATATTTGGGCCGCGCCGATATCGGCCACGATGCCGAGAACAAGGTGGTGCCCTTCGGGCGCTACGCCCTGGGCCGCCAGCGCAAGAGGTAGCGTTCCAGACGCTCGATGCCGAGATCGACGCAGAGGACGACGGCGGAGGTGAGGAGGAGGCCGGCGAAGACGCCCGTCGTGTCGAAGACGCCTTCCGATTGCGCCACGACATAGCCGATGCCGCGCGCCGAGCCCAGATACTCGCCGACGACGGCGCCGACCAGGGCGAAGCCGATCGAGGTGTGGAGCGATGAGAAAATCCAGGCCATCGCCGAGGGCAGGTAGACATGGCGGAGGAGCTGGTGGTCGGTCGCCTGCAGCATGCGCGCATTGTTGAGGATGACGAGGTCGACCTCGCGCACGCCCTGATAGGTGTTGAAGAAGACGACGAAGAAGACGAGCGTCACGCCGAGCGCCACCTTGGAGGCGATGCCGAGCCCGAACCAGAGAAGGAAGATCGGCGCCAGGATGACGCGGGGCAGGGCGTTCAGGATGCGGATATAGGGGTCGAAGACGGCGGCCAGCAGATCGACGCGCGCGAAGGCCAAGCCGAAGCCGACGCCGATCACCGTGCCGATGGCGAAGGCGAGGAAGGCCTCGATGAGGGTCGTCGCCAGATGCTCCCAGATGAAGCCCGTGGTGAGCCACTCCCAGAGGCGGAGGGCGATGTCGGAGGGGCGGCTGAAGAAGAAGGGGTCGAGGATCTGCTGGACCGACAGCGCCTGCCAGATGGCGACGAGCATGACGAAGGTTGCGACCTGCAGCGCGACGATGACGCCGCGCCCCGCCTTCCGCCGCTTGCTGGCGGTGGCGAGCTTGCCGTCCTCGGCGCCGAGAGGCTCAGGTGCCTTGTCAAGGGTGTCGCGCATCGTATGACCGCTTCACCTCCTCGCGGAGGTCGGCCCAGATCCTTGTATAGAGCCGGTTGAATTCGGGGTTGAGGCGGATCTCGGCGACGTCGCGCGGGCGGGGCAGATCGACCTCGTAGACGCCTTTCAGCCGCGCCGGCCCCGCCGAGAGCACGGCGACCTTGTCGGCGAGCGCGATCGCCTCTTCGAGGTCGTGCGTCACGAAGAGCACAGTCTTGCGCGTCTCCTGCCAGAGGCCCAGCAGCTCGTTCTCCATGATCTGCCGCGTCTGCACGTCGAGCGCGCCGAAGGGCTCGTCCATCAGGAGAATGCGCGGGTTGACGATCCAGCTCTGCGCAACGGCGACGCGCTTGCGCATCCCGCCGGAGAGCTGGTGCGGGAAGCGGTCCTCGAAACCTTTGAGGCCGACGCGCTCGATCCAGCGCCGCGCCTCCTCCATCGCCGCGGCGCGCGGCATGCTGCGGAAGAGCGGACCCAGCATGACGTTGTCGAGAACGCTCCGCCAAGGCAGCAGCGCATCCTGCTGGAAGAGGTATGTCGCGTGCTTATTGATGCCGGCAAGCGCCTCGCCGAAGACGAGGACGCGACCGGCCGGCGGGAAGAGCAGCCCCGCCGCGGCGTTGAGGAGAGTGGATTTGCCGCAGCCCGACGGCCCGACGATGGCGAGGAAGGTGCCCTCGGCGATGTCGAAGCTGATGTCGCGGGCGACGGTGTGCACCTCACCCGAGGGCGCGCGGAAGCGGATCGTCACCCCCTCGAAGGCGACGGCGGGGATTGCGCGCACGGCAGACGCGGGCCGGCTGGTGTTACTCCCTCTCCCGCGAGCGGGAGAGGGTCGGGGTAAGGGGATGCGAGCACTGGCGGTGCCTCCGACCGGCACCGGCGCCGGCCCTCACCCTTCCCTCTCCCGCAAGCGGGAGAGGGTTGATCTTGAAGATCAGGTGCATCTCCCGTGCCCGCATTCTCCCTAGCTCTTCGCCCCGAACTTCGCGTCGGCCTTCTTCGCGAATTCGTTCGTATAGGTCTTCGTCACGTCGATATGCGCATTCTTGATCTCGGGGACGGATTCGCTGAAGACGGCGAGCACCGCCTCGGCGCCCTTGGGGTCCATGAGCCCGGTCGTCGAATAAGTCGGAAGCATGTTCTTGAGGGCGGCGAGATAGGTCTTGGGATCCGAGGAGGTGAAGGCCTTCGGCATCTTCGCCATGATCTCCTCGGGCGTGTGGCCCTTGATCCAGACGAGCGTGTGTACGATGGCGTCGGCGAGGCGCTGCGCGGCGTCCTTATGCGCCTCGACCCAGCTCGTCTGGGTGTAGAGCGCGCCGGCCGGGTAGTCGCCGCCGAAGACCTTCTGCGTCTCCGCTTCGGTGCGCGTATCCGAGAGGATGCGGAGGTCCGGGTGGCGCGATTGCAGCTCGGTGACCGCCGGCTCGACGAGGACGCCGGCTTGCACCTGGTCCTGCTCCATCGCCGCGATCGAGGGGGCGCCGTTGCCGATGCCGACGACCGCGACCTTGTTGGGATCGAGCCCGTTCTTGCGCAGCAGGTATTTCAGGAAGAAATCGGTCGAGGAGCCGGGCGCGCTGACGCCGACATGCTTGCCGACGAGGTCGGCGAGCGTCTTGATGTTCGCCGTCTCCTTGGGCGACACGGTGAGGACGAGGCCGGGCAGCTTGTCGAAGATGACGATCGACTGCATTGCCTTGTGCTTCGCCGCCAGCTCGACCGTGTGGTCGTAAAAGCCCGAGACGACGTCGGCGCTGCCGCCGAGAACCGCGGTGAGCGCCGTCGAGCCGCCCTTGAAGTCGATGAGCTCGACATCGAGTCCCGCCTCCTTGTAGTAGCCGAGCTCGCGGGTCAGGATGGTCGGCAAGTAGCAGACGCAGCTCTCGCCGCCGACCGCGATCTTCACCTTCTCGGCGGCGCGTGCCGGCAGGGCGGCGCCAGCGGCGACAAGGAGCGCGGCGGCGAGCACGGCGCCGGCGCGGCGGCGCGCGGCGGAACGGGAATGGCAGGCGGCGTTTCCAAGCATTCTTCACTCCCCATGACTTCTGGTCCGGGCGGACCATACAATTCTCGGCATCGGAAGTCGAACCCGGGACGCGAGGTCGGCGTTCACTGCGGGTCAGCCCCTTCCGCGATGCCATACCATGCCACGAACCTTCCGTCTTCTCCTCTGTCTCCTCGCCATCTTCGCCGCTCGTTCGGCCTTGGCCGTTCCCGACCAGGCCTTGCGCAGCGTGCCGCCGCCGGTCCCGCCGGCGATCGCGCATTTGGGATACCACCTCGTCCAGAACTGGGATTTCGGCGTCACCGTCACCTCGCTCGAGGCGCTGCGCCGCGACTTCTTCACGCGCTTCGTCTATGACCGCGGCACGCTCGACCATTTGGCGGCGAATGGCGAATGGCAGCGCTATCGCGACGACGGCAATCACGAGATCAAGGGCGGCGTCCTCGACCTCGTGGCGCGGCTGAAGGGCGGCCTCCGCGACGGCGGGATCGAAAGCGGCATGCTGCGCTCGAAATGGACGGGGAAATACGGCTATTTCGAGTGCCGCATGAAAGTCCCGCGCGGGCGCGGCCTATGGCCGGCCTTCTGGCTCAATCCTCAGGACCAGCGCTGGCCGCCCGAGATCGATGTCGTCGAGATCGTCAACAACGGGCGCGATACGACGCGGAACAGCTTCCACAATGTGCATGCCGGCCGGCCGGGCGATGCCGGCGACATCGCGACGCGTCTCGACCGCTGGGGGTCGTTCCGTCCGGAATTCGACTATGCCGACGGCTTTCACACCTTCGCGGTGTTATGGACGCCGGACCGCGTCATCCACTATGTCGATGATGTGCCCGTCGCCGAGCGGCGGTTTCTCTGGCGCCATGCCGATGGCAGCGACGCCGGGCCGGCGCATATCCTCTTGAACCTTGCCGTCGGCGGCGCCTGGCCGGAAGCACCGACCAGCGCCGCCGAATTCCCGGCGACTCTCCAGGTCGAATACATTCGGGTGTGGCAGAAATAGGAAAGCGGCGCTGGCCCGACCCGATCAGGGCCGCAAGGCTCAGGCCTGCGCCGCCGCTCTCCGCGCGGCCGCCGCTTCGACGCGGCGCTTGAGGCGCCGCGCCTCGGCCGGGAGCTTGCGGTCAGGGGTGAGGGTCAGATAGGCGTCGATGCCGCCCTTCTGCTCGATCGTCCGCAGCGCATGCGCCGAGAGGCGGAGCCGCACCGAGCCGCCGAGCGCGTCCGAGAGCAGCGATGCGGTCTGGAGGTTGGGCAGGAAGCGCCGCTTCGTCTTGTTGTTGGCGTGGCTCACATTATGGCCGACCTGCACGCCCTTGCCAGTGATCGAGCACCTTCTCGCCATGACAGAAATCCTTGGGACAACACCGAATACGCGCCGGCGAGGGTGCCGCCGCGCGGGAAGCCGCGTGTCTAGCGCAGGCGTCTTTGGCGGTCAAGCCGGATCGCCGCCGCCCTCCCGGCGCAAAAAAGCATCGAGCAGGCGCCGTGCCGCGACCGTGGGGGCGGCGCGCCCGGCTTCGACCTCGGCCTCGATACCAGGGAGGCGCCGGGCGATCTCCGGGCTTTGCCGCAGGCGCTCCAGCAGCCCCTCGCCGATCTCGGCCCAAAGGGCGGCGCGCGCCTGCTCGGCGCGGCGGCGAGCGAAGGCGCCTGCCGCCTCCATCGCCCTCCGGTAGCGCTGGGCGGTCTCCCACACTTTGCCGATGCCGGCGCCCGTCAGGGCCGAGACCGCCGCCACCTCGGCCCTCCAATGTGGCGAGGGCGGGCGCAGGAGGCGGAGGGCGCTGCGGTAATCGGCGACGGCGCGGCGCGCCGCACCAGCGAATTCGCCATCCGCCTTGTTGACCAGGATGAGGTCGGCGAGCTCGACGGCGCCCTTTTTTATCCCTTGCAGCTCATCGCCGCCGCCCGGCAGCAGCAGGAGCAGGAACATGTCGACCATGTCGGCGACCGCCGTCTCCGACTGGCCGATGCCCACGGTCTCGACGAGGACGACATCGAAGCCGGCGGCTTCGCAGAGCAGCATCGTCTCGCGCGTCCGCCGGGCGACGCCGCCGAGCGTGCCGCCGGCCGGCGAGGGGCGGATGAAGGCGGCCGGGTGGCGCGCGAGCTCGCCCATGCGCGTCTTGTCGCCGAGGATCGAGCCGCCGCCGCGCCGCGAGGAGGGATCGACGGCAAGCACGGCGATGCGATGGCCGCGGCCGGCGAGGTGCAAGCCGAACGCCTCGATGAAGGTCGATTTGCCGACGCCAGGGACGCCCGAGATGCCGAGCCGCATCGAACCCTGAGGGCCGGGCAGCAGCGCGCCGAGCAGGGCCTCCGCCGCCTCACGGTGGTCGAGGCGCGCCGATTCGACGAGGGTGATGGCACGCGCGAGGGCGCGGCGGTCGCCGGCACGGATGGCGGCGGCGAGCGCCGCCGGGTCGGGCGGGCGCGGCTGGGTCATCGCGTCCGATTAGCATGCGCGCGGCGCAGCGGAAAGGCGCGCTGCGCAGGGTGGCGCCAGCGTCGGTGCAAAAGAAAGGGTGAGGCACTGGCTCAAACCCGGTGCTATGGAGGCGCGTGCGAAAGGCAGGGAGAGGATGATGCAAGCGCCAATGCGGGCCGCGGCGCGAATCGGGTCGAGCCTTGCGCTCCTGCTCGCGGTGCTGGCAGCCGCCGCAGAGGCTGGCGCTCCGGCATCGCCGCTTCCCGGCATCGGCGCGCATGATCCGCGCGTCCGGATCGATCCCGCAGCGGCGCCGTGGCGCGGCGTCGGCAAGCTGCAGGCGACGAGCGGCAATCTGCACCAATCCTGCACCGCGACGCTGGTCGGGCTGCGGACGGTGCTGACCGCGGCGCATTGCCTCTTCAATCCGCGCACGCGGCGCTATTTCCCGCCTTCCGCCCTGCACTTCCTCCTCGGCTATGCCGGCGGGGACTATGAAGGTGAGGGCACGGGCACACAAATCCGGGTCGCCTCCGGCTACGATCCGCGGCAGCCGCTGAAGACGCTCGGCCGGGATTGGGCTCTCGTCCGTGTCGATGCGGCTCTCGGGACGCCCGACCGCATCCTCCGCATACGCCCGACGCCGCCCGAGCCGGGAGCACGCGTCATGATCGGCGGCTACAGCCAGGACCATCGCCAGCTCCTGACCGCCGACCCAACATGCCGCATCATCGGGGCGGCGCGGGATGCCGCCGGCGATCCGGTGCTCCGGCATGACTGCGCCGCGACGCGCGGCGCAAGCGGGGCGCCCGTCCTCGTCCAAGACGGCGCCGGCTGGGGGATCGGCGGCATCGACGTCGCCGCTGAGAAGGGCGCCGCAGCGGGCATCGTCGCGATCGTCGTCGAGGCGGCGCCCGACCTTGAATGAAGGCGAGCGTCGCCGCGCTCGACGGCCAGCAAGACAAGTGGCGCAGCGGCGCGCCCGTGCTAGCATTCCATTCCGCATTGGCGGGAGGGAAGGATGACGGACAAGAAGACGGGACAGCGCATTTCTCGGCGCCAGGCTCTGCGGCGCGGCCTGCGCCTCGGCGCCGGCCTTGCGGCCTTCGGCGTCGCCTCGGGCCGGTTCCGCCGCGCCGCCGCGGATGCTGGCAAGGTCGTGGTGCGGACCGGCGGCGGCGCTTACGAGGAGGCGCTGCGCAAGGCAATCTTCGAGCCCTTCACGGCGGCGACCGGGATCCAGGTCGTGCCTTTCGCGACCAATGTCGCGAAGCTGGTCGCCATGGTGGAATCGGGCAATATCGAGATCGACGTCGCCGATCTCGGCGAATTCACCACCGTCACCTTCCAGAACAAGGGGGCGCTCGCGAAGATCGACAAATCGAAATTCACCCGCACGGACCTCGCCGATCTCGACCCGGTGCGCGACTACTACATCGGCGAGAACACCTATGCGACCGTGCTCGGCTACAACAAGGACGCGTTCCCGACGAAGCATCCGCAGAGCTGGGCCGAATTCTGGGACGTATCGGCCTTTCCCGGCACGCGCATGCTCGAGGACATGGGCGCCGAATACCCAAATCTCGAATTCGCGCTGCTCGCCGACGGCGTGCCGATGGACAAGCTCTACCCGCTCGACGTGCCGCGCGCCTTCAAGAAGCTGCGCGCCATCCGCCCGCACATCGCCAAATGGTGGGATTCCGGCGCCGTCTCGGCGCAGATGCTGGCGAGCAAGCAGACGGTGCTCGGCAGCATCTGGAGCGGGCGGATCCAGGCGCTCGTCGATGCCAACGCCCCGGTCGCCATCGAATGGAACCAATCGTCGCGGCAGCTCCAGACGCTGTGCATCCTGAAGGGCGCGCCCAACCTCGACAACGCCCACAAATATATCGACTTCGCGCTCCAGCCGAAGCAGCAGGCCGAAGTGGCCCGGCTCAGCGGCTATGGCCCCATCAACCGCAAGGCCTTCGATCATATCGATGCGGCGACGGCCGACAAGCTGCCGACCTCGCCTCAGCATCTCAAGATCTCCTTCGCCACCGACGCCTCGTGGTGGGTGGCGCATCGCGCCGAGATCGCCGACCAATGGCAGAGCTTCCTGTTGGGAGGATGAGCGGCGGGACTCTGCGGGCACGGCGCGCGTGAGAGGAGCGGGCGGCGCCGCTCTGCGGCTCGAAGGCTTGGGCAAGTCCTATGGCGGCGTCACCGCGGTCGCAGGGGTGTCGCTGGCGGTCCATGCCGGCGAGTTCGTGACGCTGCTCGGACCCAGCGGCTCGGGCAAGACGACGACGCTGATGATGATCGCCGGCTTCGTCGCGCCGAGCGCCGGCGAGATCATGATCGACAGCCGCCCGGTGGCGCGCGTGCCGCCCGAAAAGCGCGGGCTCGGCATGGTGTTTCAGAACTATGCGCTGTTCCCGCATATGACCGTCGCCGCCAATATCGCCTTTCCGCTGAAGATGCGCGGCTGGCCGCGCGCCGAATGGCGCCCCCGCGTCGCGCGGGCGCTCGAGATGGTGAAGCTGCCGGGTTACGAGGAGCGCTTTCCGCGCCAGCTCTCCGGCGGGCAGCAGCAGCGCGTTGCGCTCGCCCGGGCGCTGGTCTTCGAGCCCCGCGTCCTCCTCATGGACGAGCCCTTGGGCGCCCTCGACAAGAAGCTGCGCGAGCATATGCAGGCCGAGATCAAGCGCATCCAGCGGGCGCTCGGCGTGACCGTCCTCTATGTGACGCATGACCAGGAAGAGGCGCTCACCATGTCCGACCGCATCGTCGTCATGCGCGACGGCCGGATCGAACAGTTCGGAACGCCCGTCGAGCTCTATGAGGAGCCGGCCAACGCCTTCGTTGCCGATTTCATCGGCGAATCGAATTTCCTCAGCGGCACGGTGGTGGGATTCGCGCCGGACGGGTCGGCCGAGCTCCGCGGCGCCGGCGGCCGCCGTTTCCGCGCGGCGCCGCGCGGCGCCGTTGCCGCGGGCGCCGCCGTCGCGGCGGCGCTGCGGCCGGAGCGGCTGCGGCTGATGCGCAACGGCGAGGAATCTTCTGGCGAGGAGAATTGCTGGGAGGGGCGGGTCGCCGAGATCGTCTATCTCGGCGAGGCGATCAAGCTGCGCGTCGCCGTGGACGAGCTGACGCTGACCGCGAAGATGCGAAACGGCGACGGCGGCCCGACGCCTTGCCCCGGCGATCGCGTTCGCCTTGCCTGGCGCGCCGACCACACGGTGCTGCTCGGGACCCCGCAGCCGGGAGAGGAGGCGGGCGCGCCTTGAGCCAGAGCAGCCCGTTCGTGCCGGCGACGGCTGCGGCAATGGGGCGCCGTTCGCGGCGGCCGCCGCTTGCGCTCTGCCTCCTGCTCCCGGCCCTGCTGCTGTTGGGATTCGTTTTTCTTTATCCCATGCTCGACATCGTCCTGCGCAGCATCGCCGCGCCGCGCGGCGGCGTCTCCTTGGCGCATTATGGAAAGATCATCGCGCAGCCCGCCTATTTGCGCGTCTTCCTCATCACCTTCGAGATCGCCCTGTCGGTCACGGTCGCGACGCTTCTTCTCGGATATCCCCTCGCCTATGTGCTGGTGACGGCGCGGCGCGGCATCGCCGCGGCGATCATGGCCTGCGTGCTCCTCGCCTTCTTCACCGACGTGCTGGTGCGGACCTATGCCTGGCTCGTCATTCTCGGCCCCGAAGGCGCGCTCAACCAGGTCCTGCGCGCCCTCGGATCGGCGCCGCTCAATCTCCTTTACAACCGCTACGGCGTCCTCCTCGGCATGTGCTATGCGCTGCTCCCCTACATGGTGCTGACGCTCTACAGCGTGATGCGCGGGATCGACCGCAACCTGCTGCAGGCGGCGCGCAATCTCGGCGCCAGCGATTGGCGAGCCTTCCGCCACGTCTTCCTGCCGCTGAGCCTGCCCGGCATTGCCGGCGGCTCGCTCCTCGTCTTCATCCTCGCGATCGGCTATTTCATCACGCCGCGCCTTCTCGGCGGCGCCGGCGACCAGATGATCGCGATGGTGATCGAGCAGCAGGTCGAGCTGGGCGTGGATTGGGGCTTTGCCTCGGCGCTCGCGATCGTTCTCCTGGCGCTGACGATCCTCGGCTTCCTGCTCTATGACCGGCTGGTCGGGCTGAAATCCCTCTTCGAGAGCAAGATCTGAGGCGGTCGGTGCTGCGCCTTGCGTCCTCAGGCAGTTTTTGGCGGCTCGTCGCCTTGTGGGCCGCGATCCTCCTGTCGCTGATCTTCCTGCTCGCCCCGATCGCGATCATCGTCGCGCTCTCCTTCAGCGCCGCCCGCTATCTGCAGTTCCCGCCGCCCGGTTTCTCGCTTCAATGGTATCGCGAATTCTTCCGCAATCCCGATTGGATGAGCTCGCTCTGGCTCAGCCTGCGCATCGCTCTGGGGGCGACGGCGACAGCGCTCCTCCTCGGCCTTCTCGCCGCCGTGGCGCTCGTGCGCGAGCGCTTCCCGGCGAAGACCGCGATCTATGTCCTCGTCCTCGCGCCGATGATCGTGCCGACGATCATCACCGCCATCGCCGTCTACTTCCTCTTCGCCCGGCTTCGCATGATCGGCAGCCCGATCGCGATGGCGCTCGGCCAGGCGGTCCTCGTTCTGCCGCTCGTCGTCATCATCGTTTCGGCGACCTTGCAGGGTTTCGACCGCCGGCTCGAGCAGGCGGCGATCATTCTCGGCGCCTCGCCGCTCCAGGCGTTCCTGCGCGTCACCGTGCCGATGATCGCGCCCGGCATCGCCTCGGCCGCGCTCTTCGCCTTCCTCTCTTCCTTCGACGAGCTGCTGATCCCGCTCCTCCTGTCGAGCCCCACGACGATGACCCTGCCGGTCCGCATCTGGACCAGCGTCATCATGCAGATCGACCCGACCATCACCGCGGTCAGCTCCTTCCTCATCGCCCTGGCCATCGCCGTGCTGGGCGCCGCGGGCCTCCTCCGCCGCGCTCGCGGGCGGGCGTAGCACCGCGCTTGCCAAGCCGGCGGTGTGGAGCGAATAGTATCGCATGACCTTTTCGATTCTCGGCCGTTGCGAGCGCACCGGTATGTTCGGCGTCGCGGTGAGCTCTTCGAGCCCTTGCGTTGCGAGCCGCTGCGGCAATTGGGCGCGTGCCGGGATCGGCGCCGTGGCGACGCAGAACGTCACCGATCCGCGCCTCGGTCATCTTGGCCTCGTGCTCCTGCGGCAAGGATTCGGCGCGCGTGCCGTCTTGGCGCAACTCGTCGGCGCCGATATCCATGCCGATTATCGTCAGCTCATGGTCATCGACCAGAACGGCCGGACGGCGCACCATTCGGGCGCCAAGACTCTTGGGCGGCATGCCGCCGCCGAGGGCGCGGGCTGCGTCGCCGCCGGCAATCTCCTTGCCGATGACGGCGTGCCGCAGGCGATGGTCGAGGCGTTTTGCGGCGCGGCCGCATCGCATCTCGCCGAGCGGCTGATGCGCGCCCTCGAAGCCGGCCGCGCCGCCGGCGGCGAGGCCGGCCCCGTGCGCTCGGCCGGAATCTACGTCGTCGACCGCTATGTCTGGCCGATCTGCGACCTCCGCGTCGATTGGCACGATGCGCCGATCGCGGAGCTGCGCCGGATCTGGGGAATCTACGAGCCGCAGATGGCGGATTACGTCACGCGAGCCATCGATCCGAGCGCGGCCCCCTCCTACGGCGTCGCCGGCGATCCCTGATTCGGCCCGCCTCTACCCGTCCGCCAGCGTCGCCCGAGCATCGACCGCGACGGCGCCTTCGCCCGCCCGGCGCAGGATCAGCGGATTGACGTCGAGCTCGACGAGGCGAGGTCCGAGATCGGCGGCAAGCCAGCTGACGCGGCTGATCGCGGCGGCGGCGGCTTCGACGTCGAGCTTCGCGCGTCCGCGATAGCCGTCGAGCAGCGGCCAGAGCCTGAGCTCGCGCAGCAGGGCCAGGGCGCGGTCGGGTCCGATCGGCGCCAGGGCGAGGCGGATATCGTTGACGAGCTCGACGAGGACGCCGCCGAGGCCGAGCAGCACGACCGGCCCGAATTGCGGATCGAATTTGGCGCCGATGATGAGCTCGCCTTCGCCCCGCACCATCGCGGCGACGAGCGCGCCCTCGAATTGCGCCTCCGGCTGCGCGGCGACGGCGGTTTGGATCGCATGAAAAGCGGCGTCGACCGCCGCCTCGTCGGCGAGATCGAGCCGAACCGCGCCGATATCGCTCTTGTGCACGAGGCCCCGCGCCATCGCCTTCAGGGCCACGGGAAAGCCGATCTTGCGCGCGGCCGCGACGGCGGCTTCCGCATCGGGCGCGACAAACTCGGCGGCGAGCGGAACGCCGTAGCGGCCGAGGAGCGCCTTCGCCTCCGTTTCGCTGAGGGCGCCCGCAGGAAGCGGCGGTAACTCCGGCAGTTCCGCTGGCCGGCGCAGCGCTGCGGGCACTGCGGGGCGCCGCGTTGCGGCCGTCATGATCGCGAGCGCTCGGATCGCGTCGTCGATGCGGTCGAAGAAGGGACAGCCGAGCTCGCGCAGCGCCGCGCGCGGAGGATCGGCCGCCGAGCCCGGTGTGACCGCGATGACGAGCGGCTTGCCGCTGGCGAGCGCCGCCTCGGCGAGGGCGCGGGCGGTCGCCGCGTAAA
This sequence comes from Alphaproteobacteria bacterium, assembly GCA_021325525.1. GTDB lineage: Bacteria > Pseudomonadota > Alphaproteobacteria > ATCC43930 > CGMCC-115725 > URHD0088. The sequence continues at coordinate 22,296 of JAJPHB010000095.1, forward strand.
AGGGCACGGTCGTCAGCACCAGAAGGATGAGGGCGATATCCGGATCGGCGGCAAAACGCCGCATGATCTCGCCGGCGATCTCGACGGAATCGCCGGCCCTGCGGCCGCCGAGATCGACGGGATTGTCGGCTTGCGGCGGCAGGAGCAGCTCGACGAGGCTCTGCCGCGTCGCCGCTTCGAGGCGGGCGAGGCGCATCCCGCTTTCCTCGACGCGGTCGACGCCGATGCCGGCGCCGCCGCCCGATGAGGAGAGGATTCCGATGCCGTCGCCCAGGGGCGGTCCCCAGCGGTCGAGGAGGGCGGCGGCGCCGATCATGCCGTCGGGATCGTCGGTCAGGAGAATGCCGTGGTCGCGGCAGGCGGCGGCGAAGACGGCATAGGCGCCGGCGAGGCTCGCCGTATGCGAGCGTGCGGCGCGAATGCCGGCTTCGGTGCGGCCGGTCTTGAGGGCGAGCACGGGCTTTTCCGCGCGGCGCGCCCGTTCGGCCAGCGCAAGGAAGCGGCGCGGCTCCTTCAGCCCCTCGACGTACATGCAGATGATGCGCGTCTTCGGGTCGTCGATGAAATACTCGAAGACATCCTCGATCGTGACGTCGCTCTGATTGCCGAGCGAGACGCAGGCGCTGAAGCCGATCCCGGCATCATGGGCGCGGTTGAACATCGAGACCATGAGCGCGCCGCTCTGGCTGACGAGGCCGATGCCGCCCTTGTGCAGCCGCTCGACCTCCAGCACCAGCGAGGAGGTAAGGCAGAGATCGTGATGCAGGTTGATGAGCCCCATGCAGTTGGGGCCGAAGAGGCGCATGCCGGCGCCGCGCGCCAGCGCGACGATCCGCTGCTGGAGCGCCTCGCCTTCGCTCCCGGCCTCGGCGAATCCCGTGGTGATGACGATGCAGCCGCCGACGCCGGCCGCGGCGCAGGCGGCGATGCTGTCGGCGATCGCCGCGGGCGGCACAGCGAGAATGGCGACGTCGATCGGCCCCGGCGCGGCGCCGATGTCCGGATAGCAGCGAAGGCCGAGAAGCTCCTGCCGGCGCGGGTTGATCGGCAGGATGGTGCCGGCGAAGCCGTGGCGCCGCAGATAGTGCAGGATGCGGCCGCCGAACTTGCCCTTGTCCTCCGAGGCGCCGAGGACGGCGACGGAGCGCGGGTGAAGGATTTCGCGCAGGCCGAGGCGCGGGGCCGTTTGGCTCGTCATCGCCATCGCCTCAAGCGCCGCGGAATTGCGGCTTGCGCTTCTCTTTGAAGGCGGTGATGCCTTCATGCGAATCGTGCGAGGCGAGGATGCGCTCGGCCCAGCGCTCTTCCAGCACCGCGGCGCGGTCCGGCGTGTCGCGGTATTGTGCGCGCACCGCCTCCTTGATGGCGCGGAAGGAGAGCGGGGCGCCGGCGGCAAGCCGCGCGCCCACCTTCGCGACCTCCGCCTCGAAGCTCTCATCGGGCACGACGCGCGTGACGAGGCCGAGCGCCAGCGCCTCTGCCGCGCTCACATCCTCGCCCAGCATCAGCAAATCGAGGGTGCGATTGCGCCCGATGTAATGGACGAGGCGCACCATGCCGACGCTCCAGGTCGGGATGATGCCGAGATAGACGTCGCCGGCGCGGAACTTCGCCGATTCCGCGGCGATGCGGATATCGGCGACCCAGGCGAAGCCGGTGCCGCCGCCGATGCACCAGCCGCGCACCGCTGAGACGACCGGCTTCGGAAAGTTCTCGATCCGCTCGACGAGGCGCCGCCCGGCCTCGCGAAAGGCGCGGCCGCGCTCCGGCGTCATGCGCCCTTCCTCGCCGAGATCGGCGCCGGCGGAGAACGCCTTGGCGCCGGCGCCGGTGAGGATGACGGCGCGCGTCTCGGCGCGGGACTCGAGCGCATCGAAGGCGGCGGCAAGCTCGGTCATCAACTCCTCGGAGAGGAGGTTGAGCGGCGGTCGGTTGAGGGTAATGGTCGAGACGCCGTCCTGATGCGTCAGCAGGAGCGTGTCATAGGTCATTTCGAGATCTCCTTGAAGCCGCCGAGCCCGGCGACGATGAGAGCGAGCAGCAGCGAGAGCCCGATGAGCATCGCCGAGAGCGCCGCCACTGTCGGGTCCACCTGGTCCGTGAGGTAGTTGTAGATGCGCACCGGCAGCGTCTGGTAGCCGGGGCCGGTCATGAAGATGGTGACCGTCACCTCCGAGAAGGACATGAGGAAGCAGAGAAGAAAGGCCGCGACCATGCCGCGCGCGCAGAGCGGCAGCACGATGCGGAGCAGCACCGTCCCGCGCCGGGCGCCGAGATTCATCGCCGCCCATTCCATCTCAATCGGCACGGCGCGCAGCGCCGCCGCGATCGAGCGCACCGCATAGGGCGTGACGATCGCGACATGCGCGACGACAAGCGCGAAGAAGGTGTTGTAGAGGCCGAGCCGGTTCGAGAATTGCAGCATGGCGATGCCGAAGACGACGGCGGGAACGATGAGCGGCGCGGTGAAAAGCGCATCGAGCGCAGCCCGGCCGCGCAATCGCGTGCGGGCGAGGGCGTAGGCCGCGACGAAGGACAGCGCCACGGCGGCGCCGGCCGCCGCCGCGGCGAGGCGCAGGCTGAGGAAGAAGGCGTTGACGAAACCCGGATAGGCGAAGACCTCACGATACCAGCGCAGCGAGAACGCCTCGAGCGGAATGCGGAACATCGCGCCCGGCGTGAAGGACATCCAGATGATGAGGAGGATCGGCGACAGCATCACCGCCGCCATGATCCAGTTGAAGAGGCGGAGCGCCATCACGCCGCCTCGGCCGTGGCGGCGCGGCCGCCCGCCCGCGCCAGGCGCTGGGCCAGGGCGATCAGGATAAGGGTGATGCCGAGGAGTGCCACCGCGAGCGCGCCGCCGAAGGGCCAGTTGAGCTCGACGAGATTGACCTCGTAGGCGACATAGGAGACGACGCGCACGCGCGAGCCGCCGAGGATGGCCGGGGTCGCGAACGCCGCCATGTTCATGGTGAAGTTGATGATGGCTCCAGCGAGCAGCGCCGGAAGGGTCAGCGGCAGGGTCACGCGCCAGAAGATCTGCGCGGGCCGCGCGCCGAGATTGCCGGCGGCCCAGCGCAAATTCGGGTCGAGGCCGCTGAGCGCCACCCAGAGCGGCAGCAGCACGAACATGAAATGGCCATGGACGAGGCCGATGATGATGGCGAGCTCGGTGAACATGATGTGAAGCGGCGCGTCGATGAGCCCGAGGCGAAGCAGCACTTCGTTGAGCACGCCGTTGCTGCGCAGCAGAAGGCTCCAGCCGAAGGCCTTGACGACCACATTGACGAGCCATGGCGCCATGTAGACGAGCAGCATCACCGCCTGTGCCCGCGGCCGCAGCCGCGAGATGTAGAGGGCGACGGGATAGGCGAGCACGGCGGTGACGAGCGAGATGACGAGACTGACGCGCAGCGTGCGCAGAAACACGCCGGCGTAATAGGGATCGGCGAGGCGCGCGTAATTGGCCGCGGTCCAGCGCGCCGTGTCGATGCCGGCCGGAGTGTTGGGATGAAGGCTGCCGAAGAGGCTCTGCGCCAGCGGCGCGAGATAGCCGCCCAGCATGACGAGCGCGAGCGGCGCCACCAGCCAGGCGAGGCTCCGCCCGGCCCCATTGCGCCCGGCGCGCCGCGCCGGCGCCGCCCGCGCGATGCCGAGCCGCGCGAGGCTCATCCGCCGCCGCGCTCCGCGGCGCTGCGGGCGATGACGTCGTCCCGTTCCCAGCCGATCATGACGCGCTCGCCGGCGCCGGGTGTGCCCGTCGCCGCATTTTGCGATGCGACCATGAAGGGGACGGCGCCGACGCGCAGCGCGATGCGGCTCGTGCCGCCGAGATACGTCACCTCCTTGATCTCGGCCTCGAAGCGCTGATCGAGCTCGAGCGCCGCCGCGCCGAGCCGGATCCGCTCGGGCGGGATGATGGCCCAGGCGCGGTCGCCGGCGCGCCAGCCCGGCGCCATGGGCGCCTCGATCTCGATCCCGCCCTCGATGCCGAGCCGCACCCCTCTGCCGGCAGCGCCGCGCACCGTCGCATCGAAGATGTTGGCGTGGCCGACGAAATCGGCAACGAAGCGCGTCGCCGGCGCGCCGTAGATCTCGGCGGGCGCGCCCATTTGCTCGATGCGGCCTTCGCGCATGACGGCGATGCGGTCGGCGACCGAGAACGCCTCCTCGATGTCGTGGGTGACGAGGATGGCGGCGACGCCGAGAGTGCGCTGCAGCCGGCGGATCTCGCCGCGCATCTCCTCGCGCAGACGCGCGTCGAGATTGGAGAGCGGCTCGTCGAGGAGCAGCAGGGCAGGGCGAACGACGAGGGCGCGGGCGAGCGCCACGCGTTGCTGCTGGCCGCCGGAAAGCGCGCCGGGCAGGCGCTTCTCGAGCGCCGAGAGGCGCACGAGATCGAGCGCCTCGGCGACGCGGGCGCGGAGCTCCGGCTTCGGCACCCGCCGCATCCGCAAGCCGAAGGCGACGTTCTCGAAGACGCTGAGATGCGGGAACAGCGCATAGTTCTGGAAGACGAGCGCCGTGTCGCGGGCGTAAATGGGCTTGCCGCAGATGTTCTCGCCGGCGAGCACGACCTCGCCCGCCTCGGGCTCGACGATGCCGGCGATGCAGCGCAGCACCGTCGTCTTGCCGCAGCCGGAGGGTCCCAGCAGCGCCACGAATTCGCCGTCGCCGACCGCGAGATCGAGGCCGGCGGCGGCGACAACGGAGCCGTAGCGCTTGACGAGGCCGCGCAGCTCGAGGACCGGCGCCGCGCGGATGCCGGCCGGTCGCACCGCAGACCGGTCCGCCTCAGCCACAGCCATGGATCAGCGGATCGGCGCGATCTCGCGCTCGAACCGCGCGTTCCATTCGTCGCGATGCGCCAACACGTATTCGTAATCGATCTTGGCGAGGCCGTTCAGCGCCTCGCCCGTCGGCACGCGCTGTGCCGCCTCGCCGCTCAGCTTCACGTCGCGATTCATCGGCGACTGGCCGAAGCGCTCGGCACGATATGTGAGGACCTTCTCGCTGATGAGCCAGTTGAGGAAGACGCGCGCACCCTCCGGATTGGGCGCGTTCTGCATGATCCCGGCGACCGTCGGGCTGATGTAGATGGGCTGCGGAATGACGACATCGGCGGGAACGCCGCGCTTGGCGATCTCCCAGCCCGAGGAATTGCCGAAGACGGCGATGGCGACAGTCTCGCTCTCCATCATCTCGCCGATCTTGGCGAAGGTGGTGGTCCAGTCGACGACATTGGGCGCCAGCTTCTTCAGCGCCGCGAAGCCGGGTTCGATGTTCTTCTCGCTGCCGCCGTTGAGCCGCGCCAGCTCGACGAGCGTGTAGAGCCCGTAGGTGTTGCTGACCGGCGGGATGACGAGCTTGCCTTTGAACTCCGGCCGCTCGATATCGGCCCAGCTCTTCGGCGGCGCCCATTTCTCGCGCTTGAAGATGTCCCTGTTGTAGACGATGCCGAGGAGGTCGGCATAGGTCGCGATCCCCTTGTCCCGGACCTTGGCGAGGTCGAGCATCTTGGCGAGGTTCGGGACCTCCTGCTGCTTCAGGCTGGCGAAGATGTCGTGCTCGACGCCTTGCAGATAGGCGACGAGGTCGCACATCACGACGTCGACCTGGGGCTTGTCCTTCTGCGCGACGGCGGTGGCGATGATCTCGGCCGAGGTCGCCTTCGGAACCAATGTCACCTTGTAGCCCGTATCCTTGGCGAAGGTGTCGGCCCAGCCCTCCTTCTCCAGCATGGTCTGGATGGTTCCGCCCCAGCTGAGGAAATAGACGTCCTTCTTCTGGGCACGTGCCGGGCCGATGGCGGCCACGAGCATCGCCGCCGCGAGCACCAGAATCGCCGTTCGGATCGCCAAGACTCGCCGCATTTCCATCCTCCCCGCTTGCTGTCGCTTCCGCTTCGCCCGCCCCGATCCGGTCCCCTCGGCAGCGGCGGGACGATCGCGATCGTCACTCGCCCGGCAACGGCACGTCGTCCGGAATGACCGCGTCGATATCGATCTCCATGAGGTATTCGGGCCGCGCGAGGCCGTTGACGATGAGGCCCGTCGAGACCGGATGAACCCCTTTGAGCCAGCGCCCGACCACCTGGTAGACCGGCTCGCGATAGGCGCGGTCGGTGATGTAGATCGTCACCTTGCAGACATGGTCGAGGCTGCTGCCGGCCTCTTCGAGCAGGATCTTGGCGCAGCGCATCGCGTTCTCGGCCTGCGCCGCGGCATCGCCGACGCCGTGAATGCGGCCGTCGAAATCCATGGCAGTCTGGCCGCGCAGAAAGATGTGCCGTCCGGCCCGCACCGCCATGGCGAGGTCGTTGTCGAGCTTCTGGTCGGGATACATCGCCTTGGTGTTGAACTTGCGCAGCCGGATATGTGCCATGAGGCCCTCGAGCGAAGTCAATTGGGGGAAAGCCGGGCCGGCGGCTCTGACGGCATCTGCAGCAGCGGCACGCCGAAGCGGCGGTCGGCATAGATGAGCGGCAGGCCGTCGCCGCGGGTGATGATGCCGGGATGGCCGATGAGGACGAAATGGCTGCCGACGCGGTGCGAAGCGGCGAGCCGGCAGCCGAAGACGGCGAGAGCGCCGTCGAGCGCCAAGCCGTACTCGCCGAGATCCCGCCAGGAGGCGCAGTCGAACTTGTCGACGGCGGCCTCGCGGCGCAGCCCGGCGAACCACTCGGCGATGTGGCGCTGGCCCTCGGCGAGAATATTGACGCAGAAATTGCCGTTGCCGAGGATCGCCGGTACCGCCGTGCTCTCCTGGTGAATGCAGGCGAGCAGAGCAGGCGGATCGGCCGAGGCCGAGCACATCGCGCTCACCGTCACGCCGGCGCGCCCGGCGACGCCGTTCGTCGTCACCACGGTGACCGAAGCCGCCGCCCGCCGCATCGCATCGATGAAGACGGCGCGGTCCATGGCGCTATTTCTGGTCCAACACCCGGTCGGACAGCCCCGCCGCCCTGTGCGCGAAATCGAGCGGCCCTCGGAAGTCGAAGCTGTTGAAGACGGCATTGAGGTGCGCGAAGGGCGGCGACTGGGCGAAGAGCTCGAAGGTGACGCGGTGGCCGGCGTAATCGGAGTTGAGCAGGTCGCGTGCATAGGCGAGGAGCCGCCGCCGGTCCTCGGCCGACCAGAACTCGTTGACGCTGTAGTATTTCTCGAGCCAGGGCCGCGTTTCCTCGGCGGCGAAGGTGGCGCTGTCGGGCGTGATGCAGATCTGGCCGCCGCAGAGCTCGCGCGCAAGATGCATCATGGCGGGCAGGCGCGAGCAGGCATGGACGCGCCCCGTATAAAGCAGCGACTGGTTCGGCATGAGAAGCCCGCCCGGGCTCGGCTGTGCCATCGCCACCGCCGCCGTCAGATGCGCGTTGATGCCCTCGCGGTAGCAGACGAGCTCGGCCATCTTCTCGCGCACCGCCTGCTGCTTGTCGAGGCCGGTCTGTCGGACATTGAAGAGGGCGACGCCGATCATGAGGTCGGCGAGGAAGAGAATGCGCTGGACGAAGGGAAAGGCGCTGTAGCGGTGCAGCGTGCCCCGGATATAGGAGGCCGCGCGCGTGTGCCGGTAGAAGAGCACGTTCTCCCACGGGATCAGCACATTGTCGAAGATGACGAGGGTGTCGATCTCGTCGAACCGGTTGGCGATCGGGTAGTCGGCCGCCGGCCGCCGACCGGCGAAGCCGGTGCGGCAGATATGCTTCATGCCGGGGGCGCCCATCTCGGCGATGAAGCCGACGGCATAGTCGGAGAGCTTGTCGTCGCCCCAATTGGCAATCGTCGGCTTGACGAAGGCCTGATTGGCATAGGCGGCGGCCGTCTCGAACTTGGCGCCGCGCACGACGATGCCGGCATCGGTCTCCTTGACGACATGCAGCAGCATGTCGGGATCCTGGTCCTGCGGCCGCTTCGAGCGGTCGCCCTTGGGATCGGTGTTGGCGGAGACGTGGAAGATGTCGCGCTCATGCGCGCGCGCGATGTGGCGGGTGATGTTCTCGCTGAATTGCGGATCGATCTCGTCGAGAATCTTGCGCCCGTCATAGAGCGACCACATCTCGCCCACCGTCTCGTCGCCGACGCGGATGACGACGCCGCCGATCTCGTTCATCACGGCATCGACCCAGGCGCGCTTGTCGTGCCAATCCTGATGCGTCGTCGGCGGCTTGGTGGCGCGCGAGAAGCCTTCGCCCGCCGGCCCCTCATAGGCCATCACGGCACGGTGCGCCGCCTCATGCGCCATGTCGTACATGCGCGCGCGGACGTCGACGATCGGCCTGAAGGCAGGGTGCGTCGTCACGTCCTTGACGCGCTCGCCATCGATCCACACCGCCCGGCCGTCGCGGATCGACTCCCGATATTCTTTGCCCGTGCGCAGCATGCGTTCCCTCGTCCGGATCGTCGGGCCGATTGTGAAGCGCTTCGCGGCTTCACGAAAATAAATTTTTCTGGTCAATTGAATTCGGAAAACGGATCATTGCGCCAGGAAAACGGGGTGCAAGCGCGGTGATCCGATACACGCTGAAGCAGCTCAGCTACTTCGTTGCCGCCGCCGAGCAGGAGAGCGTCACCGGCGCGGCGCGCGGCATCAATGTCTCGCAGCCGGCGATCTCGGCGGCGATCAGCCATCTGGAGCAGGTCTTCGGCGTTCAGCTCTTCTTGCGCCACCACGCGCAAGGCCTGTCGCTGACGCCGGCCGGCCGCCGCATCCTCGCCGAGGCGCGCAACCTCCTTTCGCACGCGCAGGAGCTGCCGGCGACGCCGATCGGCGAAGGCGATCCGGTGCGCGGCGCGCTCGACCTCGGCTGCTTCATCACCTTCTCGCCCTATTTCGTCCCCGGCCTCTTGCGCGAGTTCGCGCGGCTCCATCCCGAGGTCGAGCTGCGCCTTCACGAAGGCGATGCCGAGACGCTTCAGACGGGACTCGCCAGCGGCCGCATCGAGCTCGCCATTCTCTACGATTTGGCGCTCGGGTCGCATTTCGAGCAGGAGACCGTGGCCGAACTGCCCGCCTACGCCGTCCTGCCGCACGACCACCGCCTCGCCGCGGCGCCCACGGTCTCGCTCGCCGCCCTTGCCGCCGAGCCCTTCATCATGCTCGACCTGCCGCACAGCCGCGAATACTTCCAGTCGATCTTCATGCAGCTCGGGCTGATTCCCGACATCCGCTACTCCACCCCCTCCTTCGAGATGGTGCGCGGCCTCGTCGCGCATGGGCACGGCGTCGGCCTCCTCAACCTGCGCCTGCCGGGGGACCGCTCCTATGATGGCGCGCGGCTCGCCTGCCGGCCTTTGCGCGAGGCGGCCCGGCCGCTGCACATCGTCCTCGCCCGCCCACCGGGCGCGCGCCCGACGCGCGCCGTGACGACCTTCATGGAGACGGCGCGGCGCTATTTCGCGGCGGCGCAGCGCCCGGCGCGCGTCGAGGCGAAAGCCGCGGCCGGCACGGCAGCGCCGGGGCGGCGCCGCGCCGCCGCGCGGCGGGCGGGCGCCAGGGCTGCGGAGTGAGGAGGAGGCGGATGCAGCTTGAAGGCAAGGTGGCGATCATCACGGGAGCGGCGAAGGGGATCGGCTACGCGATCGCCGAGGCGCTGGCCGCGCGCGGTGCCGCGCTCGTTCTCGCCGATGTCGCGGCGGCCGATGCTGCGGCGGCGCGTCTGGCGGTGCAAGGCGCCCGCGCCATCGGCATCGCCGTCGACGTCGCCTCCGAGCGCGACACCGAGGCGATGGCGGAGGCCGCTCTAACCGCCTTCGGCGGCATCGACATCCTGATCAACAATGCCGGCATCTATTCCAGCCTGACGCCGAAGCCCTTCGAGGATATCGACCCGGCCGAATGGCGCCGCGTGATGGACGTCAACACGCTCGGCGTCTTCCTCTGCGCCCGCGCCGTGCTGCCGGCGATGAAGGCGCGGGGCGGCGGGCGCATCATCAACATCTCCTCGGGCGTCGCCTTCAAGGGCAATCCCTATATGGCGCATTACGTCGCGAGCAAGGGCGCCGTCGTGTCGCTGACGCGGGCGCTCGCCACCGAGCTCGGCCGCCATCGCATTCTCGTCAACAGCGTCGCGCCCGGCTTCACCTTGAGCGACGGAGTCCTTGCCAATCCCGGCCTCATCGCCGGCGTCAAGGAGCCGTCGCTCCGCGGCCGCGTGCTCGCCCGCGACATGCAGCCGGCCGATCTCGTCGGCGCCGTTGCCTTCTTCGCCGGCCCCGATGCAAGCTTCATCACGGGACAGACCCTCGTCGTCGACGGCGGCGCCTATTACCACTGAAGGAGGACAGGCTCCGTGGCCCAAGGCATACCGGTGATCGACCTCTCCGATGCGCGCGAAGGCGGGCTCCCGGCGCGGCGCAAGCTCGCGCTCCAGCTCGACCGGATCTGCCGCGAGATCGGCTTCTTCACCATCATCGGGCATGGCGCGCCGCCGTCAGTGCTAAGCGAACTGCGCGACAAGGCGAACGCCTTCTTCGCATTGCCGCTCGAGGAGAAGCAGCGCGCCATTCACCCGGTTCCGGCGACGCCGCGCGGCTACCGCGCCCTCGGCCTCGAGGCGCTCTCCTACGGCAACGACCGCACGACGCCGCCGGACCTCAAGGAATACTACCATTTCGGGCGCGAGACATGGCCGGACGAGCCCTATTTCACCGGGCCGGAGGGACGGCGCTACTTCATCCCCAATCTCTGGCCGCAGCGCCCCGCCGGGTTCAAGGAGGCGGCCCAGCGCTACTACGCCGAGATGGAACGGATCGTCCTGGTGCTGCTCCGCCTCGCCGCGCTCGGCCTCGGCATCGACGAGCATTTCTTCGACGACAAGGTCGACCGGCACATTACCGCGATGCGCATCAATTTCTATCCGGCGCAGCGCGAGGCTCCGGTGCCGGGCCAACTCCGCGCCGGCGAGCACACCGATTACGGCACCTTCACCATCCTCAACGGCGAGAATGCGCCGGGCGGCCTGCAAGTGCTGACGCGCGGCGGCGAGTGGATCGAGGTCGAGACCGACCCCGCGAGCTTCGTCGTCAATATCGGCGATCTCCTCATGCGCTGGACGAATGACCGCTGGGTCTCGAACACCCACCGCGTCGTCAACCCGCCGGCCGCGGCGGCGCATGCGACGCGGCTCTCCATCGCCTTCTTCCACCACCCCAACTACGACGCCTCGATCGCCTGCATCGCGCCGCCCGGCAAGGCGAAATATCCGCCCGTCCTCTCCGGGGAATACCGCGACGGCAAGTACCGGCAAACCCGAGTGGCATCGGGCGCGCGCCAGACCGGGTGATGGCGCTCTTGCCGGCTCGATGCGTCATGCCATACTGAACAAAACGCCTCGCACATACAGGGAGGAGCGCATGGCGCTGAAGAGGGTGATCGTGGCCGCGGCGATGCTGGTCGCGCTCGGCACGTCCGCCCCGGCGGCGGAGCCGCAGGACAACCTCATTCAGCAGATCAAGGACCGCGGCACGCTGCGCGTCTGCGAGGCCTCCTACCCGCCCTACAACGTCAAGAACCCGGCGACCGGGGTCTGGGAGGGGCTCGACATCGACCTCGTCAAGGAGATCGCCGCCGCGCTCGGGGTCAAGGTGGAGGACGTCGACAGCTCCTTCTCGACCCTCATCCCCAGCCTCCAGACGCACAAATGCGACATGTCGGCGGCGGCGACGTATGTGACGCCCGGCCGCGCCGAGCAGGTCCTCTTCACGACGAGCTATGCCGGCGATTCGAAAACCGCCTTCGTGCCGCAGGGATCGACGGCGAAGACCTATGCCGATATCGACAAGGCCGGGACGGTCATCGCCGTGCGCGCCGGCACCGCCGAGGAGACCTACGCCAAGAAATTCTTCAAGAATGCGCAGATCAAGTCGCTGACCTCGGATGCGACGCAAGTGCATCTGCTCGAAGTCGGCGCCGGGCGGGCGGATGCCGCCTTCGCCGGCTATGTCGGTAGCCTCATCTTTCTCAAGAACAATCCGAACATCAAAGTGCGTCCGCTCGGCGATCAGCCCTTGGACCAGTCGGCCTTCGCCTTCATGGTGCCGCTCGGCGAATATCACTTCCAGCAATATCTCGATGTGGTGCTGGCCTCGCTCGAACGCTCCGGCAAGCTGAAGGAGATCACTGAGAAGTGGATCTCCGTCCCGCGCTGACGGCGCGCCCGCCTCGCTCGGCTGCCGACGGCCATGCCGCGACGGTGACGGCGACCGACGGCGCGCCGGGGCGGCGGCGCCTGCGCATCGACGGGACGGACGTCGTCTCCTTCGTGCTCGGCGCCGCCATCCTCGTCGCCGTCGCCTCGGCGATCAAATGGAGCTTCGTCGCGACGCTCGATCCGGGCGTCCTCCTCCAGTATTGGCGGCCGCTGCTGCGCGGGGCGCTGACGACGCTGGCGATCACCGGCGCCGCGCTTGCCGTCGGCCTCGCCGTCGGCATCCTGCTCGCGGTGCTGCAGCAGCTGCCGATCGGACCCGCGCGCTGGCTCATCCTCGTTTATGTCGAGGTCTGGCGGAACACGCCGCTCATCGTCCAGCTCTTCTGGATCCATTTCGGCCTGCCGCTGCTCACCGGGATCTCGACGACGGCTTTCGCGAGCGGCTTCCTCGCGCTCGCCCTGCAATCGAGCGCCTATCTCGCTGATATCGCCCGCGCCGGCATCCAGGCGGTGCCGCGCGGGCAATGGGAGGCCGCGCGGGCGCTCGGCCTGCCTGCCGTCTCGCTCTGGGGCGAAATCGTCCTGCCGCAGGCGCTGCGCGTCATGATCCCGCCCTTCACCAACCTCGCCCTCAGCTTTCTGAACGGCAGCGCTCTGCTCGGCCTTTTGCAGGTCGGCGAGCTCATGACCGCGGCGACACGGATCAGCGACTACACCTTCAAGCCGATCGAGGTGATGAGCGCGGCCGGCCTCCTCTACCTTCTCCTCAACCTCGCCATCGGCCGCGCTGCGCAGGGGCTCGAACGGCTGACCGCGGTGCCGCGCTAGGCGCCATGCATTTCGACACCTCCGTCATCGCGCAGAACCTTCCCCTCCTCGCGCGCGGGCTCGAGCTGACGCTGCTCCTCGTCGCCGCCTCGCTCATTCTCGGCACTGCCTTCGGGGCGCTCGCCTGCGTCGGCAAATTGCTCGGCCGCGGCCTCCTCTACTGGATCGCCGTCGGCTATATCGCGCTGCTGCGCGGCGTGCCCGAGCTCATCGTCATGTTCTGGATCTATTATTGCGGGCCGCTGCTGCTCGGCGCGCGGCTTTCGTCCTTCGCCGCCGCGCTCGCGGCGATGTCGCTCTACGCCGGCGCCTACCTCGCCGAGATCTTCCGCGCCGGCGTCCTCGCGGTGCCGCGCGGCCATGTCGAGGCGGCGCGCGCGCTGGGTCTCGCCGAGCCTTTCGTCTGGCTCGACATCATCCTGCCGCAGGCGCTGCGCACGATGATCCCGGCCTTCATCGGCGTCGTCACCATCATCGTCAAAGTCTCGGGCCTCGCCTCGGCGATCGGCGTCGCCGAGCTCGTCTACGAGGCGACGATCGTCAGCGGGCAGAGCTACCGCTATTTCGAACTCTTCACCGCCGTCGGCGCCTGCTATTTCGCTCTCATCTTTCCGCTCAGCCTTCTGGCGCAGCGCTACGAAGCCGCGCGGGCGCGGCGGCTGCGCTGAGGCGAGGCATGGCGGCGGAGGCGATCATTACCTGCGAGGGCGTCGTCAAGCGCTTCCGCGGCTTCGTCGCGCTCAAGGGCGTCGATCTTGCGGTGCGCGCCGGCGAGGTCGTCTGTATCGTCGGCCCCTCGGGCGGCGGCAAATCGACGCTGCTCCGCACCATCAACGCGCTGGAGAGCATCGATGGCGGGAGCATCACCGTCGACGGCCGGCGGCTGCCGGGCAGCGGCCGCGATGTGCGGCACATCCGCCGCGAGGTCGGCATGGTGTTCCAGAGCTTCAATCTCTTTCCGCATATGACCGTCCGCCGCAACGTCGCGCTCGCGCCGATGCGCGCCCGCAAGCTCGGCGCCGCTGAGGCGAATGCGCGGGCGGAGCGGCTCCTCGCCCGCGTCGGCATCGCCGAGCAGATCGACAAATATCCCGACCAGCTTTCCGGCGGTCAGCAGCAGCGCGTCGCCATTGCCCGCGCGCTTGCCATGGAGCCGCGGGTCATGCTCTTCGACGAGCCGACCTCGGCCCTCGACCCCGAGATGGTGAAGGAGGTGCTCGAAGTCATGCGCGAGCTCGCGGGCAGCGGCATGACCATGCTCGTCGTCACGCATGAGCTCGCCTTCGCCCGCGAGGTCGCCGACCGCATCCTCTTCATGGTCGAGGGCGCGATCGCGGTCGCGGCGCCGCCCAAAGAGTTTTTCGCCAACACCGCCGATGCGCGGCTTGCGAGCTTCCTGTCGAAAATGCTGTGAGGCCGCCGGCGGGCAGCGCCGGCAGAGAGTCATTCGGGAGAGACGACAATGCCAAACCCTTCGGCGCCCTATTCCCTGCGGGCCTTCCTCGCCGCGGCCGAGGCGGCGCTGCCGGGCGATGTCCTGCGCATCGCCGAGCCCGTCGATCTCGATTACGACGTGACGGCCTTCGCCATGGAGATGGAGCGGGCCGGACGCTCGCCCGTCCTCTGGTTCGAGCGCGTCGGCGCCTCGCCCTTTCCGGTCGTCACCAACGTCTTCGGAGCGCGGCGGCGCTATGCCCTCGCCCTCGGCGTCCCCGAGGAGCGGCTCATCGAGGAGTGGTCGGCGCGCGGCGAGCGCATCATCGAGCCGGTGCAGCGCGCGACCGGCCCCATCCACGACGTCGTGGCGACGGGCGCGGAAGTCGATCTCGGCACGCTGCCCATCATGCGGCATTTCAGCGACGACGCCGGCAAATATGTCACCAACGGCATCATCATCGCAAAGGACCCCGAGACCGGGATTCGCAATGCCAGCTTCCACCGCATGCAGGTGAAGGGGCGCAACCGCCTCGGCACGAGCCTCCACAGCCGCCGCCATCTCTGGAACTATGTGCAGCGCGCCGAGGAGATGGGGACGGATACGCCGATCGCCGTCGTGATCGGCGCGCATCCGCTCGTCACCTTCGGCGGCCTATGGAAGGGGCCGATCTCGACCGACGAATACGCGGCGATCGGCGGGCTCATGGGGGCGCCGCTCGAAATCACGCCCTGCCGCACCGTTCCCGTCGAGGTGCCGACCGAAGCCGAGATCGTGCTCGAAGGGCGGATCATCGCCGGCGCGCGCGAGCCCGAAGGGCCCTTCGCCGAGTTCACCGGCTACGCCTCGGCGCGCTCGACCGAGCACGTCATCGAGGTGACCGCCATCACCCATCGCAAGGGCGCGATCTATCACGACATCATCCCGGGCATCTCGGACGAGCATACGAGCCTGCTCGCCGTGCCGCAGGAGGCGCGGCTCCTGCGCGCGCTGCGCACGCACCTGCCGAACGTGACCCATGTCGCCTATCCGAAATCGGGCTGCTGCCGCTTTCACGCCTATATCGCGATGCGCAAGCCGGCGGCGGGTCAGGCGCGGAATGCCGCGGCCGTCGCCTTGGGCGATGATCTCAGCCTCAAGCTGGTGGTCGTCGTCGATGACGATGTCGACATTCACGACGATCGCGACGTGCTCTGGGCGATGGCGACGCGCATGCAGGCCGATGCCGATGTCGACATCATGCGCAACGCCATGGGCGCGATCCTCGACCCGTCGAACCACGCCGGCCTGACCGCCAAGATGATCGTCGATGCGACCCGGCCCGGCCCCGATTTCCCGGCGCGGCACAGCCTGCCGCCCGAAGCGGTGCGGAAGGCGCGCGGGCTGATCGCGAAACTTGTCGGCTGAAGCGGCGCGGGGCGCCGCCGTCACTCGGCGGCGGCCGCCATCCGGCGGCGGCGCAGAACCCGGCTCTGCACCTGCATGACGGTCGGCGTCGCCAAGGCGAAGGCGGCGCCGATGACGAGGAAGACGAGGCGGGCGCGGTGGTGATCGAGCAGCGTCCCGAAGATGAGCGGCGCCAGCGAGCCGCCGATATCGAAGCCGGAATAGACGAAGCCGAAAATGCTGCCCGTCCCGGCGCCGGCTCCGGCCGCCGCCCGGCGCACGAGCACGTCGCGCGAGGGCGCCGTGATGCCGGCGGCGAAACCCGCGGCGAAGAGCAGCAACGCGGCGATCCCGCCGATGTCGGACAGCCCCGACACGACGAAGACGAGAACCGCCGAAGTCGCGATGCCGCTCATTGCGACGCGGTGATGCTGTTCCGTCCGGTCGGCGAGGAAGCCGCCGACAAAGACGCCGCACGAGCTGCCGACGAGATAGCAGGCGAGGGCCAAGGTGGCGAGCTGCAGCGCCATGCCATAGCCCTCTTTGAGAGCCGAGACGCCGAAGGTCTGAACGCCGCTGCCGGCAAATGCCGTCAGGGCAAAATAGGCGAAGGCGAGAAGCACGATCGGCGAGCCGATGACGTTGCGATAGGAGCCGCGGCGCCGCGCCTCGCCTTCGCTGCACCCGGGCTCGGGGCGGTTATAGACGAGCATGGGCCGGCGCAGATAGAGCATCGCGGCGACCGAAAGCCCGATGGCGCCGACAGTGATGAGGGCGGCGCGCCAGCTGTAGAGCCCGGCAATCGCGGTGACGAGGACGGGCGAGACGGCGAAGCCGATCGAGCCGGCGAGGCCGTGCACGGCATAAGCGCGCCCCAGGCGCTGCTTGCCGACGAGATGGCTCAGGATCGAGAGATCCGCCGGGTGAAAGACGCTGTTGCCGAGCCCCGCCACGACCGCGAGCGGCAGCAGCATCCAATAATGCGTCGCCGCGCCGATGGCGGCGATCGCCGCGGAAATGGCCGTGAGGCCGCCGATGAGAAGGCGCGAGGCGCCATAACGATCGACGAGGACGCCGGCCGTGGCCTGGCCGAGGCCCGAGGCGAGGGAGAAGAGGGTCATAACGAGTCCGAGCTCCGTGAAGCTCGCGCCGAAGACCACGGTGAGCAGCGGGAAGAGCGGCGGCACCGCCAGCTGCATGACATGGCTCATGAAGTGAGCCGAACCGACGAGACCGATGGTGGCGATCTCGCGGCGGCCATCTGTGCTTGCAACGATCGACATGCGCCCTTTCCCGACGCCTCCCGGCGGCGCAGTCTAACCCGTTCCGCGCCGGCGAAGACATCGCAAAGGGAATGGCTGTTATGCGGCCGCGGTTCCCTCGTACCGCACGCCAGCCCTAGCCGGCTTTGTCGCGCCGACCGGCGGCCGCCGCGCCGGGGAGGCCCGTCGAGGCCGCTTCCCGCTCTTCGGGCAAGCCTCGGCGGAAATCGGCGAAATTGCCGATGTGCTGGCGCATGAGCTCGGCGGCCGCCTCGGGCTGGCGCGCCTCGAGAGCGCGCAGAATCCGTTCCAGCTCCTCGCGCGAGCGGCGCAGCCGCCCCATGGCGCCAGCGCTCGCCCGCCGGATCCAGCTGATCTTGTCCCGCAGATTGAGAAGGATGTCGGCGGCGAGGGCGTTGCCGGCGGCGCGGTATATCGCCGTGTGCAGCAGGGTGTCGAGGGCGAAGAATTCCTCGATGTGCGCCTCGTCGAAATCGGGCGCCACCGCCGCGAAGGCTCGGTTGAGACGGCGCAGCTCGTCCTCGCCGATGCGCTCGGCGGCAAGGCGGGTCACATGGCTCTCGAGGAGCAGGCGCAGATCGAAGAGATCGGCGATCTCCTGGGCGCTCGGCGAGCGCACATAGGTGCCGCTCTGCGGCGACACCGCCACCCATCCCTCGCTCTTGAGGCGCGCCAAGGCGGAGCGAATGGGGGAGCGGCCGAGGCCGAGCTCGGCGGCGAGGCGCACCTCGGAGAGCTTCATGCCGGCGGGATAGCGGCCATCGAGAATGCGCCGCTTGATCTCGCTATAGGCGTGAAGGACCGCGCCCGCTTCGATGGGAATGGCCATCCGCTCTGCCTTCGCGGCGCGCCTCAATATTCGCGGGCTAGATCGACGAGGTTGTGCAGCGCCTCGCCGCGATGGTAGCGGCGCACATTCTCGAAGAAGATGTCGAGCGTGCGCGGCACATATTCGTCGATGTCGTCCGAGAGGACGTGCGGCGTGATGATAAGATTGGGCGCATCCCAGAGCGGGGATTGGGCGGGCAGCGGCTCCGGCAGCGCCACGTCGACCATGGCGCTCCCGAGCCGGCCCGAGGCGAGGGCCTCGGCAAGGGCCTCGGGATCGACGAGGCCGCCGCGCGACATGTTGATGAAGCCGGCGCCCGGCTTCATCAGCGCGAATTCGCGGTGCCCTATGATGAAGCGCGTCTTCGAGGTGAGGGCGAGGTTCAGCAGCACGATGTCGGCGCGCGGCAGCAGCGTGTGCAGCGCTTCGGGCGCGTGCATCTCGTCGACCGCAGGATGGCCGTCGCTGCCGCGCCGTGTCCCGATGACGCGCATTCCGAGCCGTTTCGCATGCTCGGCCGCGGCGCCGCCGATGCGGCCGACGCCGACGATCAGTAAGGTCTTGCCGGCCGGGGTCGGAGTGAAGATGCGGTTCCATTCATGCCGGCGCTGGGCAGTGACGAGGGCGGGGAGGCGCGCATTCACCATGAGGATCGCCATCAGCGCCGAGAGCCCCGCCTTCGGCACATGAGCGCCGCTGTTCGTCGTTAGGCTGACGCCTTTCGGGACCCAGTCTAGCGGCAGCAGGTAATCGACGCCCGCTCCCAATATCTGGATCCATTTGAGGCGCGGCGCCCGCGCCGCGAGGTTGTCCTTGGGGAAGCGATAGCTGATGAGGGCATCGGCATCGCGCATCGCCGCATCGAAGCCCTCGCCGTCATAGCCCCAGCTCGTCTCGAGGATGGACGCCATGTCGGGATGCCGTGCGAGGGCCGCCTCGTACTGGTCGGGACGCACGATGAAGACCGGCATGAGCGAGCGCGAATTCTCGATATGGACGCGAAAGCGCCGCCCGGCCTCCGCGCCCATCACTCGGCGGCCTCGCCGAGGACCCGGCGCCCGCCCTCTCGCCCGACGACGCGGTCGATGACGTAATTGGCGATCTTGTGCGTGATGTGCTCCTCGAGCGAATAGCGCCCGGGCCGATACGCGCCCGAGCGCATCCCGCGCTGCACGTTGGGGGCGATCGTCAGATCCTCGCGGATGACCTCGGAATACTTGTCGTAATAAGCCGGACCGACCGTCTCCTGGAACTCGGCGGTGGCGATCGTGCCCGACGGGAAGGACCAGTTCTCGATGAGCCGCAGCTTCTCCGGTCCCTCCGGCAGATACTGCCGGTACTTCATGTAGGAGGAGGTGAGAATGATCTGCAGGCTGGGCCGCAGCCACACATGATAGAGGCCGGAGGCCTGCTTGTCGGTGAGGCCGGGCAAGGGACGCAGGCCCGAGAACGCGACAATGCTGCGCTGGCTGTACATCGCCTCGAAGGTATCGCCGCTCTCGAAGGTCCAGTTCTGCGGCTTGCCGGGCGTCATGTGCTTCTGGTGGATGGTCGGCGCGTGGTAATTCTCGAAGGCGTTTTCCAGCCAGACCTTCCAGTTGCACTCGACGTCATAGATGTCGCGATGCGTGAAGCGCATCTCGTCGACGCGGTAATTGGCGAGGAAATCGGGCAGCTCGCCCAGCCACTCGGCGAGGGCCGGCGCATCCGGATCGAAGGTGACGAAGACGAAGCCGGCCCAGCTGTCGCTGCGCAGGCGCCGCAGCCCGAACTCGGCCATGTCGAAATTCTGGACGCCCTGCATCGGCGGCGGGAAGCCCGGAATCTCGAGAAGGGTGCCGTCGAGCCCGTAAGTCCAGCTATGGTAGGGACAGACGAATTTCTCGCAATGTGCCTGGCGGACGGGCTCGGCGATGACGGCGCCGCGGTGGCGGCAGACGGCCGAGAGGACGTTGACTCGCATCGCCGTGTCGCGAACGACGAGAAGCGGCTCGCCGACGAGGCGGATCGTGTAGAAATCGCCCGGTCGCGGCACCTGCTCGGCGCGGCCGACGCAGAGCCACTCCTTGCGAAAAATGGTCTCGACCTCGCGCGCATACCATTCGGGCGCGTGATAGCACCAGTGCGGCAGCGGCGCCGCGCGGTCGAGCGGCTGCCGCGTCGCCGCGTAGGTTTCGGGCTGGAACATCGGGAGCGCCATCGACTCCTCGCGAGTGAGAGAGCGGTCCGGCGACGAATCGCTCGTTGACTCTGCGCGTCGCCGAGGGCTAACTAGTTGACCACATAATGGAGCGCGCATCCGGCTTGTCAACCGCGAACTGAGCCGGGCAGCGCGCCGGCGCAGCGGCTGCCGAGCCGCCTAGGGGGAGGGCGATGTCCGAGACGATCCGCCTCAGCCATGCGGGACAAGTGTCGACGGTCACCATCGATCGGCCGCCGCTCAACACGGTCTCGCCGCAGACCCTCGCCGAGCTTCTCACCGCCTTCGCCGAGCTCGAGCGGCGTGCCGAGACGCGCTGCGTCGTCCTCACCGGCGCCG
The DNA here is from genome assembly GCA_021325525.1 of Alphaproteobacteria bacterium. GTDB lineage: Bacteria > Pseudomonadota > Alphaproteobacteria > ATCC43930 > CGMCC-115725 > URHD0088. The sequence goes on from JAJPHB010000095.1 coordinate 42,747, forward strand.
GGCGGCGCGCCTTCTGCGCCGGCGCCAATCTCGGCGACAAGCCGCGGGACGAGGGCGATGCTTCGACTGCCTTCCGCGACGCCGGTCGCGCCGTCGTCGAGCGCATCGAGCGGTTCCCGAAGCCGGTCATTGCCGCCATTCGCGGCTGGTGCATCGGCGGCGGCTTCGCCATCGCCGAGGCCTGCGATATCCGCCTCGCCGGGGCGGAGGCGAAGTTCCGCACCGGCGACTGCTATATCGGGATCGTGCCGAGCTGGGGGATGAGCCTCGTCCGCCTGGCGCATTACATCGGCCGCAACCGCGCGCTCGACATGCTGATCCTGGGCGAGGACATCGCCGCGCCCGAGGCGCTCCAGCTCGGGCTCGTCAGCCGCGTCATCGCCGAGGATCGTTTCGAGGAGGAGGTCGCGCGCATCGCCGCCCGCGTCGCCGCCGGCGCGCCGCTCGTTTTCCGAGCGGTCAAGGAGGCGATCCACGCTCAATACGCCGAAGGCACAACCGCCGCCCGGCATCTCGAAACCTACTGGTCGGAGACAACGCAGGGCTCCCACGACTACCGGGAGGGAATCGCCGCCTTCAAGGAGAAACGCCAGCCGCGCTTCGAGGGGCGCTAAGGCGGTGGATTTCGCGCCGAGCCGGCAGCAGGGCGAGCTTCAGGAGCGCGCCCGCGAGGCGGTAGCCCGCCATGTCGCGCCGCTCGTCGCGGCTTTGCCGCCGGGCTGCAAGCTCGGCGCCGAGGCGTGGCGCGGCATCTATCGCGCCTTGCAGCCGCTGGGATATCTCGGCAGCACGATTCCCGAGGATCTGGGCGGCGCCGGCCTCAGCTACGTCGATTATGGGCTGCTGCTCGAAGCGCTGGCCGAGGGGCCGGTGATCCTCGGCGAGATCGTGCCGCCGCGCACGATCAACTATCTCGGCACGGCCGAGCAGAAGGCGCGCTGGCTGCCCCGCCTCTTCTCGGGCGAGTGGGTGTCGACCGCGGCGATCACCGAGCCGCAGGCCGGGTCCGATCTGCGCGGTCTCAAGACGCGGGCGGTGGAGGAGGGCGGGTGCTTCCGCGTCGACGGCGTCAAGAAGTGGATCAAGCTTGGCGGCGTCAGCGATCTCATCACGCTCCTCGTCGTGACCGGAGAAGGCGAGCGCGGCAAGCCGCGCACGAGCCGCCTCGTGCTGGAGCGCGCGCAGTCGCCCTGGGAGAGCCGCGAGCTCGAGACGGTCGGCCTCGATGCGGTCTCCTTCGCCGAGCTCTGCTTCGATGGCGTCCCCGTCCCGAAGGAGAACCTGCTGGGCGAGCCGGGGCAGGGCGCCGAGCAGTTCAACCGCGGTATCGAAGCCTCGCGCGCCTTTGTCGCGCTGCAGGCGGTCGGGCTGGCGCGGCCGGCGCTTGAGACGGCGATCGCCTATGCCAAGAACCGCTTCGCCTTCGGCCGTCCGCTGGCGAAGCTCCAGGCCGTCCAGACCGCTCTCGCCGAGGCGGCGGCAAAGCTCGATGCGGCGCGGCTCCTGGCGCTGCGCGCCCTCGCCTCGCTCGATGCCGGCCGGCGCGTGCCTGCGGAGGTGGCGATGGCGAAGTTTTTCGCGACCGAAGCCGCGGTCGAGGTCTGCCATACCGCGATGGACAGCATGGGGGCCTATGGACTCTCCCGCGAGGCCGGCATCGAGCGGCGCTGGCGCGATGCGCGGATGCTGACCGTGATCGATGGCACCTCGGGCATCCAGCGCCTCATTCTCGGCCGCGAGCTCTTCGGAACGGCAGCCTTCACCTAGGACGACGCGGCATGACGGAGCGCGCCCCGGCACGGCTTTCGATCAGGCAGATTCTGCATCCGCGCTCGGTCGCCGTCTTCGGCGCCTCCGACAACGCCGATAAATTCGGCGGCCGCATCATGCGCTTTCTGACGCGCCACGGCTTTCCCGGCCGGATCGTGCCGATCAATCCGCGCCGCAGCGAAGTGCTGGGCCATCGCGCCTATGCGACGATCGCGGAGGCGCCCGGGGAAGTCGATGTCGCGATCCTGGCGGTGCCGCCCGGCCAGCTCGTCGGCGCCGTCGCCGATTGCGCCGCCGCCGGCATCGGCTGCTGCGTCGTCATGACGACCGGCTTCGCCGAGGCGAGCGAGGAGGGGGCCGCGCGCCAGGACGAGCTCGCCGCAATCGCGCGGCGCTCGGGCATGCGGATCGTCGGCCCGAACTGCATGGGCTTCCTCAACCCCGCCTGGAAGCTGACGCTCTGCTCCTCCGTCGTGCTCGAAGCCGAGCGGCTCCTCGTCGGCGAGATCGGCCTCGTCAGCCAGAGCGGCGCGCTCATGGTCTCGATGTTCGACCGCGCCTATGGCGACGGGATCGGCTTCAGCGCCTGCGTCTCGCTCGGCAACCAGAGCGATCTCGAGCTCTGCGACTTCCTCGAATACTTCATCGAGGATCCGGCGACGCGCGTCGTCTGCCTCTATGTCGAGGGCTTCGTCGATCCGGCCCGCTTCGTGCGCGCGGCCGCCGCCTGTCGCGCCGCCGGCAAGCCGCTCATCGTGCTGAAGACGGGGCGGACCCCGGCCGGCGTCAAGGCGGCGCGGTCGCACACGGCGAGCCTCGCCGGCGCCTATGACATCTTCCGCGCCGTCTGCCGCGAGCATGGCGTCCTCCTCGTCGACGACCCGGCGATCATGGTGCGCCTCGCCGATCTCCTCGCGCGCTGGCCCGAGGCGGGCGGCGACGGCATCGGCGTCCTGTCCGGCTCGGGCGGCAGCGCCGGCATCCTCGCCGACCGGCTGTCCGAGGCCGGCCTCCGCCTCGCCACCCTGGCGCCAACGACGAGGGCGCGCCTCAGCGAGATTTTGCTGCCGCCGCAAGCCGACAATCCGATCGATCTCGGCGGCCGCCGCCCGCCCGAATCGGTCGAGATCGCCGGAACCGCCATGTCGGCGCTCGCCGCCGATCCCGACGTCGCCGTGATCGTCATGGGGCTGAGCTCGATGCCGTTCTTCGAGAACCGCACGCGCCTCCTTGCGACGGCGGCGATGGCGAGCGGCAAGCCGGTGCTCTGCTCGCTGCTGCCGGGTCCGGCCGCCGACCGCCCGCGCGCCGCGCTCCGCGAGGCCGGATGCCCGTTCTTCGACAGCACCGAGGAGCAGCTCCGTACCCTCGGACACTTCATGGCGTATCGCCGCCTCGCCGCGTACGGGGCCGAGCCGGCGGTCCGGCCCGCGTCGCTGTCGCCGCAACCGGTGCCGCTGCCGGGTGGAGCAGGGCATCGCGAGATCGGGACGCTGCTCGCCGCCTACGGCCTGCCGCTGGCGCGCGAAATCCTCGCCAAGGACAGCGACGAGGCGGTCGCGGCCGCGTCTAGCATCGGCTACCCCGTGGCGCTCAAGGGCGTGACGCGCGACCTCGTCCACAAGAGCGACGCGGGCGCGGTCAAGCTGAACCTCCGCGACGAGGCGGCCTTGCGCGCCGCTTGGGAGGAGATCATGCGCGCGCTCGCCCGAAGCCGCAGCGACGCTGCCCAGCCTGCGAACGGCATCGAAGGCTGCATCGTGCAGGAGATGGTCGAAGGCGGCGCCGAGCTCATCCTCGGGATCAAGCGCGATCCGCAATTCGGGCCGGTCGTGCTGGTCGGCTCGGGCGGGATCTTGGTCGAGCTGCTGCGCGACGTCGAACTGGCGCCGGCGCCGCTTTCGCATGCGGCGGCGCTGCGCCTGCTGCGCCGGTTGCGCTCGGCGCCGATCCTCGACGGCATTCGCGGGCAGCCGCCGCTCGATCTCAATGCCGCCGCCGACGCCGTGGTGCGCCTCGGTTGGCTCGCCGCCGATCTCGGCGCGCGCCTCGTCGATCTCGAGATCAATCCGCTGGTGCTGCGGCGGCGCGGCCGCGGCGCGGTCGCCGTCGATTTCCGCGCGACGCTGCTGCCGGGCGGCTAGGCCATGCCCGGCGCGCGCTCCCCCTCAGGTCGCCGGCCGCGTTCCGCCATAGGCTTCGCTCGGCGCCAACTGGCTGCCGGCGAAAATGAGCTTGGCGCGGCGGTCGATCGCCGTCTTCCACGCCGCCTGCGCCGCCGGGGAGAATTCGGCGTCTGGCCGCGGGTCGGCGTCGAAATGGCCGTAGGTATCGACGCCGCGCACCAGCATTGCCGAATCGCGGAAGCGGTTCTGGCGGGCATAGGTCGGCATCATCTCGACGAGCAGCATGATGCGGCGGTCGGTGCCGCTATTGGGGCCCGAGCAATGGATGATGGCGTTGTTGATGACCGCCATCTCGCCGGGACGGAGCGCCAGGTCGAGCGCGCCCGAGCTGTCGAATTCCTCGGTGATGTACTGGCCGCGCGCGAGAATGCTCGCCGGGTCCTCGGTATCGGCATGCGCCAGAACGCGCCCCTTATGCGAGCGCGGAATGACGCGCAGACACCCCTCGCGCGGGCCGCATTCCGAGAAGGCCAGCGCGCCGAAGGCGAGAATCGGCTCGACGCCGCCATAGGCGGTGTCCTGGTGCCAGCCGGCGAAGGTCTTGCCGTCCGGCTTCTTGATGCGCCAGGCCATGCTCCAGCACAGGATATCGGGTCCGAGGAGATCCTCGAAGACGTCGAGGATGCGCGGATGCTCGGCGATGTCGACGACCCAGGGGCAAAGAAGATGGGATTTGCTCTTCAGCTTCTTGACGTGCTCGGGGTAGCGCCGCTCGAAATTCTCGAGCCGCGATCGGTAGTGCGCGACCTCGGCGGGCGAGAGGACTTCGATGGGACCCGTGAAGCCATCGCGCTCGAAACGCTCGACCGCATCGCGGGACAGTATCTTGGTCATCGCAGTCTCCGCCGTTACCCTTGCGCCGCGGGCGCCAACGATAACGCGTCGGTGGCGGCGCGCCAATCCCGACCGAAGCTGGCCCCGGCCGCGACGGCGGATCCGCAAACATCGAAGGAGGGAGGTTCAACCATGCGCCGGAACAGGGGAGCTTTCATTCTCGGGATCGCAGCGGGCTTGATGGCGCTTGCCATCGGCGCCGGCGCGGCGCGGGCGGCCTGCGAGCCCAAGGTGGGTCACCCGCCGCTCGTCCGGAAGGGCACGCTGATCGGTGCCATCAATCCGACGGTCGCCCCCATCCAATATGTCGACGAAGACGGCAACATCGTCGGGCTCGATGTCGAGCTCGGCAACGCCATCGCCGAGCGGCTTTGCCTCAAGATGCTGTTCGAGAGCGTGCAATTCGCGACCATGATCCCGGGCCTCCAGGACGGCCGCTTCGACATGATCGATTCCTTCATGTTCTACACGCCGGAGCGCGCCTCGCAGGTCATCATGATTCCCTACGGCGCCTCGACCTTGGCGATCGTCGTGCCGAAGGCGAACACGGACCAGATCAAGGGGCTCGACTATTTCTCGGGCAAGAAATTCGCGGTCGAGCTCGGGACGGTCGACGCCAACGACGCCAAGAAGGCGAGCGACGACCTCGTCAAGGCCGGCAAGCCGCCGATCGAGGTGCACACCTTCAACACCTATGCCGACGTCCTGCAAGCGCTGCGCGCCGGGCAGGCGGACGGCGCCTTCATCGGCACGGAGCAGGCCTACTACTACCAAAAGAAGGGCGAGGCCTTCTTCCGCATCGCGCTGACCGGCTACGATCCCCACGCCGAGGCGCTCGCCTTCAAGGACAAGGGGCTGGCGGAGACGGTCGCCGGCGTGCTCAATGCGATGAAGGCGGATGGCAGCTTCGACAAGCTGTTCAAATCCTACCATCACTGCACCTTGCCGGGTCCCTACAAGATCACGACCGGGCCGCAGCCGGCGCCCGAATGCACCAACGCGCCGGAATAGGATAGGCGGAGGAGACGCGCGGCGATGTGGGATTGGGGCGCCTTCTTCCATTACCTTCACAACACCTATCTGCTGACAGGTGCCGGCGTCACCCTCGCCCTCTCGCTCGCGTCTCTCGCCATCGGCCTCTGCTGCGGCACCCTCGCCGCGCTCATGCGCATGTCGCGCAACCCGCTGCTGAGCAAGCCGGCGGCGTTCTACATCTGGCTGATGCGCGGCACGCCCGTCCTCGTGCAGCTCATCATCATCTATACCGGCCTGCCGCAGCTCGGCATCCGCCTCAATGTCATCGAATCCTCGCTGATCGGGCTCGGCCTCAACGAGGGCGCCTATCTCGCCGAGATCATCCGCGCCGGCATTCTCGCCGTGCCGCGCGGCCAGTTCGAGGCGGCGCGCTCGGTCGGGATGACGCATGCCATGACGATGCGCATCATCGTCCTGCCGCAGGCGATGCGTATCATCATCCCGCCGCTCGGCAACACCTTCAACAGCCTCCTGAAGACGACCTCGCTCGCCTCCGTCATCTCGATGGAGGAGCTGCTGCGGCGGACCGAGGTGCTCATCCAGGTGCAGTTCAAGGTCCTGGAGATTTTCATCGTCGCCGCTCTCTACTACCTCGTCATGACGACGATCTGGGGCTTCATCCAGGAGCGGCTCGAAGCGCATTTCTCGCGCAGCCATGCGGCGCCGAAGGACGAGGCGGGCGCCGAGGCGGCGCTGCAGCCCAACGCCCGCATCGAGAAGGTGCTGTTGTCGCATGACGCGCAGTGACGCCGCCTGTGGGACCGCGAACGGGTCCGGCCCCTGGATGCTCGAGATCGAGAACATCCACAAGCGCTTCGGTCCGCTCACGGTTCTCCGCGGCATCGACATGCGCGTCGCCAAGGGCGAGGTCGTCGTCATCGTCGGGCCGAGCGGCGGCGGCAAGAGCACCTTCCTGCGCACCCTCAACCATCTCGAAAAGCCGGACGAGGGCAGGGTCAAGGTCGACGGGCAGCTCATCGGCTGCGAGGAGCGCAACGGGCGCCTCGTCGCGCTGCCGGATTCCCGTGTCGCGGTGCAGCGCCGGCAATTCGGCATGGTCTTCCAGCAATTCAACCTCTTCGCGCATATGACGGCGCTCGAGAACATCACGGCGGCGCCCATCAAGGTCTTGAAGGTGCCGCGCGAAGAGGCCGTCGCCGAGGCGCGGCGGCTGCTTGCCCTCGTCGGCCTGCCCGACAAGGAAAAGGCCTATCCCGAGCAGCTCTCGGGCGGCCAGCAGCAGCGCATCGCCATCGCCCGCGCCCTCGCCCTGAAGCCGAAGGTCATGCTCTTCGACGAGCCGACCTCCGCTCTCGACCCCGAGATGGTCAGCGACGTCCTCAAAGTGATGCTCGATCTCTCGGAAGGCGGCATGACCATGGTCGTCGTCACCCACGAGATCGGCTTCGCCCGCATGGCTGCCGACCGCGCCGTCCTCATCGATGGCGGCGTCATCGTCGAAGAGGGGCCGCCCGACGCCTTCTTCGCCAACCCGCAGCACGAGCGGACCCGTAAGTTCCTGAGCAAGGTCTTGGACCACCGCGCAACCTGAGGCCGGTATCCGCGGTGGCGCAGGAATCTTCCGACGAAATGCCGCGAGCGCCGTTTACCGGGTGAAAGCGTCCAAGACCCGTCGCAGGCCCGCGCTCAGCGGCGTCCGGCATGGGCCATTCCGACGATGCTCCGGGACCGCACCATGACGGCGAAACCTGCGCTCGACACTCTCTCTATCGCCACCATCCGCACGCTCGCGATCGACGCGGTGCAGCAGGCGAATTCCGGACATCCCGGAACGCCGATGGCTCTCGCCCCCGTCGCCTACACCCTATGGCAGGATTTCCTGCGCTTCGATCCCGAGGACCCCATCTGGCCCAACCGCGACCGCTTCGTGCTCTCGAACGGGCACGCCTCGATGCTCCTCTACGCCCTCCTCCACCTTGCCGGGGTCAAAGCGGTCAGCGCCGAATACGAGCGCCTCGGCGAGCCGACGGTGACGCTCGACGATATCCGGCGCTTCCGTCAGCTCGGCAGCAAGTGCCCAGGCCATCCCGAATACCATTTGACGTCCGGCGTCGAGACGACGACCGGCCCGCTCGGCCAGGGCTGCGGCAACAGTGTCGGCATGGCGATTGCCGCGCGCTGGCTCGCGGCGCGCTTCAACCGGCCGGATTTCCCCATCTTCGACTACGACGTCTACGCTCTCTGCGGCGACGGCGACATGATGGAAGGGGTGGCGAGCGAGGCGGCGTCGCTCGCCGGCCATCTGCGCCTCGCCAATCTCTGCTGGCTCTATGACAGCAACCGCGTCTCGATCGAGGGCCACACCGACCTCGCCTTCAGCGAGGACGTGGCGACGCGGTTCCTCGGCTATGGCTGGGACGTGGCGCGGCTCGGCGATGCCAACGACACCGCCCGGATCGCCGCTGCGATCGAGCGCTTCCGCCGCACCGCCGACCGCCCGACGCTGATCGTCATCGAGAGCCATATCGGCTACGGCGCGCCGCACAAGCAGGACACGAGCGCCGCCCATGGCGAGCCGCTGGGCGCCGAGGAAGTGCGGCTCGCCAAGCGCAGCTATGGCTGGCCGGAAGACGCGCAGTTCCGCGTCCCCGCCGCGGTCTATGATCATTTCCGGGCGGGCCTTGGCGAGCGCGGCCGGCGCCTCAACGCCGCCTGGCGGGAGCTCTTCGCGCGCTACCGCGCGGCCTATCCCGATCTCTCCGAGGAGATCGAGCTGATGCAGCGCCGCGAGCTCCCCGCGGGATGGGACGCGGAGCTGCCGGTCTTCGCCGCCGATGCGAAGGGCATCGCCGGGCGCGAGGCGTCGGGCAAGGTGTTGAACGCTATCGCCGCTCGCTATCCCTGGCTCATCGGCGGCGCCGCCGATCTCGCGCCCTCGACGAAGACGCGTCTCGCCTTCGCCGAGGCGGGCGATCTCTCGGCCGCGGCGCCGGGCGGGCGCAACATGCATTTCGGCGTTCGCGAGCACGCCATGGGCGCCGTCGTCAACGGCCTCGCCCTCTCGAAGATCCGGGCCTTCGGCGCGGGCTTTCTCATCTTCACCGACTATATGAAGCCGCCGATCCGCCTCAGCGCTCTGATGGAGCTGCCGACAATCTGGATCTTCACCCATGATTCGATCGGCGTCGGCGAGGACGGTCCGACGCATCAGCCGGTCGAGCAGCTCATCGGTCTCCGCGCCATTCCGGGGCTTATCGTCCTCCGCCCGGCCGACGCCAGCGAGGTGACCGAGGCGTGGCGCGTCATCATCGAGCTCCGTCATCAGCCGGCCTGCCTCGTGCTGAGCCGCCAGGCGCTGCCGGTCTTCGACCGCCGCCGCTATGCCGCCGCATCGGGCGTCGCGCGCGGCGCCTATATTCTCGCCGAGAGCGCCGAGCGGCGCCCCGAAGTCATCCTCATCGGCACCGGCAGCGAGGTGCGGCTCTGCCTCGAGGCCTATGAGAGGCTGGCGGGCGAGGGCATCGCCGCCCGCGTCGTCAGCATGCCCTCCTGGGAGCTTTACGAGCGGCAGGATCCGGAGTATCGCCGCACTGTCCTGCCGCCCGAGATCATGGCGCGCGTCTCGGTCGAGCAGGGCTCCGTCATCGGCTGGGACCGCTATGTCGGGAGGACGGGCGCCATGATCGGCATGCACACCTTCGGCGCCTCGGCGCCGCTCAAGGACCTCCTGACCAAATTCGGCTTCACCACCGACCATGTCGTCGCCGCGGCGAAGGCGCAGATTGCGAAAGCGAAGGAGGCGAGGCGATGAACCCGCTGCGGCAGCTCGAATCCTGCGGCCAGTCGATCTGGCTGGATTTCCTCGCGCGCCGGTTCATCACCGACGGCTCCTTGGCGCGCCTCGTCGCCGAGGATGGGCTGAAGGGGGTCACCTCGAACCCTTCGATCTTCGAGAAGGCGATCGGCCACAGCCGCGATTACGACGAGGCGCTCCGCGTCCTTGAAGACCGCGGCGATCTCGGGGTCGGTGCACTCTACGAGCACCTCGCGGTGGCCGACATCCGCGCCGCGGCCGATGTGCTGCGCCCGGTCTACGAGGCGAGCAAGGGGCGCGACGGCTTCGTCAGCCTCGAAGTCTCGCCCTATCTCGCCCTCGCCACCGAGGAGACGGTAGCCGAGGCGCGGCGGCTCTGGCGCGAGGTGGAGCGGCCGAACCTGATGGTGAAGGTGCCGGCGACGCCGGCGGGGATTCCCGCCATTCGCCGCCTCACCGGAGAGGGGATCAACGTCAACGTGACCCTTCTCTTCTCGCAGCAGGTCTATGAGGAAGTGGCCGGCGCCTACATCGCCGGCCTCGAGGATCTCGTCGCGCGCGGCGGCGATCCGAGCGCCATCGCAAGCGTCGCCAGCTTCTTCGTCAGCCGCATCGACACCGCCGTCGACAAGCGCCTCGCCGAGCGCCTGCGCGGCAGCAACGACGAGGAGACGCGGCGCCTTCTCGAAGGGCTGCGGGGCAAGGTCGCGATCGCCAATGCGAAGCTCGCCTATCGCCGCTACAAACGGCTCTTCTCGGGACCGCGCTGGGCGGCGCTGGAGGCGAAGGGCGCGCGCCGGCAGCGCCTCCTCTGGGCGAGCACGGGCACCAAGAACCCCGCCTACAGCGATGTCCTCTACGTCGAAGAGCTGATCGGGCCCGATACGATCAACACGCTGCCGCCGGCGACCATGGATGCCTTCCGCGACCACGGCCGCGTGCGACCTTCCCTCGAAGCCGATCTCGGCGAGGCGGAGCGCGTGATGGCGGCGCTCGAACGCGCCGGCATCGCCATCGGCGAGGTGACGGCGCAGCTCGTCGAGGAGGGCGTCCGTCTCTTCGCCCAGTCCTTCGACCAGCTCCTCGCCGCCGTAGCGCAGCGCCGTCGTGCCGGTCTCGGAGCGGCGCTCGGCGACCTCGCCCCTGTGTTGCCAGACGCGCTGGCGAAGAACCTCGCGGCAACGCTCGATCTCTGGCGGACGGAAGGCAGAACGCGCCGGCTCTGGGCGGGCGATGCGGCGCTGTGGACGGGGCGCGACGAAGGCCGGTGGCTCGGCTGGCTGCGGATCGTCGAGGCACAGAGGAAGGCCTTGCCGCAGCTCGCGGCAATCGCCAAGACAGGCCGCGAGGACGGCTTCCGCCATGCCGTCCTGCTCGGCATGGGCGGGTCGAGCCTCGGCCCCGAGGTTCTCGCCGAGACGTTCGGGCGGCAGCCCGGATATCCCGAGCTGGTCACCCTCGATTCGACCGACCCGACGCAGATCCGCGGCGTCGAGCGACGCCTCGACCTCCAGCGCACGCTCTTCATCGTCGCCAGCAAGTCCGGCAGCACGCTCGAGCCCGACATTCTCCAGCGTTATTTCTGGGGCCGCGTCAGCGGCGCCTTGGGCGCCGCCGAGGCCGGGCGGCGCTTCATCGCCATCACCGATCCGGGCTCGCAGCTGGAGAAGCTGGCGCAGCGCGAGAAATTCCGCCATGTCTTCGCGGGCGAGCCGACGATCGGCGGGCGCTATTCGGTGCTGTCGAATTTCGGCATGGTCCCGGCGGCCATCATGGGGCTCGACTTCGAGCGGCTTCTCGCCGCGACGGAGGTGATGGTCCGCTCCTGCGCCGCCGAAGTGCCGCCCACAGAAAATCCGGCCGTCGTGCTGGGCGCGATCTTGGGGCTGGCGGCGAAGTCCGGCCGCGACAAGGCGACGATCCTCGCCTCGCCGGGTCTCGCGAGCTTCGGGGCTTGGCTCGAGCAGCTTCTCGCGGAATCGACGGGCAAGGAGGGGCGCGGGATCGTGCCGGTCGACGGCGAGGGCGTGGGGCCGCCCGAAGCCTATGGCGACGACCGCCTCTTCATCCGCCTGGCGCTCGCCGAGGAGCCGGATCCGACGGCCGAGCGGGCGCTCGCGGTGCTCGAAGCGGCGGGGCATCCGGTCGTCCGCATTGTCCTCCGCGACCGCTACCAGCTCGGTCAGGAGTTCTTCCGCTGGGAGATGGCGACCGCCGTCGCCGGCGCAATTGTCGGCATCAACCCCTTCGACCAGCCGGATGTCGAGGCAAGCAAGGTCAAGACGCGCGAGCTGACGAGCGCCTACGAGGCGAGCGGCGCCCTGCCGCCCGAGCGGCCGTTCCTCGAAGAGCACGGAGTGGCGCTCTTCGCCGACTCCGCCAATGCGGCGGCGCTCGAAGCCGCAGGCGGTGCCCGCTCGCTCGCCGGCGCGCTGAGGGCGCATCTGGCGCGGCTCGGGCCCGGTGACTATTGCGCGCTCCTCGCCTATCTCGACCGCAGCGCCGCGCACCAGGAGGCGCTCCAGGCGATGCGGCTGCGCATTCGCGATGCCCGCCGCGTCGCCACCTGCCTCGGCTTCGGGCCGCGCTTTCTCCACTCGACGGGGCAAGCCTATAAGGGCGGCCCCAATTCCGGCGTCTTCCTGCAGATCACCTGCGAGGACGGGGCGGCCGATCTCGCCATTCCCGGCCGCAAATACAGCTTCGGCTTGGTGAAGGCGGCGCAGGCGCGCGGCGATTTCGACGTGCTGGCCGAACGCGGGCGGCGCGCCCTGCGCGTCCATCTCGGCGCCGATGCGGCGGCGGGGCTGCGCCGGCTGGGCACGGCGGTCCGGGACGCGCTCGCCTGACCCGCAAGCGACAGGAGGATCAGCGACATGCAGCTCGGCGTCGTCGGCTTGGGGCGGATGGGCGGCAATATCGCCCGGCGGCTGATGCGGAACGGCCATGAGTGCGTCGTCTTCGACCGCGACCCCGCGGCTGTGCGGCGTCTTTCCGAGGAGGGAGCCGTCGGCGCCGGCGATCTCGCCGGGCTCGTCGCGAGGCTGCGCGCGCCGCGGGCCGTCTGGCTCATGCTGCCCGCGGGCGCGGCGACGGAGGACGCCATCGCCGCGCTGACGCCGCTGCTCGATGAGGGCGATGTCATCCTCGACGGCGGCAACTCCTTCTGGAAGGACGATATCCGGCGGGCGCGCGCCCTCGCCGCCAAGGGCCTCCATTACGTCGATGTCGGCACATCGGGCGGCGTCTGGGGGTTGGAGCGCGGCTACTGTATGATGATCGGCGGCGACACGGGCGTCGTCGATCGGCTCGACCCGATTTTCGCGGCGCTGGCGCCGGGACCCGGCGCGCTGCCGCGCACGCCGCATCGTGAAAGCCGCGAACCGCGCGCCGAGCGCGGCTACATCCATGCCGGTCCGAACGGCGCCGGCCATTTCGTCAAGATGGTCCACAACGGCATCGAATACGGCCTCATGCAGGCCTATGCCGAAGGGTTCGACATCCTGAAGAACGCGGCAAGCGAAGCGTTGCCGCCCGAGGAACGGTTCGATCTCGACCTCGCCGACATCGCCGAGGTGTGGCGGCGCGGCAGCGTCATCTCCTCCTGGCTCCTCGACCTCATCGCGGCGGCGCTCGCCGAGGACGAGGCGCTCGCCGCGTTCTCCGGCACGGTCGAAGATTCGGGCGAAGGCCGGTGGACGATTCTCGCCGCCATCGCCGAGGCGGTTCCGGTCGAGGTGCTGTCCGCCGCGCTCTATGCCCGCTTTCGCTCGCGCCAGAAGCACACCTTCGCCGAGAAGCTCCTCTCGGCGATGCGCAGGGGCTTCGGCGGGCATGTCGAGAGGCAGGGATGACGGCGGCGCCGTCTCCGCGCGGCGGCGGGGCGCCGCGGCGCCCCGATCCCTGCACCTTCGTCGTTTTCGGGGCCGCCGGCGACCTGACGCGCCGCCTCCTCGTGCCGGCGCTCTACAACCTCGCCGAGGGCGGGCTGCTGCCCGAGGAATTCGCGCTCTGCGGCGTCGCCCGCGCCGATCTGTCCGATGCCGCCTTCCGCGCGCGCCTCGTCGAGGGGCTGAATCGCTTCGCCACGGTGGCGGTCGTTCCCGAATATGCAGAGCGGCTGTTGCGGCGGGTGACGTATCTCGCCGGCGATTTCGCCGATCCCGCCACTTATCGCCGCCTCGCCGAGAAGCTTGGAGCGGCCGGGAATTGCCTCTTCTATCTCGCAACGCCGCCCGATGTCTTCGCCGAGGTCGCGCGCGGCCTCGGCCAGGCCGGCCTCACGCGCCAGCGGCCGGGCGCATGGCGCCGCGTCATCGTCGAGAAGCCTTTCGGCAGCGATCTCGCTTCGGCGCGCCGGCTCAACCGCGCGCTCCTCGACGTGCTCGAGGAGGAGCAGATCTTTCGGATCGACCATTACCTCGGCAAGGAGACGGTCCAGAACATCCTGGTGCTGCGCTTTGCCAACGGCATCTTCGAGCCGCTGTGGAACCGCGACCACATCGACCATGTGCAGATCACCGTCGCCGAGACGGTTTCCGTCGAAAGCCGCGGCAAATTCTACGATGCGACGGGCGCCCTCCGCGACATGGTGCCTAACCATCTCTTCCAGCTCCTCGCCTTGACGGCGATGGAGCCGCCGACATGCTTCGAGGCGGATGCGGTGCGCAGCGAGAAGACGAAGGTGCTGCACGCCGTCCATCGCCTGGCGCCCGAGCGCGCGGCGCAGGATGCGGTCCGCGCCCAGTACCGCGCCGGCACCGTCCAAGGGCGCAGCGTCGCCGCCTTCCGCGACGCACCCGACATCGCCGCCGACAGCATCACCGAATCCTATGTCGCCCTGCGTCTTCTCATCGACAATTGGCGCTGGGCCGGGGTGCCGTTCTACCTGCGCACCGGCAAGGCGCTGGCGGCGCGCAAGACGGAGATCGCCGTCAAATTCAAGCAGGCGCCGTTTTCGATGTTCCGCGACACTTCGATCGAGCGCCTTGCCCAGAACTTCCTGGTGCTGCGCATCCAGCCCGACGAGGGCGCGGCGCTGCAGTTCAATGCCAAGGTGCCGGGGCCGCTGCTGCGCGCCGACGGCGTGCGCATGGATTTCAAATACAAGGATTATTTCGACGCCGCGCCGAGCACCGGCTACGAGACTCTCATCTATGACTGCATGATCGGCGACGCGACGCAGTTCCAGCGCGCCGATTATGTCGAGGCGGGCTGGCAGGTGGTGCAGCCCTTCCTCGATGCGTGGCATGCCGAGGGCGCGCGCGGTCTTGCCACCTATGCCGCGGGCAGCGAGGGGCCGGGCGAGGCCGACGCGCTGCTCCGCCGCGACGGCCGCCTCTGGCGGGCGATCGCCTCGGGGCCGGCATGAAGCCGCTCGTCATCGCGCCCTCCATCCTCTCCGCCGATTTCGGCCGCCTTGCCGAAGAGGTGCGCGCGGTCGACCTCGCCGGCGCCGACTGGATCCATGTCGATGTGATGGACGGGCGCTTCGTGCCGAACATTACGATCGGCCCCGTCGTCGTGGCGGCGCTGCGCCGGGCGACGGCAAAGCCGCTCAACGTCCATCTGATGATCACGGAGCCCGAGCGCTATGTCGACGCCTTCGCCGAGGCCGGCGCCGACCATATCCTCGTCCAGTCGGAGCCCTCGGCGACCGTTCATTTGCACCGCGTCCTGACGCGCATTCGCGAGCTCGGCTGCAAAGCCGGCGCCGTCCTCGATCCGGCAAGCCCGCTCGCTTTCGTCGATCATGTGCTGCATCTCTGCGACATCATTCTCGTCATGACGGTCAATCCGGGCTTCGGCGGCCAGCGCTTCCTGCCGGAGATGCTGCCCAAGATCCGCGCGCTGCGCGCGCTCTGCGAGGCGCGGGGGCTCGATCCCTGGATCGAGGTCGATGGCGGCCAGAAGGGGGAGAATGCGTGGCAGGCCATCGAAGCCGGGGCGAATGCGATCGTCGCCGGCTCGGCGGTCTTCGGCAGCCCCGACTATGCGCGCGCGATCGCCGCGCTCCGCCGCCACGCCAAACCGCCGGGCGGCGCCGCGTGAACCGCGCCGAGCGCAATCTCGTCGTGCTCGACGACGCCGCAGCGGTTGCCGAACGCGCGGCGGCATGGCTCGCCGAGCGCGTCGGCGCGGCGGCCGGCTCCGCGCCCGCGGTCTGCCTCTCGGGCGGGTCGACGCCGCGGCGCCTCTATCGCCGCCTCGCCGAGCCGCCCTTCCGCGCGATGCTGCCGTGGCACTCCATCCACTGGTTCTGGGGCGATGAGCGTTTCGTGCCGCCGGACGACCCGCGCAGCAACTATCGGATGGCGCGCGAGGCGCTGTTCGATGCGGCGCCGGTACCGCCGGGCAACATTCATCCTGTTCCGACGGTCGGCCGCAAGCCGGAGGATGCCGCCGCCGACTATGAGCGCCTCCTTCTCGCGGTCCGCCGCGACATGCGGCGGGACGGGGCGCCGCTCTTCGACGCGACGCTGCTCGGCCTCGGCGCCGACGGCCACACCGCCTCGCTCTTCCCCGGCAGTCCGGCCCTCGCCGAGCGCCGGCGCCTCGTCGTCGCGGTGGTCGGCGCCCAGCCCGAAGCGCGCATCACCTTGACTTTTCCGGCCCTCGACAGCAGCGGCGAAGTCGCGTTTCTTGTGACCGGCAGCGACAAGCGCCCGATCCTGGCGCGCCTCCTCGCCGGCGGGGCGGCGCTGCCGGCGGCTTGCGTCGCGCCGCAGGGTGCCTGCCGTTGGTTCGTCGACCGGTCGGCGGCGCCGGAAGGGGAGGGAGGATGAGCACCGGTGCGGCGCGGATCGTGCGCGGCGAGAGCGGGCGGCCGATCACGGCGCTCATCGTCATGGGCGTCTCCGGCTCGGGCAAGACGACGATCGCCGCCTTGCTGGCCGGGCGGCTCGGCTGGGATTTCGAAGATGGCGACTGGCTCCATCCGCCGGCCAATGTCGAGAAGATGCATGCCGGAATCCCGCTCACCGACGAGGATCGCTGGCCCTGGCTGCGCGCCATCGCCGTCTGGATCGACCATACCCGGGAGACCGGCGGGCACGGCGTTGTCGCCTGCTCGGCTCTGAAGCGGCGCTACCGCGATCTCCTCGTCGGCGGGCACGAGGACGTCCGCCTCGTCTATCTGAAGGGCGATCAGGCGGTGATCGGTCGCCGCATCGCCGCTCGGCATGGCCATTTCATGCCGGCCGGACTCCTGCAGAGCCAGTTCGACGCGCTGGAGGAGCCGGCGCCGGAGGAGAGGGCGATCGTCGCCTCGATCGAGCGGCGGCCGAACGAGATCGTCAACGGGATTCTGGCGGCGCTCGGCGACGGCGCACCGCCGCCGGCGCGGCCATGAGCGCCGGGGACGCCGAGACCGAGCGGCTGAAGCGGCTCGCGGCGGAAGCCGCCGTCGCCGAGATCGAAGGCAAGATGGTCGTCGGGCTCGGCACGGGATCGACGGCGGCCTTCGCTCTCGAGGCGCTGGCGCGCCGCGTCGCCGGCGGCCTCCAGATCAGCGGCATTCCGACCTCGGAGGCGACAGCGGCGCAGGCGAGGCGCCTCGGCATTCCGCTCACCGACTTCGCCCAGCACCGCCGCATCGATCTGACGATCGATGGAGCCGACGAGATCGAGCGCAGGACGCTGCACCTCATCAAGGGGCGCGGCGGCGCGCTCCTCCGCGAGAAGATTGTGGCGAGCGCGAGCCGCCGCGTCGTCATCGTCGCCGATCACAGCAAGCTCGTCGACCGCTTGGGCGAGCGCGCTGCCGTGCCGGTCGAGATCGTGCCGTTCGGCTGGCAGCTCGCCGTGGAGCGCCTCGAGGTGCTGGGCGCGACGGTTCGCCTGCGCCGCGCGCAGGACCAGCCGTTCCGCACCGACGGCGGAAACTACATCGCCGATTGCGCGTTCCCTAGCATCCTGGACGCGCCGGAGCTGGAGCGCCGGGTCGGCGCGGTCCTCGGCGTCATCGAATCGGGCCTTTTCATCGATCTCGCGACCGGCGTCGTCCTCGGCACGCCCGAGGGGCCGAAATGGTTGCGGCGATGAGCCGGCCGAAGGAGGCGGATCATGAAGGAGAACCGGCCTGAAGCCGGGCGCTCGGCGCACGAGATCCGGCTCGTCCTCGCCGATGTCGACGGCACGCTCGTCACCACTGACAAGCGCCTGACCAGCGCCGCTTGCGAGGCCGTGCGCCGGCTGCGCGACCGCGGCATCGCCTTCACGGTGACGAGCAGCCGTCCGCCTTTCGGGCTGCGCATGCTGGTGGGGCCGCTCGGGCTCGATTTGCCGATCGGCGCCTTTAATGGCGGAACCCTCGTCGCAGCCGATCTCTCCATCCTCGAACAGCACCTCATTCCGCCGGCGGCGGCCGCGCGCGGCGTCCAGTTCTTGACCGAGCGCGGGATCGACATCTGGCTCTTCAGCGGCGACCGCTGGCTGCTGCGCAACCCGGCCGGTCCCTATGTCGATCATGAGCGGCGCACCGTCGAAGCGGAGCCGGTGGTCGTCTCCGACTGGCGTCCGCATCTCGGCGCGGCCGCGAAGATCGTCGGCGTCAGCGCCGATTTCGATCGCCTCGCCGCCTGCGAGAGGGAGTTGGGCCAAGAACTCGCCGGCGCCGCCTCGGTCATTCGCTCGCAGCGCTATTATCTCGACCTGACGCCGCCCGCTGTCGACAAGGGCAGCGTCGTCGAGGCGCTGACGCGCAGCCTCGGCGTCCCCGCCGCGGCGATCGCCACGATCGGCGACATGGAGAACGACCTCCCGATGTTCCGCAAGAGCGGCTTCAGCATCGCCATGGGGAATGCGCCGAGGGCGGTGCAGGACGCCGCGGACGCGGTGACCTCGAGCAACGACGAGGACGGCTTCGCCGCCGCGATGGAGCGCTTCATCCTGCGCCGCGGCGGCGTCTGATCCGGCATGCCGCAGAGCGGTTCCGCCCCCGGCGCGCCGGGCATTCCCGCCCGCTGGACGTCGAGCGCGAAGAGCGGCGTCGGCACGGCGCTGTCGCCGCAGAGCCGCGTCTGGTTCACGCTCAGCCACGGGATCGTCAACGAGGTCTATTATCCGCGCCTCGACTATGCCTGCACTCGCGATTGCGGCCTCATCGTCACCGCGCCCGGGGATCGCTTCTTCTCCGAGGAGAAGCGCGATGCGCGCACCACCGTCCGTGCCGTCGAGGACGGCGTTCCGGCCTTCCTCCTCGGCAATGACTGCCTGCGCGGGCGCTACCGGATCGAGAAGCTGGTCGTCTCCGATCCGCGCCGCGACACGCTGTTTCAGCGCGTCGCCTTTCGCCCGCTGCAGGGCCGGCTCGGCGACTACCGGCTCTTCGTGCTGCTCGCCCCGCATCTCGTCAATGCCGGCGGCGGCAACACCGCCTGGATCGAGGACTGGAAGGGCTGCCCGATGCTCTTCGCGCGCGGCCGCAGCGTCGCCCTCGCGCTCGGCTGCTCGGCGCCGTTCCGTGCCCGCTCCGCCGGCTTCGTCGGCACCTCGGACGGATGGCAGGACCTGTCGCGCCATTGCGAGATGCGCTGGCGCTACGAGCGCGCCGAGAACGGCAATGTGGCGCTCGCCGCCGAAATCGACCTTGCCGCCTGCCAAGGCGCCTTCGTTCTGGCGCTGAGCTTCGGACGTCGCTTCGAGGAGGCGGCCCATCGCGTCATTGCCAGCCTTCATGACGGAGTTGAGGCGGCGCTCGTGGGCTATGTCGCGGGCTGGCGGGCGTGGCAGGCCGGACTGCTGCCGCTCGACGATCCGCGCGAGCCGGCAGGCCACAGCACCTACCGCGTCAGCACGGCGGTGCTGCGGACGCACGAGGCGAGCTCCTTCCCGGGCGGCATCATCGCCAGCCTTTCCATCCCTTGGGGCTTTGCCAAGGGCGACGACGATCTCGGCGGCTACCACCTGGTCTGGCCGCGCGACCTCGTCGAGGCGGCGGGCGGCCTCCTCGCCATCGGCGCCATCGCCGATGCCCGCCGCGTGCTGGGCTATCTCGAGACGACGCAGGAGGCCGACGGCCATTGGCCGCAGAATTGCTGGCTCGACGGCAGCCCCTATTGGACCGGCGAGCAGATCGACGAATGTGCGCTGCCGATCCTCCTCGTCGACCTCGCCTGGCGCGAGGGCGATCTCTCCGAGACGGAACTCGCGCGCTTCTGGCGCATGGTCCGCCGCGCCGCCGGCTACATCGTGCGGAACGGGCCGGTGACCGGGCAAGACCGCTGGGAGGAGGATGGCGGCTACTCGCCCTTCACGCTGGCGACCGAAATCGCGGCGCTGCTCGCCGCCGCCGACCTCGCCGCGCATCTCGGCGATGCCGCCGCTGCCGCCTATCTGCGCGAGACCGCGGATGCGTGGAACGACGAGATCGAGCACTGGACCTATGCTGAGGGAACGCCGCTCGCCCGCCGCCTCGGCATTCCCGGCTATTATGTCCGGATCAGCCCGCCCGAGACCGCCGAGGCGGCCTCGCCGATCGACGGTTTCGTCCCGGTCAAGAACCGGCCGCCGCAGGACAGCCGGCAACCGGCTTCCGCCATCGTCAGCCCCGATGCTCTGGCTCTCGTCCGCTTCGGCTTGCGCGCCGCCGACGATCCGCGCATTCGCCACACCGTCGTGGCGATCGACGCGCTGCTGCGGGTCGAGCTGCCGGCGGGACCGTGCTGGCGCCGCTACAATGGCGACGGCTATGGCGAGCATGAGGACGGCGCGGCTTTCGATGGCACGGGCATCGGCCGTGCCTGGCCGCTCCTCACGGGCGAGCGCGCGCATTACGAGCTGGCCGCCGGCAACCGCGCCGAAGCCGAGCGGCTGCTCGCGGCGCTCAACGGCTTCGCCAGCGATGGCCACCTCCTGCCCGAGCAGGTCTGGGACGCCGACGACATCCCCGCGCGCGAACTTTTTCGCGGCCGCCCCTCGGGCTCGGCCATGCCGCTCGTCTGGGCTCATGCCGAGCATGTGAAGCTCCTGCGCTCTCTGCGCGAAGGCCGCATCTTCGACATGCCGCCGCAGCCGCGGCAGCGCTATCAGATCGAGCGCGTGCAATCGCGCCTCGGCCACTGGTGCCTCAACAACAAGGGGCGCGGGCTGAAACGGGGCAAGGCGCTGCGCCTTTCGCTACCGGCGCCGGCGCTCGTCCATTGGAGCGGCGACGACTGGCGCAGCGCCTGGGATACCGCGACGCACGACAGCGGCTTCGGCGCGCATATCGCCGATCTCGACACCGCTTCCCTCCCGGTCGGGGCCGCTGTCGTCTTCACCTTCCGCTGGGAGAGCGACAAGCGCTGGGAGGGGACCGATTACCGCGTCGAGATCGTCGAGCCGTAAAGTGCTCTATGATCCGGATCGCGCCGCGAGATGAAGACCGGCTGCGACATATGCATGACGTTGGAGGCAGTCACAGCCGAGATCGGTGGCGGCGCTGCCGTTGTTGCGAACGGCTCATGCCGAGTTCGATGCAAACGGGTTGACGAGCGTGAGATCTGAAGAAGGCAGGGGGATCGGTCCCCCTTACATTGCGCGGCAAGGGAGAAAGCCAGCTTGGCTTACGGGTTGCTCTTTGGCGGCCTCCTGTGCAGAAATCCCTTCCGCATCCCATTCGCAACCCCAAGGTGGCGTCCATGGTCGATTTGCCGTTCCAATCGGCGGTGCAGCTTGCCGGGGCGATTCGCGCCAAGAAGATCGGCTGCCGCGAGCTGCTCGAGCTCTATCTGAAGCGCGTCGAGCGCTTCAACCCGAAGATCAACGCCATCATCGCCACCGATCTCCCCGCCGCGCGCAAGCGCGCCGATGCCGCCGATGCGGCGCTGGCGCGCGGCGAGGTCTGGGGGCCGTTCCACGGCGTCCCCATGACGATCAAGGAATCCTACGATGTCGTCGGCATGCCGACCACCTGGGGGATGCCGCAGCTCAAGGAGAACTTCCCGCAGCGAAACGCGCTCGCGGTGGATCGCCTCCTTGCCGCCGGCGTCGTTCTTTTCGGCAAGACGAACGTGCCGCTGCTGCTCTCGGATTGGCAGAGCTTCAACGCCGTCTACGGCACCACCAACAATCCCTGGGACCTCTCGCGCTCACCGGGCGGGTCCTCCGGCGGTTCGGCGGCGGCGCTCGCGGCCGGGCTCACCGGCATCGAGGCGGGAAGCGACATCGGCGCCTCGATCCGCAACCCCGCGCATTATTGCGGCGTCTGGGGCCACAAGCCGACTTTCGGCATCGTCCCGACGCGGGGGCAGGCCTTGCCCGGCACCTACGCCGCCTCCGACATCTCCGTCGTCGGGCCGATGACGCGGAGCGCCGAGGATCTGGGACCGGCGCTCGACGCCATGGCGGGGCCGGACGAAATCGAGGGCGCGGGCTGGCGGCTCGAACTGCCGGCGCCGCGCAAGAAGCGCCTCTCGGAGTATCGCGTCGCGCTCATGCTGACCGACCGCAACGCCGAGGTCGATCGCGCCGTCCAGGATTGCCTGCAGCGGCTCGGCGATTACCTGGCGAAGGCGGGCGCGCAGGTCAGCGACAAGGCGCGCCCCGACATCGACACCGACGAGGCGCAGCGCATCTATATCCGGATGCTGCGCGCCGCGACCTCCGGCCGGCAGAGCGCCGAAGTCTTCGCCCGCAACCTCGAGATCGCGCGCGGCCTTGCCGAGGATGACGACAGCTATTTCGCCCGCATGACGCGCGCCAACGTGCTCTACCACCGCGACTGGCTGGCGGCGAACCAGACGCGGCACCGGATGCGCCTCGCCTGGGCCGAGTTCTTCAAGGAGTATGACCTCTTGCTCTGCCCGGCGGCGGCTTCGGCCGCCTTCCCGCACGATCAGAAGGGCGAGCGGCACGAGCGCACGATCACCATCAACGGCAAGCAGGTGCCGACGACCGATCAGCTCTTCTGGGCCGGCTATTCCTGCCTCTTCTATCTGCCGGCGACGGTGGCCCCGGCGGGGCAGACGCCGGAGGGCCTTCCCGTCGGCGTCCAGATCGTCGGCCCGCAATATGGCGACCGCACGACGATCGACTTCGCGCGCCATCTCGAACGCGACTTCCGCGCCTTCGTCCCGCCGCCGGGCTACGCGTGAGAGCGCCGACGACAGCGTCGGGCGCGAAGGCTTTTTCACCACGAAGGCACGAAGACACGAAGCGTTGATCAATGGCGCGAAGCGCCCGAAAAAAGACTTCGTGCCTTGGTGCCTTCGTGGTGAACCGTGTCTTGGGGCAGCAGCAGAGGATGGGGATGACCGAACTTGTCGAGAGCCGCTTCGAGACGCTGCACGAGATCGTCAAGGCGGCGCGGACGCAGCTCAACCAGAACATCTGGGATTACCTCGTCGGCGCCACCGAGACCGAGACGACGCTGCGGCGCAATCGCCTCGCGCTCGATTCGATCGCCTTCCGCCCGCGTGTGCTGCGCGACGTCTCGAGTATCGACTGCACGCATCGTTTTCTCGGCAAGCCGCTTCGCATCCCGGTGGCGCTGGCACCGGTGGGATCGCTCGAATCCTTCGAGGCCGGCGGCGGCGCCACCGTCGCCGCGGCCGCGGCCGAGTTCGGCAGCCCCTTCTTCTTGAGCTCGGTGACGCATCCCGGACTCGAAGCCGCGGCGGCGCAGGCGGGCGAAGCCTGCAAGATCTTCCAGCTCTATGTCCGGGGCGATGACGCCTTCGTCGACGACTACGCCCGCCGCGCCGTCGATGCCGGCTACGACGCCTTCTGCATCACCGTCGATACGGCGCTCTACAGCCGGCGCGAGCGCGACCTCTCCAAGCGCTTCGTCAAATACTGGCGGCAGCGCGCGACCGGCCACGATTATCAGGCGGCGCTCTCGTGGAAGGATGTCGAGCGCTTCAAGGCGAAGCACAAAATCCCGTTGATCCTGAAAGGCATCGCGACCGAGGAGGATGCCCGCATCGCGCTCGAGCACGGCGTCGACGGCATCTATGTCTCGAACCACGGCGGTCGCCAGCTCGACCATGGCCGCGGCGCGATGGAGGTGCTGCCCGAGGTGCTCGCCGTCGCCCGCGGCAAGGCGCTTATCCTCGTCGATGGCGGCTTCTCGCGCGGCACCGACATCGTCAAGGCGATCGCCATGGGCGCCGACCTCGTCGCCATCGGCCGCCTCTATTGCTATGGCCTCGCCGCCGCCGGCGCGCCGGGAATCGTGCGCGTCCTCGAATTGCTGGAGAGCGAGATCCGCACCTGCCTCGGCCTCCTCGGCGTCGACCGCCTCTCCGCGCTCGACAAATCCTATTTGGCGCCGGCGGCGCCGGTCTCGACGCCCGGTGTGCACGGCGCCTTTCCGCTGCTCGATCTCGAAAGCGGCATCTATTGAGGAGCGGGGCGATGGAAAGGGTTGGGCGGCTGGACTCGATGGCGCGGCAAATCGCCGGAGCCGTGGCGCTTTGCGGGCTTGTCTGCGCGGCTGGCGGCGCTGCCGCGCAGCAATCGGGCG
Source organism: Alphaproteobacteria bacterium (assembly GCA_021325525.1). GTDB lineage: Bacteria > Pseudomonadota > Alphaproteobacteria > ATCC43930 > CGMCC-115725 > URHD0088. The sequence continues at coordinate 66,793 of JAJPHB010000095.1, forward strand.
AGCAGATCTTCCGCCGCAATTGCGCCGTCTGCCACACGGTGAAGGAGGGCCAGAACCGGATCGGCCCCAGCCTCTTCGGCGTTGTCGGCCGCAAGGCGGGGACCGCGCCCAACTTCGCCTATTCGGAGGCGAACAAGAAATCCGGCGTCGTCTGGGACGCCGCCAATCTCGACCAGTACTTGGCCGACCCGCGGAAATTCATGCCCGGTACCCGCATGGTCTTCGCCGGGCTCAAGAATCCCGAGGACCGCAAGGCCCTTATCGACTGGCTGGCGCAGCAGAAATAGCCGCGCCGACTCGAGCTCAAGCGAGGCGGAAGCGCGCATCGAGGCGGGCCGCGCCGTCGCAACGGACGCGCCCCTCCTCGATAAGCGCGACGAGATGCGCCAGGACCGAGCGCCCGGCGGCGCCGCGAAGCCGCGGATCCAGCCCCGCATAGATGGCGGCAACCATCGCCGGGATCGTCTCGTCCCCCGCGGCGAGACGGTGGAGAATGGCTTCCGTCCGCTCGCGGCGATGGGCGATGAAGGCGGCGACATGCGCCTTCGGCTCGGTGATCGCGGGTCCGTGCGTCGGCCACAAGACGGCATCCTCGCGGCCGAGGAGCTTGTCGAGCGAGGCGAGGTAGTGCCGCATGTCGCCGTCGGGCGGCGCGATGACGCTCGTCGACCAGCCCATGACGTGATCGCCGGAGAAGAGCGCGCGCTCCTCGGGCAGCGCGAAGCAGAGGTGGTTCGAAGTATGGCCGGGCGTGTGGAGGGCGGCGAGGCGCCAGCCCGGCCCTTCCAGCGTGTCGCCCTCGCGGAGCGGGACATCCGGAACGAAGGCGCGGTCGGCGCCCTCTTCGATGGCGTCGCCGCCGGCCTCGCCGCCATGCGGTCCGAAACCGTAGGTTCGCGCGCCGGTCGCGCGCCGCAGAGCGGCGGCGGCCGGTGAGTGATCGCGATGGGTATGGGTGACGACAATGTGGGTCACCGTCTCGCCGCGCAGCGCCTGAAGCAGCGCCCCGACATGCTCCTCCAGCGCCGGCCCGGGATCGATGACGGCAACTCGACCGTGCCCGACAACATAAGTCCCCGTGCCCTTGTAGGTGAAGGGGCCGGGATTGCGAGCGACGATCCGGCGAATGAGCGGCGAGACAGGCTCCAGCCGCTCATAGGCGAAAGACATCGCGCGCCGGAAGGGAATCTCGACCATCGGGCGTCAGGCGCGAAGGAGGCTGCCCGCCGCAACTTCCGTCGCGCCGTAGCCCGCCTCCGCGGGAATGCGGAAGGCGGTGCCGGAGGCCGTCTTCACCACCTCGGGCGTGACGGTCACGATGGGTTCGCGCCGCGCGCGGTCCAAAGCCTCGGCGATGGTGCGGCTGCGGGCGAGGCGGACGAGGTTCATCTGCGTCGCGAAGACGAGCTTGATGCGGCCCGCTTCGGCGTCCCGCAGCGCCGCCTCCGGCGTCGTCCACACGGCCTCGACGATCTCGCGCCCGTCATGTGCCGGTTCTTGCGCGGGCGGCGCGGGCGCCAGGAAGAATTGCGTGTCGAAGCGCTTCGGCCGGTCGATGGGCGTCACCCAATGGGCGTAGCGGACGAGCGTGTCCGCCGCGAGTTCTAGCCCCGCCGCCTCCAAGAGCGCCGCGAAGGCGGGCGGCTCGCCAGCCTCGTCGTGATGCTTCTGCAGCGCCGAGAGCCCGGCCCGATCCAAGAGTGCTCCATCGCGGCTTCGGGCGAGGAGGATGCCGCTTTCCTCGAAGGTCTCGCGGATGGCGGCGATGCGGAAGGGCAGGTCGGCCGCGCCGCCGAGCGCCGGCGGACAGAAGCGGCGAAGCGCGGCGTCCGCGGCGTCGAGCTTGCCGCCGGGGAAGACGAGCGCGCCCGCGGCGAAGCCCGATTTTTCGTGCCGCAGGGTCATCAGCACTTCGAGCCCCGCGGCGCCGTCGCGGAGGAGGAGCAGCGTCGCGGCAGGGAGGGGAATCGCGGGTTCGACCATGATCGTGAGCGCCTGTCGTAGCTGGCCTAGCAGCATGCCCCGCCGAAGATCAAGGGGAAGCTCGCCGGGAATGCGAGGCGCTCTCGGCGAAGGCGCCGCGGTCGGGCGCCGCCCCGAGCCGCGCGCCCGCCATCGCCGCTTGCCGGTGCCGCGCGCGGATGCGGCCGAAGCCGAGATAGGCCGTCGAGGCGGCGAGCGACACGCCGAGGGCGGCGAGAAGCGCCCGCGCCGCGCCGAGCGGCACGGCGAGAAGGTGCAGCGTCAGGACCGAGGCGGCGAAGCAGGGCATGGCGACGAGGGCGCCGCGCAAGGCGCGCGCCGCCACGGCTCCGCCATAGCGCCAATGCATGATGAGGCCGAGCGTCGTCAGCGTGACCGGAAAGGTGATGGTGCTGCCGGTGAGGCGCGGGCCGATGAGGTCGCTCACCGTGACGACGACCGCGACGAGCGTTCCGGCAAGAAGGGCGCGCAGGACGAGATCGCGCAAGCTGAGCGCGCGCGCCGCCGGCAAGGTCGTTCCGGCGCGCTCGCGGGTAACGCGGAGGCAGAAGGCGAAGCTCGCGAGATTGAGGAGAAGCGCGCTCCACCAGGCGAGACCGACATGCTGCAGCAACGCCGCCAGCAGCGTCCACGCCGCGAGGCCGATGGCGACGCTCGCCACGGCGCCGAGGAAGGGCGCGATCCGCACATAGACGGCAAGAAAGATCGCGGTGATCGCCGTGACGCCGAAGCTGTAGAGCGCGCTCCGCGAGATGAAGGCGTCGCTCGCTTGGCGCGCGAGAAAGACGTAGCCGGGGCCGGCCGAGACCGGCAGCGCGATGATGATGCCGCCGATCAGCGGGCCGGCACGCTCGGCCGCGACCGAGGCGGCGACGATCGTCGCCCCGGTGATCACGATCTTGACGGCGAGATAGAGGAAGGTTTCGGTCACGGCGTCCTGCAGCGGCGAGGATCGCGGCAGAATTCTCGATGACGGGCCGCGGTGCAACCGGTATCACTGCCGGACCAGCGAGGAAGACGCAAGGAGGAGGCGATGGCGCGGATTCTCATCACCGGCGCGGCGGGGAATATCGGCAAGACGCTGCGCGAGGGCCTGCGCGGCCGTTACGCGCTGCTCCGCCTCTCCGATATCGCGCCCTTGGGCGCGGCGGAGCGCGGCGAGGAGGTGGTGCGCGCCGATATCGAGGATTTCGCCGCGACGCGCCAGTCGATGAAGAACATCGATTGCGTCGTCCATCTCGGCGCGATTCCGATCGAGGGGCCGTGGGAGAAGATTCTGCCGATCAACATCGCCGGCACCTACAACGTCTTCGAGGCGGCGCGGCAGCAAGGGGTGAAGCGCGTCGTCTTCGCCTCCTCCAACCACGCGATCGGCTATTACCGGCGCAGCCAGACGATCGACGGGACGGCGCAGCCGCGGCCCGATTCGCGCTATGGCGTCAGCAAGGCCTTCGGCGAGGCTCTGGGCCACATGTATGCGGACAAGCACGGGATGGAGGTCGCATGCCTGCGCATCGGCACCTTCCGCGATCGCCCGGTCGAACGGCGGCATCTCAGCACCTGGATCAGCCCGCGCGACATGGTCCAGCTCGTCCAGCGCTGCATCGACGCGCCGCGCTTCCATTTCGTCATCGCCTATGGGGTCTCCGCCAATCCGCGCAGCTTCTGGGACAACCGCATCGCCGAGCGGCAATTGGGCTATGTGCCGCAGGACAGCGCCGAAGCCTTCGCCGCGGAGCTGCTGGCAAAGGAGGAGCCGCACGATCCCGTCTCCTTCACCTTCCAGGGCGGCCCCTTCTGCTCCGACGAATTCGACGGCGATGCGAGCCTCATCGAGTAGCGAGTAATCTCTCCCCCTCGCGGGCGCCGATGCTCTGCCTCACATCCGCACGCGCTCGCGCTTCGGGTCGTAGAAGGGTGCGAGCGAGGCGCGGGCGGGGCAGCGCTCGCCCGCGATCTCGATTTCCCAGCGCCCTTCGCGAATGAAGGCGGGATCGGCGATGGCGGGGTGCTCGACATAGCCCATGCCGAGCGCGGCGCCGACCGTGTGGCCGAACATCCCCGAGGTGGTGCGGCCCAGGATCGTGCCGTCGCGCAGGATAGGCTCGTCGTGATAGAGGAGCCTATCGGGGTCGGCGAGCGCGAATTGCACGAGGCGGCGCTTCAGCCCCGCTTCACGCTGCCGCAGCAGCGCCTCGCGGCCGATGAAGCCGCCCGGCTTCTCCCAGGCGATTGCGAAGCCGAGTCCCGCTTCGAGCGGCGTGTCCTCGTCGCCGATATCGTGCCCCCAATGACGGTAGCCGCATTCGAGGCGGAGCGAGTTCATCGCGTGATAGCCGGCGAGCGCGAGGCCGAGCCCGTCCCCGGCTTCGAGGATGGCGTCGAAGACGCCCTGCGCGAACTCGCTCGGAATATAGAGCTCCCAGCCGAGCTCGCCGACATAGGTGATGCGCGCGGCGCGAACCCGCGCATAGGCGAGTTCGATCTCGCGCGAGGCGGCGAAAGGGAAGGCGGCGTTCGAGAGGTCCTCGCGGGTCAGGCGCTGCAGCAGGGTGCGCGCTTGCGGTCCCATGACGCCGAGCACGGCATAGGCCGAGGTCATGTCGGTCGCATGGACGCGCGCATCGGCGGGGATGCGGCTCTTCAGCCAATGCAAATCGCGCGTCTGACTCGTGCCCGACGTGACGACCATGAAGGCGTCCTCCGAGAGCCGCGTCACCGTCAGATCGGCTTCGATGCCGCCGCGCTCGTTGAGCCATTGCGTATAGACGACGCGGTCCGGCGCGCCCGCGACATCGTTCGCCGAGAGGTGCTGGAGCAGGCGCTCGGCATCGCGGCCCTCGACGAGGAACTTCGCGAAGGAGGTCTGGTCGAAGAGGCCGACGCCCTCGCGCACGGCCAGGTGCTCGGCGGCGGAAGAGGGAAACCAGTTCTGCCGGCCATAGCTGTAACGATACTGCGGCTCGGTGCCGGGCGGCGCGTACCAGTTCGGCCGCTCCCAGCCGGCGGCCTCGCCGAAGCAGGCGCCGCGCGCCGCGAGGCGGTCGTGAAGCGGCGATTTCCGCACGCCCCGCGCCGTCTCGTACTGGCGGAACGGCCAGTGCATCGCATAGAGGAGGCCCAGCGTCTCGACAGTGCGGTCATGCAGATACCGGCGGTTGCCCTGGAACGGCATGACGCGGCGGATATCGACGTCCCAGAGATCCATCGGCGGATGGCCATGGGCGATCCACTCGGCGAGTACCTTGCCGGCGCCGCCCGAGGATTGGATGCCGACCGAGTTGAAGCCGGTGGCGACGAAGAAATTCTTCAGCTCCGGCGCCTCGCCGAGGAGATAGCGGTCGTCGGGCGTGAAGCTCTCGGGGCCGTTGAAGAAGACCTGCAGCCCCGTCTTCTCGAGGACCGGGATGCGGTGGATCGCATGCTTCAGCGCCGGCTCCAGATGCTCCCAATCGGCGGGGAGCTGATCGAAGCAGAAGGATTCCGGAATCCCGTCCATCCCCCAGGGCTTGGCGATCGGCTCGAAGCAGCCGACGAGAAGCTTGCCGGCATCCTCTTTCACATAGATGGTGCCGGACGGGTCGCGCAGGGTCGGAGTGTCGGGCGAGAGGCCGGGAATGGGCTCGGTCACGACGTAGAAATGCTCGGCCGCGTGCAGCGGCACGGTGACGCCGGCGGCGCGCGCCAGCTCGCGCGACCACATGCCGCCGCAGAGGACGACATATTCCGCGGCGATGTCGCCCGCTGTCGTCGCGACGCCGGTCGCGCGCCCGGCTTTCCGCCGGATCGCGGTCGCCTCGACGCCTTCGATGATCGTCGCTCCGTGCAGCTTCGCCCCCTTGGCGAGGGCCTGCGCCGTGTCGACGGGGTTGGTCTTGCCGTCGGTCGGCAGGAAGATGCCGCCGACGAGGTCGGCGGTGTTGAGGAGCGGCCAGCGCCGGCCGCATTCTTCGGGGTTCAGCACCTCGGCGGCGAGCCCGAAGGAATGGGCCATGGAAACGCCGCGGCGCAGCTCCTCGAAGCGCTCGCCGTCGCTGGCGACGGCGAGCGAGCCGGTCTGGCGGAAGCCGGTCGCGCTGCCGGTCTCGGCTTCGAGGCTGCGGAAGAGCTCGGCGCTGTATTGCGCAAGGCGCGTCATGTTGTAGGTGGCGCGGAGCTGGCCGACGAGGCCGGCAGCGTGCCAGGTCGTGCCGCACGTGAGCTGCCGCCGCTCCAGCAGCACCACATCTCTCCAGCCGAGCCGGGCCAGGTGATAGGCGGTGCTGCAGCCGATGATGCCGCCGCCGATGATGACGACCCGGGCCTCGCGCGGAACACTCTGCGCCATGCTCTTCTCTCCTCTCCCAACTCTTGCCATGCCTAGCCGGGCCATTCTGGTGGGTATCGGGTTCGGCGAAAAGGCTGTGCATGTGCGGGCGTCCTCGCGGTAAGGTCGCGGCCCGCCCTCTCTTGCCGCTCCGCCACCGACGCATGCAGCCCGAGATCGCCGTTTCCGCTCGGCCGCGGCGCGGCGCCGCCGTCTTCGGGCTCGGCACCGCCTTCTTCTTCTACGCCTTCCTGCTCCGCGTCGCGCCGAGCGTCATGGTGGCGGAGCTGATGCGCGATTTCGCGGTCGGCGGCGCCATCGTCGGGCATCTCTCGGCCGTCTATTTCTATGCCTATGCGGGCATGCAGATCCCGGTCGGCGTCCTCTTCGACCGGTTTGGTCCGCGGCTGCTGCTGGGCGGCGCCGCCCTGCTCGCGGCGCTGGGCAGCCTCCTGTTCGCGCTGAGCCACGGCATCGTCGGCGCTTCGCTCGGCCGGCTCTTCATCGGGCTCGGCTCCGCCTTCAGCTGGATCGGCGCGCTCGTCCTTGCCGCGCGCTTCTTCCCGGCGCGGCGCTTCCCGTTCCTGACCGGCATCGCCCAGCTCGTCGGCGTCGCGGGCGGCGTCTTCGGACAGGCGCCGCTCGGCGCTGCCGTGACGGCTCTGGGCTGGCGCCGCGCCAGCATGCTCATCGGCCTGCTCGGCATTCTGCTCGCCGGCGCGCTGTGGCGCGCAACGCCGGCGCGTCCGTCCGCGGCGGCCGCGCCGGGCGGTGCGCTCCACCGTCTGCGCGCGGTCGCCGCCAACGGTCAGAGCTGGCTTTACGGCTTCATCGGCATGGTCCTGACGGCGCCCATCCTCGCCTTCGCCGGGCTCTGGGCCGTGCCCTTCTTCGAGACGCGCTATGGGCTCGGCCGCGCCGAGGCGGCGGGCATGGCGTCGCTCTTCTCGGTCGGCTGGTGCGCCGGCGCGCCGACGATCGGCTGGTACGCGACGCGGCTGCGAAGCCGCCGCGCGCTGCTTGCGCTCGCCTGCGGCGCTCTCGCCTTGGAGCTCACCGCTACGATTTATGTCGCGACCCTGCCGCTCGCGGCGATGAGCGTGCTCGCCCTCGGCATCGGCTTTGCCGGATCGGCGATGACGGTCACCTTTGCCGGGGCGCGCGAGTGCAACGAGGCGGGCAGGAGCGGTGCGGCGCTGGGATTCGTCAATACCTTCGTCATGGCGGGCGGTGCGCTGTTCCAGCCGCTCATCGGACTGCTGCTCGATTGGCGCTGGGACGGCGCGGTTGCGGCCGGGGCTCGGATCTATAGCGCCGGAGCCTATGAATTCGCCCTCGCGGCGCTGCCGCTCGGAGCGGCGCTGGGCGCGCTCGCCGCGCTGCGCCTGCGCGATGGCGTTCAGCCCGCCCGGTGATAGCCTTTCGCCGCCATGCAGGCGGCGAGGACGGCATCGCCCTTGGCGCTCCGGCTCGCCGCCATATTGTCGCGCTGCAAGGCGAGGGTGCCGGTGCGCTGCCAGTCGTTGCCGCGGCTCGCCAGGATGTCGGCGTCGATCTGCGCGTCGCGCCGCGTCGCCGCGCGCGCCTCGGCGCGGCATTCACCGAGGTCGCGGGCAACCGCCTCGTCATCGGCGCCGGGCCGCGTCCAGCCTCCGCCGGCGGTGCCGCAGGATGCGAGGAGCAGCAGCAGCGCCGCGATCGCCAACCGGCCCATGATCCCACTCCCTCATCGCCGCCTCGGGCGGGCTCCGGAAACCAAGAATTAACGCCTTGCGGCGCAAATGGGGAGGATGATCCTCCGTGCCCTGTGCGGCCTCTGCGGCCTGGCGTTCCTCTTGACCGCTTGCAACGCCTGGCAGAACCGCGCCGAATTCGCGCCGCCCGAGAGCCGCTGGCCGGCGACCCAGCCGAGCCCGGTCGAGCTCAACGCCCCGCCGCCGCCGATTCGCAGCGTCCATTGCTACCGCACCCTTGCCCAGGTCGATTGCTTCGCCGAGAAGCAGCCGGAGCGGTATGACGGCTTCACGGGCACCTATCCCACCAATTGACGGCGCCATCATAGCGGGCGGATGGGACCGGTGAGGGCCGGCTTCGCACCGCGCGGCTCGCCATTTCTGTCCTGAGCTGGCTCGTCTCGGCCGCGGTCGACCGCTTGAAGCGCGACGACGGATGGAGATCGCCGGCGACTGAAGGACCTTCCGACATCCTCTTCTTGACGCAAGGCCCGTCGGCTGAAATGACTGCCCGCCGCGGCGGCACGGGAGAGCTCGGAATGGGCGAGGCGAGAGGCTGGCAGTTCTGGATCGACCGCGGCGGCACCTTCACCGATATCGTCGCGCGCCGGCCGGACG
>JAJPHB010000079.1 GCA_021325525.1 Alphaproteobacteria bacterium
GAGGCGCTGCCGGGAGAGGCGCTGCCGGGAGCGCGAGGCGCTATCGCGGCGGCGCGGCGGCGGTGTAGGCTGCGCCGCCGTGACCGGAGACCCGACCATAGCGCCCGCCCTCGCGCTTCCCGAGCTTGCGCCGGGGACGGTGTGGCTCGTCGGCGCCGGGCCGGGGGAGCCGGGGCTGCTGTCGCTGCTCGCGCTTCACGCGCTGCAGCAGGCGGATATCGTCGTCCATGACGCGCTCGTCGATCCGCGCATCCTTGCCCTCGCGCGGCCGGAGGCAGCGCTGGAATTCGCCGGGAAGCGCGGCGGCAAGCCGTCGCCGCGCCAGCGCGACATCTCGGCGCGGCTCGTCGAGCTGGCGCGCGCCGGCAAGCGCGTCCTCCGCCTCAAAGGCGGCGACCCCTTCGTCTTCGGGCGCGGCGCTGAGGAGGCGCTCGCCCTGGTGGCCGCCGGCATCCCCTTCCGCATCGTGCCCGGCATCACCGCTGGGATCGGCGGCCTCACCTATGCCGGGATTCCGACGACGCATCGCGAGACCAACGCCGCCGTCACCTTCATCACGGGGCACACCAGCGACGGCACGGTGCCGGACGGGCTCGACTGGGCGGCCCTCGCCAGGGGATCGCCTGTCCTCGTCATCTATATGGCCTTGAAGCACCTGGCGCCCATCGCCGAGCGCCTCCTCGCCGGCGGGCGCGCGCCGGACGAGGCGGTCGCCATCGTCAGCAAGGCGGCGACGCCGGAGCAGCGCGTTCTCGAGACGACGCTGGCCGCCGCCGCCGAGGACGCGGCGCGAGCCGGCATCGAGCCGCCGGCGCTCGTCGTCCTCGGCGAGGTGGTGCGGCTGCGCGCCGGGCTCGACTGGCTGGGAGCGCTCGAAGGCCGGCGCCTTGCCGCCGATCCGCTCGGCGCCCGGCCGCGGCAGCGGGCCGGATGATGACGAAATGCCGCAGGCGCGCGCGACGGCTGGGCCGGGCGGAATACCGCGCCCATATGGCGAGTCGCAATCTTCGCCCGGAGTGAGTGGATCACGTGTCTCCCGCAGCCAAGCGCGGCATTCTCGTCTTCGTCGTCGGCCTCGCCCTTCTCGTGGGCGCGCTCGTCTTCGAATACCTTTATTTGACGCCGGGCCCCGGCACCGAGGCGACGGTGCTGGCGCCGCGCGGCGCCGCCGCCATCGGCGGGCCCTTCACGCTCACAGACCAGAACGGGCGGGTCCGCCACGACACGGATTTCCACGGCAAGCTGATGCTGGTCTATTTCGGCTACACCTATTGTCCGGATGTCTGCCCGACCGAGCTGCAGACGATGAGCCAAGCGATGGATATTCTCGGCGCCAAGGGCAAGGAGGTGCAGCCCATCTTCATCACCGTCGACCCTGAGCGAGACACGGTCGAGGAGATGAAGGCCTATGCCGCGAATTTCCACCCGCGCCTTCTGGCGCTGACCGGCACGCCGGAGGAGATCGCCCGCGCGGCGCGCGCCTACAAGGTCTTCTACCAGAAGGCGCCGCAGGCGGATGGCGGCGACTACCTCATGGACCATTCCTCGATCGTCTACCTCATGGGCCGCGACGGCCGCTATCTCGCCCATTTCGGCGGCGACACGACGGCGGAGCAAATGGCCGAGGCGATCGCAAAGCAGCTCGACGCCACCTCGTGAGCGGCGCCGCATGAGCGGCGGCCTCGTCATCGCGGCGCCGGCGTCCGGCAGCGGCAAGACGGTGCTGACGCTGGGGCTCCTGCGCCGCCTCGCCCGCAGCGGGCGAAGGATCGCCTCGGCGAAGACGGGGCCCGACTATATCGACCCCTCCTTCCATGCCGCGGCCTCGGGCGCGCCTTGCCTCAACCTCGATCCCTGGGCGATGCGGCGGGAGACGCTGGCTGGCCTCGTCGCCGGGCTCGAAGCGGGCGCCGAGCGCATTCTCTGCGAAGGCGTCATGGGCCTCTTCGACGGCGCCGGAACGGCGGCCGCGGGCTCGACCGCCGATCTCGCGGCGGCGACGGGCTGGCCCGTCGTGCTGGTCCTCGACCTGCGCGGCCAGGCGGCCTCGGCGGCGGCGCTGCTCCGCGGCTTCGTCGAGCATCGCGCCGACGTCTCCGTCGCCGGCGTCATCCTCAACCGCGTCGGCGGCGAGCGCCACCGCGCGCTCGCCGAGGCCGCGATCGCCAAGGCGCTGCCGGAGCTGCCGATCCTCGGCGCCGTGCCGCGCCTTCCGGAGATCGCGCTGCCGGCGCGGCATCTGGGGCTCGTCCCGGCGGGCGAGCACGCCGATCTCGACGCCTTTCTCGACCGCGCCGCCGAGCTCGTCGCCGGACATCTCGATCTCGACGCCCTCCTTCGCCTCGCGCGTCCGTCGCGCCTCGGGCCGGCGGCGCCGCCCTCGCCGCTGCCGCCTCTCGGCCAGCGCATCGCCGTGGCGCGCGACGCCGCCTTCGCCTTCCTCTACGAGGCGACGCTCGCGGGCTGGCGCCGCGCCGGCGCCGAGCTTCTCTTCTTCTCGCCTCTCGCCGACGAGGCGCCGGCGGCGGCGGCCGATGCCGTCTACCTCCCGGGCGGCTATCCCGAGCTCCATGCCGGGCGCCTCGCCACGAGCCGACGATTCCGCGCCGGGCTGCGGGCGGCGGCCGAGCGCGGCGCGCCGGTCTTCGCCGAATGCGGCGGCTACATGGCGATCGGCGAAGGGCTCATCGACGGCGCGGGCGAGCGCCATCAGATGGCGGGGCTGCTGCCGCTCGTCACCTCCTTCGCGGCGCCGCGCCTCCATCTCGGCTACCGCGCCTTGCGCCTGCTCGACGCCTCGCCGCTCGGCCCCGCCGGCGCGCGGTTCCGCGGCCACGAATTCCACTACGCGCGCATCGTCGCCGAAGGGCCGGGGACGCCGCTTTTCGAGACGGCGGATGCCGATGGCGCGCCGCTCGGCGCCGCCGGCCTGCGCCGCGGCAGCGTCGGCGGCAGCTTCCTCCACCTCGTCGATCGGGCGTGACGGCCGGCTCGGTCCCGGCAGGCCGGCGGGAGATCAGGTGAAGACGAAATAGGCGGCGATCGGCAGCATGACGGCGACGCCGTCGAGCGGCCAGGTCCAGCCCGACATGGTCAGCAGCACGACGAATCCCAGGGCGGCGCCGGCGAGCACCAGATGCGCCGGACCGATCACGAATTTGCGCCGGCTGCGGCCTCTCATGTTGCGTCGTCTGCCCGTGTTTTCCGCTCGAAGAGTATGCCGAGTTTCGCCGCAGCGCGGCCGGTCGGCAAGGCGAAAACGACTCGCGATATTCGCGATAAGGTGGCACAGGGCGCGCGCTCAGAGGCGTGCCGCGTAAGTATCGGCGGCGAGCGGATGGGTGAGGCAGCGGCGGTAGATGCGCTCATAGACCGGCCGAATCGCTTCGACGGCTTTCTCGGCCCCGTCGATGAGCGGGCGCAGCTCCGCGTGAAGCGCGGCGATCTCGGCGACGACCGCTGCCTCGTCGATCCCGGTGAGGCGCCCCTCGCGCATGACGATGCGGCCGTCGACCAGCACCGTGTCGAGGCTCGCCCCGGTCTCGGCGAAGACGAGCTGGCGCAGCGGATCGTTGAGCGGAACGAAGGGAATGCGGTCGAGCCGGTAGAGGGCGAGATCGGCGAGACAGCCGACTTCGAGCGCCCCCAGCTCTGCCGCGCGCCCGAGCGCCGCCGCGCCGCCGAGGGTGCCGGCGCGCCACGCCTCCTTGGCGCCGACCCATCGCTCGAAATCATCGCCCCGCAGCTTGTGCAGCAGCGCCGTCGCGGCGACGACACCCTGCATGTTGGCCGTCTCGATCGAGCCGCAGCCGTCGCTGCCGAGGCTGACATTGACGCCGGCATCGAGGAGGGCGCGCAGCGGCGCGAGGCCGGAGCCGAGCTTCAAATTGCTGACCGGGTTGTGCTGCACGCTGGCGCCGGCCTCGGCGACAAGCTCGATCTCGGCCGGCGTCAGCCAGACCGCGTGGATGAGGCTGACGCGCTTGCCGAGGAAGCCGATGCGATGGAGATGCTCGATCGGCGTCGCGCCGAGGAGGAGGTGGCCGGTCACCACCTGGAGCCGCGTCTCCTGCGCGTGGATGATGAGCGGCAGATCGTGGCGCTCGGCGAGATCATCGCAGCGCCGGAGGAAATCCGTCGTGCAGCGCTGCGGCGCCGAAGGCGCGACGACGAAGCCGACGCGGTGGCGCTTCGGATTGCGGTTCGCCGCGAGGTCGCTCGCATAGTCGAAGATCTCCTCGGGCGCGGAGCGCTTGCCGGCATCGAGGCGGCGCAGGAGTTCCGCCGGACACTCCTCCTCGAGGAAGGGCACGCTGCGGTAGAAGGGCTTGTCCATGAGGCTGAGGCCGAGATAGGCGCGCAGCCCGATATCCTCATAGGCGCGGAACGCCGCCTCGACATGATCGGGCCGGAGCACCGGGCTCACATTCATGTCGTCGACGATCGTCGTCGTGCCCGAGCGCAGCGCCTCGATCGCGCCGACGAGGGTGCGCAGATAGACGTGGCGCGCCGTGAGCGGCAGCGGCGCGAAGGGGCGCACGTAGTTCATCCACAGTTCGAGCGGCAGATTGTCGTAGCGGCCCTTCTGGAAATGCTCGTGCGAGTGATAATGGCCGTTGACGAGGCCGGGGGCGGCGAGGCGGTTCTCGGCCGCGACGATCTCGCCGCCGGGCAGCTCGCCGCCGCTCGGCCGGATGTCGCGGATGCGCCCCTCGGCGAGGATGATGTCGACGGGCCCCGGGCTCAGCACGGCGTCGCGCCCGAGAAGCGCGTGACAGCCGCGCAGGATGATGCGGCGCTGGCCCGCTGTCATCGGCTTGCCGCCGCGGGCGGCAGGGCGCAAGTGAGGAAGCGGCCGCGGCCCTTCTGCGCCAGCAGCGCGCCGTCGCGGCAGACGATTTCGCCGCGCGACAGCGTCGCCACCGGCCAGCCCTTCAGGCGCATGCCCTCATAGGGCGTATAATCGACATTGTGATGCAGCATCGCATTGGTGAGCGCGACCGCGCGCGCCGGATCCCAGAGGACGAGGTCGGCATCGGCGCCGACGGCGATCGTCCCCTTCCGCGGGTAGATGCCGTAGAGCTTCGCCGGGTTGGTCGCGGTCAGCGCGACGAAGCCGGCGAGGTCGATGCGCCCTTTGCCGACGCCTTCGGAGAAGAGCAGCGGCAGCCGCGTCTCGATGCCGGGAATGCCGTTCGGCACGTGACGGAACGACGCTGTGCTGCCGCGCCGCATCTTGCCGCGCGGATCGGCATAGCGGAAAGGCGCGTGGTCCGAGGAGAGAATGTGGAAGGTGCCGTTGGCAAGGCCGCTCCAGATGACCTCCTGATTGGCCTTGTCGCGCGGCGGCGGGCTGCAGATGCATTTCGCGCCCGCGAACCCGTCGCCGCCGAGGTCATCCGCGGTCAGGAACAGATATTGCGGGCAGGTCTCGGCGAAGACGCGGAGGCCCCGGCCCTGGGCGAGGCGGATCTGCTCGACCGCCTCGGCGCCCGAGACATGGACGATCAGCACCGGAACATCGACGATCTCGGCGAGCGTCAAGGCGCGGTGCGTCGCCTCGCGCTCGACCGCGGCCGGACGCGAGGCGGCGTGGAAGAGGGGCGCCGTCTTCCCGGCGGCTTCGAGGCGCTCCGTCAGCCAGGCGATGCAGTCGCTGTTCTCGGCATGGATCATGGTGAGCGCGCCCTCGCGCCGGGCGAGCGACAGAACCGCGAGCATCTGCCGGTCGTCGAGCTTCAGATCGTCATAGGTCATATAGACCTTGAAAGATGTGTATCCTTCGCGGATGAGGGCCGGCAGCTCCTGGCCCAGCACCTGCTCCGAGGGATCGGAGACGATGAGATGGAAGGCGTAGTCGATGACCGGCTTTCCGGCGGCGCGGCGGTGATAATCCTCGACCGCGGCGCGCAGCGTCTGCCCCTTCTGCTGGCAGGCGAAGGGGATGACCGTTGTCGTGCCGCCGAACGCCGCCGAGACCGTTCCCGTGTAGAAATCATCGGCCATGACCGAGCCGTCCGCCATCGGCTGATCGAGATGGCAATGGGCGTCGACCCCGCCCGGCGTCACGATGAGGCCCGCGGCGTCGATCTCCTCGCGGCCGCGCGGCAAATCGGCGCCGAGGGCGGCGATACGGCCGTCGCCGATGCCGATATCGCAGAGGACGGCGTCCGCCGCCGTCGCCACCAAACCGCCTCTGATGACGCGATCGAAGCCCATGGCCGCCCCTCCCCGGCGCGTTTCGGCGGCTTCGGCCCGGCCGCCCTTGCTCAGCCGACATTGCCTGAAAGGATATTCGCTTGCCGATCCGACGTCTTGGAATTCTGACGCCCTCCTCGAACACCGTGCTGGAGCCGATGACGCAGGCGATGCTGGCCGGGTTGGACGAGGTGAGCGCGCATTTCTCGCGCTTCCGCGTCACGGAAATTTCCCTCTCGAAGGCAGCGCTCGGCCAGTTCGATTTCGAGCCCATCCTCACAAGCGCCCGCCTCCTCGCCGAAGCCAGGGTCGACGCGATCGCCTGGAGCGGCACCTCGGGCGGCTGGCTCGGCTTCGAGATCGAGCGCGAGCTGTGCCGGCGCATTCGCGCCGAGACGCGGATCCCGGCGACCACATCCACCCTGGCGCTGCTCGAAGCGCTGGAGTTGACGGGGGCGCGCGCACTCGGCTGGGCGACGCCCTATATCGGCGAGATTCAGGAGCGGATCATCGCCACCTTCGCCGCGGCCGGCTTCTCCTGCCGCGCCGAGCGCCACCTTTCCGACCGCGGCAATTTCTCCTTCGCGGAGATCGGCGAGGACCGCATCGAGAGGATGGTCCGCGAGGTCGCGGCGGAGAAGCCCGACGCCGCCATCATCTTTTGCACCAATCTGCGCGGCGCCCGCCTCGTACAGCGGCTCGAAGACGAGCTGGACCTCCCCATCTATGACAGCGTCGCCCTCGCGCTCTGGAAGGCGCTGGCGCTGGCCGGAGCGGATCCGCGCCGCGTGCGGAATTGGGGCCGTCTCTTCTCGGTGGTTCCGCGGAACGACGCGCCCGCGTGACCGCCGAGGCGCGGCCGAACCTCGGCGGCGCCCCCAATGTTTGCCGATGGTGCCTCTCAGAGTCGGCCCTTTGACGGCGAGGACGGCGCATCTCTGCATCGACATGCAGAACCTCTTCGCCGAGGACACGCCCTGGCACACACCCTGGATGGCGCGCGTGCGGCCCGTCGTCGCCAGCATTGCCGAGCGCCATGCCGAGCGGACGATCTTCACGCGCTTCATTCCGCCGCAGCGGGCCGATGGCGCGCCGGGCGCCTGGCGGCGCTATTTCGCGCGCTGGCGCGCGCTGACGCGCGAGCATCTCGACCCGCGCCTTCTCGATCTCGTCCCGCCTGTCGCCGCGCTGACCCCGCCCGCCGCCTGCATCGACAAGAGCGTCTATTCGCCCTTCGCCGCGCCGCCGCTCCTCAATCTGCTGCGCCGCCGCGGCGCCGACAGCCTCGTCGTCACCGGCGCCGAGACGGATGTCCGCGTTCTCGCGGCGGTGATGGATGCGGTCGATCTCGGCTTTCGCGTGGTGCTGGCGGTCGACGCCCTGTGCAGCGCCTCGGACCGGACGCATGAGGCGCTCCTCACGCTCTACCGCGAGCGCTTCAGCGAGCAGATCGAGACGGCCGATGCGGAGACGATTCTGGCGTGCTGGCTCTGAGGAGCGGCGCCGGTCGCGACCGGCGCCGCCGCCCCGTCAACCGACCCCGTGCGAGCGGGAGTAGGCGCTCGCCGCCGGCGAATGCCATCCCTCGAGCGCGCCCGCGCGCGGGCGGTAGATCTCGACCTTGAGCGGATAGCAAGTGGTGGCGTCGTCGGAATGGCTGGAGCCGCAATCGCCGCCGGGACAAGCGGAGAGCGCGGCGAGGAGGTCGATCTCGGCGAAGAATTCGATGTAGTCGCCGGGTCGCACCGGGCTCGCCTTCATGAAGTACTGGTGCGTGTCGAGTCTGTATCCCGTGCACATGAAGACGTTCATGACGTCGTGGACATGCGCCTCTGCATCCTTGAGCGGCAGCTTGCGCTCCGCGGCAAGGGCGCGCGTCAGGTTGGAGTGGCAGCAATGGTGGTATTCGACGCCTTTCAGCAGCAGGTTCGTGTAGGGATCGCAGCGCGTGCCGATGATGTCGTGCACGCCGGCCCCGTCCTCGTCCCAGCCATACCAGTCGAGCGTGTCGCGGGTGATAGTGGCCATGGGGCGCAGATTCGGCATCGTGCTCCACAGCCGGTCGCCGGTGCTGAGATGGGTCGCGTGCAGCGCCCGCGTCTTGCCGCTGTAGAAGCGCTCGCTCAGATCATGCGCGTTCCAGAGGTTGAGGTCGCCGACCTGCGGTCCCTCGATGCTGACGATGCGGAAGAACTGGCCGGCCGGCACCGTGAACGCCTTGCCCTCGCGCGGCGGCACGGTGAGCTCGGCGACCTTGCTCATTCCCTCCCGAGCCCGCTCGTAGAAGGCTTTGTCGAAGGCCGGCAATTGCTCGACCGCATAGGTCAGCACCACGGGTCTGCGACGCCGCTCCGCCGCGTCCGGGGGCGGCGTCGTCTCAGCGGATCTCCTCATCTCCTCTCCCTCTCTCTGGCGGCAGCGCTCCGCCGGCCGCGAT
This sequence comes from Alphaproteobacteria bacterium, assembly GCA_021325525.1. GTDB lineage: Bacteria > Pseudomonadota > Alphaproteobacteria > ATCC43930 > CGMCC-115725 > URHD0088. Next base: position 8,636 of record JAJPHB010000079.1, read on the forward strand.
CATAGCATGCCTGCCGTCGCAGTGCTGACCCGACGGAGCCGTTTCCCGCGGATCGCCGGCGCTGCACGCCGCGCGCCGAACTCGCCGCTTCAGGCTAGTGCCGCGTCGGGCGCAGCCCGGCCGCAAGCGCCGCGGAGGGCGCGCCGCGGCGCGCGAGCTGCGCCAGCACCGGTTCGAGGCTGGCGGGCCCGATATCGTCGTAAGCGAGGACGAGGCGGTCGAGGATATGCTGCGTGTAGCCGGCGCGGCCGAGCCGCAGCCGGCCCTCAAGGACCGCGCCGACGCCGATGCGGAAGGCGGGGAAGAGCCGGACCGGCAGGCCCGCGCGCTGATAGAGCGCCCGCAACCCGCCGAGGCCGCGCTCGTAGAGGAGGCTCCGCGCATTGGCGAGCGGCAACCCGGCCAAGGCTGCCATGGCGGCATCGAAGAAGGAAAGGTCGCCGAGGCAGAGGGCGCGCAGCACGAGGCTGGCGGTCAGGCGCTGCCGGCCGTGCAGATGGCGCGCGAGCGCTTCCGCCGCACCGCCGCCCCTCCCATCCTCGGCGACGAGCTGGGCGAGGACGCGCTCGCGCGCATGGGCCGCCAGCTCCTCCGCCAGATGATCCGGAATGCGATGCTTCACGACGAGGCGGTCGCGTAGGACATGCGAAAGCTGCGCGATGAGCAGCTCGCAGACGGTCAGCGGCAAGCTCGGCCGCTCGACGAGCAGATTCTCGATCGCTTCGTTGCCGCGAAAGCTGCGCGCGATCTTGAGGAGGGACAGCTCCGAGATCTCGGCGGCGGCGTTGCCGAGGAGGGCGCCGACGACGGCCGGATCGCCCGTCTCGACGAGCGCCTCGGCGACGCCGAGGGCAACGCTGCTGCGCCGCGCGACGGCGACGCGCCGCGCCTCGCTGCCGGCGCGGACCATGCGGATGAGCTCCGCATCGCCGAGCAGCGGCGAGTGCTGGATGACCGGGAGCGCCACCTCGTCTTCGATGTCCTGTGCGAGAGCGAAAGCAATCTCGCGCGGCAGGAAGGGAGAATCCTTGACGTGCTCGGCCAGCGCCTGGCGGACCCGGCGTTCCAGATCATGCGCCAGCGCCGCCAGAATTTGCTCGGCGATGCGCGCCTCGCTCGGCGTCAGCGCCGCCGTCGCCAGATCCGCCGCCACCGCCACCGCGATGTCGGCGCGAACCGCGGCGGACGGGCTGTCGCGCAGCGCGCGGAGATGGGCCTGCGTGAGCATCGGGCGGTCGGCCGTGCGCAAGGTCGTTCGAAGAAATGTGGAGAAGCCGGCGCCAATGCACAACGGCTATCGCTTCGGTTCTTAATAAAAATCAATTTGTCTACGAATCATCGCGATGCCGCCGCGCATCTCTGCACGACATGGCAAAAGCGGCCGATCTCCGCCTCGGTGTTGTAGTAATGGACCGAGGCGCGCACGAGCATGTCGAGGCCGCGCGCCGTCATATCGTGGCGGGCGGCGAAGACGGATGAGGTCACGGCGTTGATGCGCGCCGCGGCAAGGCACCGGCAGACCTCTTCGGACGGCACGCCGGCGACGGTGAAAGTGACGATGCCGCAGCGCCGCCGTCCGAGGTCGTGAAGGGCGACGCCGGGAATAGCCGCCAGCGCGTCGCGCAGCGTTGCCGCCAACGCGCCGACGCGGGCGGCGATGGCATCGAGACCCAGCGCCAGGGCGTAATCGATTGCGGCGCCGAGCCCGAGCCGGCCGGCGACGAAGCTCTCCCAATTCTCGAACCGCCGCGCATCGGCGCGGATTTCGTACCGATCCGGCGTGGTCCAGCGCGCGGCGTGGAGGTCGAGGAAGGGCGGCTCCAGCCCGGCAATGAGGTCGCGGCGCACCCAGAGGAAGCCGGTGCCGCGGGGGCCGCGCAGGAATTTGCGTCCCGTCGCCGACAGCATGTCGCATTGGATCGCCGCGACGTCGATCGGCAGCTGGCCGACCGATTGGCAGGCATCGAGCAGGAAGGGAATGCCGTGGCGGCGCGCGATGCGCCCGATCTCGGCCGCCGGGTTGACGAGGCCGCCATTCGTCGGCACATGCGTGACGGCGATGAGCCTCACGCGCTCGTCGATCATGGCGTCCAGCGCCTCGACCGAGAGCTGGCCGCTCGCATCGTTCGGCACGACGGCGATCTCGGCCCCGCTGCGCCGCGCCGCCTGAAGGAAGGCGATGTAGTTGCTGGCATATTCCGCCGAGGCGGTGAGAATCCGGTCGCCCGCCCGCAGGGGAACGGCGTAAAAGGCCATGTCCCAGGCGCGGGTCGCGTTCTCGACGAGGGCGATCTCGTCGGGCGCGGCGTTCAGGAGCCGGGCGATGCTGGAATAGACGGCTTTGAGCCGCTCCTCCGCCTCGTCCGCCGCTTCATAGCCGCCGATCTCGGCTTCGCGGCGCAAATGGGCGACGACCGTCTCAACCACCCTCTGCGGCGGCAGCGCGGCGCCGGCATTGTTGAAATGGACGACGTTGCGGCATCCCGGCGTCTCGGCGCGGACGCGCTCGACATCGATCATGGCAGCTTCCCCTCCGGCCCCCCTCTCTTAGCATGGAGGCGGCACACCCGCAGGGCGCGTTTTGCGCGGGGCGAAGCCGCGTGGTTTACTCGGCACCGGAGAGGAGACAGGCCATGAAGAGCAGCCTCACGACAGGGCTCGCGGCGACGCAGCGCATCACCGTCGACCGCGACCGCACAATCGGCTTCATGGGCGAGGCGGCGCGCGTCTATGCGACGCCGCGCCTCGTCCATGACATCGAGCATGCCTGCCGCGATTTGCTCCTCGCGCATCTCGATCCGGGCGAGGATTCCGTCGGCGCTCGGGTCGAGCTCGACCACTTGGCGCCGACGCTCCCCGGCATGTCGGTCGAGATCGCGGTGACGATCGCGGCGGTCGAGGGCCGGCGCGTCACCTTCGCGGTCACGGCGCGCGACGCGATCGACGAGATCGGGCGGGGGAGCCATACGCGCTTCATCGTCGACAAGGCGAGGACCGAACGGCGCCTTGCCGAGAAGACGCAGCGGGCGAAGGCCGCCGGCGCCCTGTGACGCGGCGGGAAGGAGAGGAGGCGTTTCAGCGCAGAGGACGTGGGGGATGCGCAGTGGACGCGCGGCGCGATCCGAAGGCCGCTCCCGGCTCATCGCTCGCGTCCAGGCGAGGAACTCGGCGCGGCAGAGCATCCTTCTATCCGGCGTCCGCGGCGCATCCTTTGCGTCCCCCGCGCTGAATTCCTGATTCCAACGCCGGGAGGAGGCAGGAATGGACCGGGCAAGAAGAGAGAGCGAAGGCGGCGAAGAGTTCATGTTCGACCGCGCCGCCGAGACGATGTCGCGCGATGCGCTTGCCGCGCTTCAGCTCGAGCGGCTGCGGAGCTCTCTCGCCCGCGCCTATGAGCGCGTGCCGCATCATCGCCGGCGTCTTGCCGCGGTCGGCTTCGCGCCGGGCGACCTTGCCGCGCTCAGCGAGCTCGCGGGCCTGCCCTTCACGACGAAGGACGATCTGCGCGAGACCTATCCCTTCGGGCTCTTCGCCGTGCCGCGCGCCGAGGTGGCGCGCCTCCACGCCTCGTCCGGCACGACGGGCAAGCCCACCGTCGTCGGCTATACGCGGGCCGATCTCGATCTCTGGACCGAGCTCATGGCGCGCTCGCTCGCCTGCGCCGGGGCGCGCCCGGGCGATGTCGTCCACAACGCCTATGGCTACGGCCTCTTCACGGGCGGGCTCGGCGCGCATTACGGCGCCGAGCGCCTGGGCTGCACCGTCGTGCCGGTGTCGGGCGGCAACACCGAGCGGCAGGTGATGCTGATCGCCGATTTCGGCGCCGCCGTGCTCTGCGCCACGCCGTCCTACGCCCTCAACATCGCCGAGACCGCCCGCCGCCAGGGCGTCGACCTCGCGCGCGGGCCGCTGCGCATCGGCGTCTTCGGCGCCGAACCCTGGAGCGAGGAGATGCGGCGCCTGCTCGAAGAGCGGCTCGGCCTCGCCGCGCTCGACATCTACGGCCTCTCGGAGATCCTGGGGCCGGGCGTCGCCATGGAATGCGCCGCGGCAAAGCAGGGGCTCCATGGCTGGGAGGACCATTTCCTCTTCGAGGCGATCGACCCCGAGACCGGGAGGCCCGTGCCGGAGGGCGCCGCCGGCGAGCTCGTCATCACGACGCTGACCAAGGAAGCGCTGCCGATGATCCGCTACCGCACGCGCGACATGACGCGGGTCGAGGCCGCGCCTTGCCCCTGCGGCCGCACGCATCGGCGCATCATGCGGATCACCGGGCGCAGCGACGACATGCTGATCATTCGCGGCGTCAACCTCTACCCTTCGCAGATCGAGGCCGCCCTCCTCGGCTATCCCGCCCTCGCGCCCCATTACCAGCTCGTCATCGAGCGCAGCGGCGCGCTCGACCGCCTAACCGTCGAAATCGAGGCCGATGAAACGGCCGCCGCCACGGCGGAGGCGCGCGCGGCGCTCGCCGCTGCGGTGCAGCATCATCTCAGATCGCGCATCGGCCTCACCTGCGCCATTGCCATCAAGGCGCCGGGCGAGGTGCCGCGCTCGCAAGGGAAGGCGGTGCGGGTGCGCGACCTTCGCCGAGCGGCGCCGTGACCGCGTAATGAGCCGCAGCGGTCAGCGCCGGGTTTCGGCGATGCCGCGCCAGACGGCGAGCGCCTGCCGCGTCTCGGCGACGTCGTGGACGCGCAGGATGTGAACGCCTTGCGCGACGCCGTAGAGCGCCGCCGCGAGCGAGCCCGGCAGCCGTTCCTTGGGAACGGCGGCGCCGGTCACGCCGCCGATGAAGGATTTGCGCGAGGCGCCGAGGAGGACGCCGCAGCCGAGGCCGTGGAGCAGGGCCAGGCGCGCGAGAATGTCGAGATTGTGCTCCAGAGTCTTGCCGAAGCCGATGCCGGGATCGACGACGATGCGGTCCCGCGCAATGCCGGCGGCGAGGCAGTCGGCAATGCGCGCCGCGAGGTACTCGGTGACCTCGATCGGAGCGCTGACATAGCTCGGGTCGCGCTGCATGGTGCGCGGCTCGCCCTGCATATGCATGAGAACGACGGCCGCGCCCGCCTTCGCCGCGGTGGCGCGCGCGGCCGGGTCGCCGGTGAGCGCCGTCACGTCGTTGACGATGCGCGCGCCGCGCGCCAGCGCCGCCGCCATGACCGAGGCATGCCGCGTGTCAATGGAGACGAGCGCGCCCGCCGCCGCCAGCGCCTCGACCACCGGCTCGACGCGCCGCCGCTCCTCCTCGGGCGTGATCGGCGCCGCCCCGGGGCGCGTCGATTCGCCGCCCACATCGATGATGTCGGCGCCGGCGGCCAGCATGGCCCGGCCGGCGGCGATCGCCCGCGCCGGATCGGCGAAATCGCCGCCATCGGAGAAACTGTCGGGCGTGACGTTGACGACCCCCATGATGCGCGGCCGGTCGAGCGGCAAGCCGGCCCAGACGGCGCGCGGCGCGGCCAGCGCCGCCAAGAGCTCGGCGATGCGATCGGCGACGGCTCGGCCCGCCGCCTCCGCCCAGCCGCGCAGCGCCGGGAGCGGGAGCGCGGCGGCGAGATAGCCCCCCTCCCCCAGCGCCAGCACTTCGGCCGCGCCAAACGCCAGCGCATCGCCGGCAAGAGGATGGGCGCGCGCCGCAGCGATGGCGGCTGCCGCATCGGGACCGGAAAGCAGCGCCAGCGGACGCAGCCAAAGCCGCGCCGCGGGGAGGCGCGCCAAGCGGGTGAGGACGGCATCGGGTGACACTTGCGACATCTCCTCGATCAAACAATTTACGCCAGGCGAATTCGGCCAAGCCGCGCTCGACTCCCCGCCCCGAGGCCGGACTCTCTACGAGTGGAAGCCTTGCGGAATTCCCGGCGCAACGCAGGCGTTTGCCAGCCATCATCGACGGACAGGGACAGCCGTGTCATCGTCATCGACCGATCCGGCCTATTGGCGCAAGAAGGCAATCGACTTCCACCAGCGCGCCTGCGGCGCGCCGCCCGGCGAGGCGGCGATCCTGGCGCGCCGCGCCGCCGAGTTCGCGGCCATGGCGCGGCGCATGCAGGCGCCCGACGGCGAGCTCGCCGCGGCGCCGTCCCGCTGGCCGCTGCGCGCCGCCGTTCTCTGCCTCGCCGGCGCTCTGGCGGTCGCCATGCTGTGGCTGGCGACGGCGCGGAGCCAGTCGGAGGCGGATCCCGCGCTCGCGGCTCCGAAGGCGCCCCCGGCCGCGACGTCGAGCGCGGCGCTCACCGCGCCCGCCATGCCGCCGCTCACCGAGGCCAACCTCAGCATCGCGCTTGCCGCGCCGCCATCCGCGACGCCCGAACCGCCTGCCGCCGCGCCCGCTCCGTCCGCGCCAGCGCCCACAGCCGAGGATGCGGCGCCGCCCGCGGAGACGGCCGTGCAGGCGCCGCCCGTCATCACAGTCGCGGCCCATCCGGCGAAGTGGCGAGCATCGCGCAGCAAGCCGAGGCTGGCACAAATCCAGCCTTTCGCTCACCGCTGGTATCCCGCGGTGGTGCCGGAATTTCATGACCGGCGCTGAGGCGCCGCAGGGTCAGGACGCGATGCGGCGGTCGCGGCACTTGAGATAACGGTCGACAAGCTGCACCAGGCGATCGCGGCCGAAGCTCGGGTCGTGGCCGGCGTGAACGACGGTCACGGGCAGCTCGCGCAGCCGGCGCATGGTCGCGACATAGTCGCGGATGTTCGAGGTGGCGAGCTCGTCGAGGAGCGGCCCGTCATAGACGGCGTCGCCCGAGAAGAGCGTGCCCGTCGCCGCTTCCCAGAGCCCGATGCTGCCCGGCGAATGGCCCGGCAGGTGCAGCACCTCGAAATGGCGGTCGCCAATATCGACGATGCTGCCTTCCTCGACGATGCGCGTCGGCCGCGCCGGACGGATCCGGTAGTCTTCGAGCGCGTAACCGGCATGGGGCAGCGCGGTGATCAGCGTTTCCGCGACCTCGTAGCCGGCGCGCCGCAGCATCGCCAGCTCGTCGGCGGCGAAAGCGTCGCGGCGCAGGCTGCCGCGGCCGCGCGGCTCTGAAAGCCGCTCCGCCTCGGCGCGGTGGACGAGGCAATCGGCGAATTCGAAATGGCCGCCGATATGGTCGGCATGCGTGTGCGTGGCGACGGCGGTCACGGGCTTTTCGAGGAGAGAGCGCGCCGCCTCGCGGAGGCTCGCGACGCCCATTCCCGTGTCGATGAGGAGATCGCGGTCGCGGCCGCGCACATGCCAGATGTTGCAGCGCATGAGCGGCACGACATGCGGCTCCCAAAGGAGCGTGATCGCGTCGTCGACGCGCCGCATCTCGAACCAGCGCTCGGCGATGCGCAGGCCCATCTCAGAGTCGGTTGAGGCGGGCCGAGCGGCCGAGGCGGTCCGCGATCTCCTCCATGCGCTCGGCAGCGACATTGGCGAAGGCGAAGCGCAGATACGCCTCCTGGCCGGGTCCGAACATGCTGCCGGGGAGGCAGAGCATGTTCTCCTCCTCGGCAAGGCGCTGAGCCACGGCGCGGGCGCTGCTGCCGGCGAAGGGATGGCGCAGATAGGCGAAATAGGCGCCGGAGGAGACGAGGTCATAGCCCGTCGACCGCGCCGCGAAGGCGGCGCGCAAGGCGGCGACACGCTCCTTCATCAGGAGCCGGTTCTGCTCGCGCCAGGCCGCGAGGTGGGTGAGGCCGTAGAGCGCCGCCTCCTGCCCGATCCGGGGCGCGCAGATGGCGACGCAATCCATGGCCTTGGCGATCTCGGCGATGAACTCCGGGGCGGCGATGATGGCGCCGACGCGGTACCCGGTGAGGCAATAGACCTTGGAGAAGGAATAGAGCTGGATGAGCGTCCCCGGCCAGTCCGGCGCAGCGAAGAGCCGGTGCGGCGGTTCCGCGTCCGCGAGGAAGTCCTTGTAGGTCTCGTCGAGCACCAGGGCGATGCCATGGGCGGCCGCAAGATCGCGGAAGGCGGCGATGGTTTCTTCCGGATAGACGGCCCCGGTCGGGTTGTTGGGGCTGACGAGGACGATGGCGCGCGTCTTGGGTCTGATGAGCCGCGCCGCCTCCGCCGGGTCGGGAACGCCGCCGCGGTCGGCGCGGAATGGCAGATGCACGGCGGCGATGCCGAGCATATCGAGCCACATCTGGTGGTTGAAGTAATAGGGGAGCGGCAGGATGACCTCGTCCCCCGCCCCCGCCAGCGTCATGAGCGCGAGGCAGAACGCCTGGTTGCAGCCGGCGGTGATGGCGACCTGCGGCGCCGCGATGGAAGCGCCGTAGAAGGCGCTCATATGCGCGGCGAGCGCCTCGCGCAGGGACGGGACGCCCTCGATCTCGGTATAGCGCGCCGTCTCGGGCGAGGGAATGACCGCGGCGAGATGCTGGGTCAGAGCCGGTGGCGGCGGATATCCGGGCACCGCCTGCGCCACGTCGATGAGCGGCTTCTCCGCGGGAAACCGCCGCGCGCGAATCCAGCTATGCGCCTCGGCGATCGGCGGCTCGGCGACGCGGTGCAGCAGGCCGTTGACGCGGTAGTCCATCCGCCTTTGATACACTGACCCGGCGTGCGGCGCCACCGGTCCCGTCGGCACCGCATCGGCAGCGCGCTAAGCGCTGAGGCCATCGGCGGTGAGCGCCGCCACGGCATAGAGCCGCGCCTCGGTGCGCGAGAGGATCCAGCCGCCCAGCGACACCGTGCGCCCCTCCGAGAAATCGCCGCGGTGTCGGGCCGTCACGAGACGGCGCAGCTCGGCCGCGGGAAGCGCCGCCAGCGCCGCCGCCGACCGACCCGGCAGGAGGAGGGCGAGAATGCGGCCCAGCTCGGCTTCCGCCGGCTCCGCTTCGAGATAGGCCCTGCCGATGAAGGCGGCGCTGTCGGGCCGGCGCAGAAGCCCGACAAGGCGCAGGTGTATGGGGAGGGCGGAGGCCGGCGTCGCGAGGCTCCAGAGACGGCGGCCGCCGAGCGCCGGCCATAGGAGGCCGGCGGCGAGCGTGGCGAGCAGGCGGCGACGAGCTCTTATCATAAGATCCTCCTATGCCAACGCCTCGCGCAGGTGATCGGCAAGGCGCAGCGCCAGGGCGACGATGGTCAGCGTCGGATTGGCTTGACCGTAGGTCGGGAACACCGAGCTGCCGGCGATGAAGAGGTTGGCTATGCCATGGACGCGGCAATCGGCGTCGACGACGCCGTGCCGCGGATCGACATGCATGCGCGTCGTGCCCATGTGGTGATGGCTGTTCTCGACGCTGGCGATGGGGTCGCCGACATCCTCCGCGGTATTGACGTGAAGCCGCGCCAGCCCCGCCGAGCCCAGGGCTTCCGCGAGCAGCGCATGGGCGCGCTGGAAGTTGCGCGCGAAATCCGCGGGCAGGCGCCAATCGATGCGCACGCGGCGCTGGCCCAGCGCGTCGCGCCGGTCGGAGAGGGTGATGCGGCTGTCGCGCTGGGGCGGGCAATCGCACCAGTAGCGGGTCGAGAAGAACCGTCTGAGCGAACCCGTCGCCTTGTCGTAGACGGCGCCGACGAGGCTGTCGACATCGCCGATGGCGCGGGCGAGATGGCGCAGCACGTCCCCCGCCGTCTCGCCATGGCCGAAATTGCGCTTGAGGGTGCGCAGGGCCGCCGCCGATGCCGAGACGTCGGCGAGCGACGCGTGATCGAGGCAGATCGCGAAATTGGCGAGACCCTCCTTCAGCATCACCTCGGTCACCGGCACGAAGACGCCCTGGATGCGGGTGCCGCGCACCGTGTGATAATCGTAAAATTCGAGATCCGGGCGCTCCGTCGCGAAGAGGACCTCGCTGCCCTTCCAGATCTTGGGATGGTCCATGAAATAGCGGCCGACGAGGTCGTTGTCGTTGCCGAGCCCGCGCGTCGCGACGCGGTCGGAATTGAGCAGCAGGCGCGGATTCTCGATGCCGCCGCAGGCGAGCACGTAGAGCATCGCTTTCGCCCGCAGCCGCTTCCCGTCGAGGCAGGCGAGGGCGAGTCCGGTCACCTCGCGGCACGGCGCGACGGTATCGAGTTCGAGGAGATTGGCGTTGAGGTAGACGGTGATGTTGGAGGCGCCCCTCAGCTCATCGCCATAGACGCTGGCAAAGCGCGTCGGCGGGCTGTTCTGAAAGACGGCGGAGCGGACGCCGCCCGAGATCGGCAGCGGTCCGACGTCGCCGTCGCGCCAGAACGCCGCCTCGTAATCATAGGGGCCGAGCTGGCAGATGCTCTGCGCGCGGCGATAATAGGGATCGAGATGGGCGGCATCGAAGGGCCAGCCGCTGTCCGGAACGTCGGGGCGCCGGGCAAAATCGGAGGGGTCGAGCGGCCGACAGAGGCCGTCCCAATGGTTGGTCGAGCCGCCGAAATAGCGCAGCCGCGTGACGGTCGGCGGGAAATAATCGTGGCCGACGATGTCGCCGTCATAGAGGTCCTGCGTCGCCGCGTCGAAATCGAGCCCGCCGCTCTCGATGAGAGCGACCTTGACGGCGCCGTCGAGGAAGCTGCGGGCGATGGTGATGCCGGCGGCGCCGGCGCCGATGATGGCGATGTCCGCGGCGATCGTCGAATCCTGAGGCAGCGCCCTCGCATCGACGATCATCGCAGCTCACCCCCCGAACGGTACCGGCGCCAGCCCGGTCAGAACCGCGGCCTGTCAACGCGAGGGCCCGCCGGGCGGTTCCGGCCGAAGGCGGCGGTGCGACCGCCTGCCGCCGAGGCGACAAAGGTGTTTGCCGCGACTGCGCCGCGCGCTAGCGTGCTCCAGCTCGACGAGGGCGATGGAGCCATTCGCGGGAGGCCGGCGCATGCATGACCTGCTCATCAAGAACGCAATGATCGTCGACGGCCTCGGCGGCGCCCCTCTCGCCGGCGCCCTCGCCGTCCGCGACGGGAGAATCGCGGCGATCGGACGCGATCTCGGCGCCGCGCGCGAGATCATCGACGCGGGGGGCCTGACCTTGGCCCCCGGCATCATCGACGGCCACACTCATTACGACGCCCAGATCACCTGGGATCCGTTCGCCGACCCCTCGCCTTCGCTCGGCGTCACCACCATCGTCATCGGCAATTGCGGCTTCACCATCGCGCCCTGCCGCGCCGCCGACCGCGAGATCACCATGCGCAACCTGACGCATGTCGAGGGCATGTCCCTCGACGCGCTGCGCGCCGGGATCGCCTGGGATTTCGAGAGCTTTCCCGATTATCTCGCGATTCTGGAGCGGCGCGGCGTCGTGCCGAACGTCGCCGCCTTCATCGGCCACTCCTCGGTGCGCACATATGTGCTCGGCGAGGACGCCTCACGGCGAGCCGCCCGCGACACGGAAATCGCCGCGATGCAGCGCCTTGTCCGCGAGGCGATGGCGGCAGGCGCGGTCGGCTTCGCCACCTCGACGAACGAGCCGCATAACGGCGAGAACGGCGTGCCGATGCCCTCGCGCCTGGCCGAGGACCGCGAGCTGCGCGGCCTCGTCAAGGCGATGGGCGAAAGCGGGCGCGGCATCTTCATGCTGACGAAGGGGACGAAGACCTCGATTCCCTATCTCGAAGGGATTGCCGCGGAGAGCGGCCGGCCGGTCCTCATCGCGGCGCTGCAGCACAATCCGGTCAATCCGGAGGGCGTTTTCGGCGCGATCGCCGAGATCGCGGCGGCGCGCCGGCGCGGGCATCGGCTCGTCGGCCAAGTCTCATGCACGCCGCTGACCATGGATTTCACCCTAAAGAGCCCGTACCTCTTCGAATCCTTCGAAGCGTGGAAGCCCGCCATGGCGGCGCAGGGCGCGGCGCTCGCGGCGGTCTACCGGAGCGAGGCGTTCCGCGCCGCCGTCAAATCGGAGATGGCGGCGCTGCGCGGGATGCGGCTCTTCAACAGCGAATGGCACAAGGTCGAGGTGACGGCCGTCGCGAACGAGAAGAACCGGGCGCTTGAAGGCCGGCGCGTCGACCAGCTCGCGGCCGAAGCGGGGCAGCATCCGCTCGACTGGCTGCTCGATTTCGCCTTGTCCGAGGAGCTCGAGACCCTGTTCACGGCGATGCTGCTCAACTCCGACGAGGCGGCGGTCGGGCGCCTCATCGCCGACCCCGAGACGCATGTCGCGCTGTCGGACGCCGGCGCGCATCTGACCTTCCTCTGCGATGCGGATTTCGGCCTGCATCTCCTCGGCCACTGGGTGCGCGACCGCGGCGTCCTGACGCTCGCCGAGGCGGTGCGCAAGCTGACGAGCCAGCCCGCCGCCCTTTTCGGCATCGCCGATCGCGGCAAGCTCGAGCCGGGCTGCGCCGCCGATCTCATCCTCTTCGATCCGGCGACGGTCGGGCGCGGCGAAAAGCGCCGCGTCCATGACCTGCCGACCGGCGCCGCGCGGCTGACGACGCCGCCACGCGGCCTTCATGGCGTGTGGGTCAACGGCACGCGCATCGCCGATGAGCGCGGCCTCATCCGCAGCGACGAACGTCCGGGAAAGGTGCTGCGCGAGTTTGCCGGCTGACCTCGCGGACGCGCGGCGCTCCGCCGCCGGCGATCGCGCTCAAGCGCCCGGCAAGGCGTTGCCGGCGTTGGTGTAGAAGGTGTTGAGCGACTGGCCCAAGGTGGTGGCGCCGGCGATGATCGCGAGGCCGATGAGAGCCGCGATCAGCACATATTCGATCGCGACGGCTCCGCTGCGGTCGCCACGAAAGAGCGCAAGGTAGCATGACATGATGGGCACCTCCCCCGTGTCGATCGCTGCGTCGGCCCCGATCGAGGCCGCTCTCGGCTCTTGCGCGCGCGGCGCATGACGCGCCGTGGTCCGGGCCCCCATCCCGCGGGCGTCGCCGCCCGCGGGATCGGGTCCAACCCGAAGGGAGAGCCTGTTAGCCGCCGCCCGCGCCCGGATTGACCTGGCCGGCGATATTCGTGAACTCGCTGCTCAGGTTCTTACCCAAGGTGGTGGCGCCGGCAACGATCGCGAGGGCGACGAGGGCGGCGATGAGGCCGTATTCGATAGCCGTCGCGCCGTCGCGGTTGCGAAGCAGCTTGTCGAGCAGGGTACGCATGAAGACCTCCTGGTGTTGAACGCCGGGAGACTATTCGGCTCAATCCGTTTACGAACAGTAAAAAATCGCCGCTATCATAATGAATCTCCTACAATTTTACGGAAATTTACCACCTATCTCGCAGAAATGAAAAACAACCGCAAGACAAGCCTGAAACTCGATTTAAGTATTCATATATGAATTCTCTGCTTATCTCTAGCGATCGTTAGGCGGAGTCAATCATGGCAAGCACCGAGAGCGCGCTTTTGAGCACGCGGGCCGACGAAGCCCGGCAAGACGGGGGCTGGCGGCGCATCGGCGACAGCGATGCCTATCAAGCCGTCATCCGCCTCGCCGTCATTCTCTGGGCGCTGCTCCTCGCGCGTTCCTATTGGCACGGAATCGAAGAGGCGCTTACGAACGCGCGCGGAGCGGTCGGCGTCTTGGGCGCCGCCCAGTTCTTCGCCAAGACCTGCCTCCTCGCCTATTTCCTCCTCGTCGCCGGGATCGCCTTGACCCGACCCAGACCGATTTCGCGCGCCGAAGGGCTGGGGCCGCGGATCATCGCTCTGCTCGGCACCAACCTCGTCTATGGCGTCGGCTTCCTGCCGGCGCGCCAGGATCTCGGAGCCGCCTGGCTGCTCCTGTCGGCGGCGCTGCTCTTCATCGGCAATGCCTTCACGATCGCCGTCCTGCTCCGCCTCGGGCGGTCGTTCAGCATCATGCCGGAAGCGCGCAAGCTCGTGACCTGGGGTCCCTATGCCGTGATCCGCCATCCGCTCTACTTGGCAGAGCAGACGGCGATGCTCGGCGTCTTCATCCAATTCGCCTCGCTCCCGGCGGCGGCGCTCTTCGCCGCGCAATTCCTCTGCCAATTCCGCCGCATGCTCAACGAGGAGGCGGTGCTGGAAAGAGCCTTCCCCGACTACGCCGCCTACAAGGCGCGCACCGCCCGCCTCGTCCCCGGCATCTGGTAAGGACGGGGCCGCTCTGCGGCTTCCTCGAAGGCCCCGTCCCGGCCTCTCCGCGGCCGGCGCGCCGCGGCCGGAAAGCGCAGAAGAGCTTGAAATAGGCTGAGTTCTCTTGACGGTGGCGGGGCGATTTGGCACGCTTCCTGCAGAGTTCTCGCGCGGGGAAGGGCCATGACGAAATCGGAACTCATCCAGCGTTTGGCCGAGCACAACCCGCATCTCTACCAGCGCGATGTCGAGCTCATCGTGACCGCGATCTTCGACGAGATCACGGCGGCGCTGGCGCGCGGCGACCGCGTCGAGCTGCGCGGCTTCGGCGCCTTTTCCGTGAAGCGGCGCGATGCGCGCCTCGGTCGCAACCCGCGCACCGGCGACAGCGTCCATGTCGACGAGAAGCATATCCCCTTCTTCAAGACCGGCAAGCAGCTGCGCGACCGCCTGAATGCCGGGAGCTGAGCCCGTCCTGCGGGCCGATCGGCGGTCGGCGAGGTGAGGCCCGTTCACTGGCTCGTCAGCATTCCGGCAACCGTGGTGCTGATCGACTTCGCCATCGCCAATCAGCAGGAGGTGCCGGTTGTGCTGTGGCCGGTGCTGGACACGCTTCTGCCTGAATGGATCGTCGTGCTGATCGGGCTTGCGGGCGGCGTCCTCATCGGCGCCGCGCTCGCCTGGATCGCGGGCCGCCATGTCCGCCGCGAGGGGCGCGCGAAGGCGCGGCGGATCGCGGCGCTCGAACACGAATTGCGCGCCGTCGAGGCCCGGCTCGAGGAGGCCCGCGGCGCGACGGCACCCGCGTCGGCCGCGCTGCCGCCCGCCGGCGCGGCGCGCCATTGACCGCCGCGCCGCGACCCGGCATCTAAGGCGCAGCCCCGAAGAGGCAGTCCCCGCGCCATGCGCATCATCGGTCCTTCCGAAGTCGTCGCCGCCCTCGACTTCCCGGCGCTCGTCGAGCAGCTCCGCCAGATGTTTCGCACGGGCTGCACGGCGCCGCTCCGCCATCACCACACCGTCCCGACGCCGGATGGCGGCACGCCGGCGACGCTGCTCCTGATGCCGGCCTGGCAGGTGGGCCGGCAGATCGGGATCAAGCTCGTCACCGTCTTCCCCGACAATGCCGCGAAGAGCCTCCCCGCGGTGATGGGCGCCTATCTCCTCCTCGACGGCAAGACCGGCGAGCCGCAGGCCCTCCTCGACGGGCCGAGCCTCACCGTCCGCCGCACCGCCGCGGCCTCGGCGCTCGCCGCGAGCTACCTCGCCCGGCCCGATTGCGAGCGGCTCCTCATGGTCGGCACCGGAGCGCTGGCGCCGCATCTCATCGAGGCGCATGCGAGCGTGCGGCCGATCCGCAACGTCCTCGTCTGGGGCCGCAACCCGGAGAAGGCGGCGCGGCTCGCGCAGCGCCTCGACCGCCGCTCCCTCAAAGTCGCCGCCACCCAAGATCTCGAAGGGGCCGTGCGCGGCGCCCACATCGTCTCCTGCGCGACGCTGAGCAAGGAGCCGCTGATCCGCGGCGACTGGCTGCCGCTCGGCGTCCATCTCGACCTCGTCGGCGCCTTCACGCCGGAGATGCGCGAGGCCGATGACGAGGCCTGCCGCCGCGCCCGCATCTTCGTCGACACGCGCGAGGGCGCCCTTAAAGAGGCGGGCGACATCGTCCAGCCGCTGCGCGCCGGCGTTTTCGCCGAGGACGACATTGCCGGCGACCTCTTCGAGCTGACGCGCGGCAGCCGCGCCGGACGGCGCTACCACGACCAGATCACGCTGTTCAAATCGGTGGGCACGGCGCTCGAAGATCTGGCCGCGGCGCAACTCGCCTTCGAGCGTGCGCGCGGATAGCGCATAGATTTGGCCTGGTGCGGCTGAGCGTAAACCGCGATCCCCTCACCCAGCTCCGGATAAGCCCCCCGGGCTGTGACCCGGGGGGATGCCTCGCCAACCCTTCGCAGCCCTCTCCCCGCTTGCGACCGCTTGCGGGGAGAGGGAAGGGTGAGGGGAACTCACCCTGATCGGAGCATCCTACCGCCGATGCGCGAGGGCGAGGCCGAAGCCGGCGCCGATGAGGAGCCCGCCGGTCAAGCGATTGCGCAGCCGCGCGCGCGTCGCGAGCACGGCGCGGGCGCGGCCGGCGAGCAGCGCCCAGGCGCCGTCGAGGAGAATGGCGATCACGAGGAAGGTCGCCGCCAGGATCGCGATCTGCGCATCGACGCGGTCGTTCATGACGACGAATTGCGGGAAGAAGGCGCTGTAGAAGAGCAGCGTCTTCGGGTTGGTCAGCGAGACGAGGAGCCCGCGCGCGTAGATGGCGCGGAAGGATTTCGGCTGCGCCTCGGTGCGTGCGAGATCGACCGGCTTCGCCCGCCACGCCTTGATGCCGAGATAGAGAAGGTAGAGGACGCCGGCCCAGCGGATCCATTCGAACCAGGCGGCGAGAACGCCGAGGACGGCGGTCATGCCGAGCGCCGTCAAAGCGAGCTGAACCAGCTGGGCGGAGCTCGTCCCCGCCACCGTGAGAAAGCCGTAGCGCGTGCCGTAGGCGACGCTGTTCGCGACGATGAGCGCGACATTGGGGCCGGGCATCAGGATGAGAATGCTGGTCGCGAGGATAAAGGCGAGATAGAGGTGAAGATCGATCATCCTGCCCTCCAGGCGCGCTGCCGGCGAGACTGCCGGAACGGCCGAAGAGGAGTAGCCCGCCCGGCCGCCGGTGTCGAGGCCGGCAGGAGGCCTTGCGGCCTGCGCCGCGCCCGCCTTATGGTCGCCGCATGCGCCGGGACAACCCGATATACTGCGCCATCGACACGGCCGATCCCGAGGCGGCGCGCGCCCTCGCGGGCGCCGTCAGCCCCTTCGTCGGCGGCCTCAAGCTCGGGCTCGAATTCTGCACCGCGAACGGGCCGGCCGCGGCGCGGCGCGTCGCCGGCGAGGTGCCGCTCTTCCTCGATCTGAAGCTGCACGACATCCCGAACACGGTGGCGGGCGCGGTCCGCGCCGCGGCGGCGCTGGGGCCGGCGCTGCTGACGCTTCATTGCGCCGGCGGCAAGGCGATGATGGAGGCGGCGGCCGCCGCCGCGAAGGAGGCTGCTCCGCCGGGCGGCCGGCGGATGCAGCTTCTCGGCGTCACCGTGCTGACGAGCCTCGGCGACGATGATCTCGACGAGGTCGGCCAGCGCGGCCCGGCGCTCGACCAGGCGCGGCGCCTCGCGGCGCTGGCCCGGCGCGCCGGGCTCGACGGCATCGTTTGCTCGCCGCTCGAAGTGGCGGCGCTCCGCCGCGAATGCGGCCGCGATTTCCTCCTCGTCGTGCCCGGCATCCGGCCAGCGTCGGCGCGCGGCGCCGACGACCAGAAGCGCGTCATGACGGCGCGCGAGGCGATCGCGGCTGGCGCCGACCATCTCGTCATCGGCCGCCCGATCACGGCGGCGCCGGACCCCGCCGCGGCGGCGCGGGCCATCGCGTCGGAGATCGGGCCGTGAGCGTCGCCGCCAAGATCTGCGGCCTCTCGAGCCCCGAGGGCGTGGCGGCAGCGGTCGCCGGCGGCGCCGCCTTCCTCGGCTTCGTCTTCTATCCGCCGAGCCCGCGCCATGTCGCGCCCGAGCGCGCCGCCGCCCTCGCCGCGGCGGCGCCGCCCGGCATCGCCCGCGTCGGGCTCTTCGTCGATGCTGATGACGACGCGATCGCGCGCACGCTTGCGGCGGCGCCGCTCGACATGCTGCAGCTTCACGGCAAGGAGAGCCCGGAGCGGGTGGCGGCAGTCCGGGCGAAATTCGGCCGGCAAGTCATGAAAGCGGTGCCGATCGCCGAGGCCGCCGATGTCGCCGCGGCCGCGCCCTATCTCGAAACCGCCGACTGGCTCCTCTTCGATGCGCGCCCGCCGCGCCGGAGGGACGCGCTGCCCGGCGGCAACGGTCTCGCCTTCGACTGGCGCCTCATAGCGGGGCGGCACTGGCCGAAGCCGTGGATGCTGTCGGGCGGCCTCACCGCCCAGAACCTCGCCGAGGCCGTGCGCCTCGCCGGCGCGCCGGCGGTCGATGTCTCCTCCGGCGTCGAGAGCGCGCCCGGAGTCAAGGACCCGGCGCTGATCGCCGCCTTCCTCGGCGTCGCCGCAAGCCTCGGCGGGACGGCTGGGGCTAGGGCGCGCTCCAGGCCTTGAAATCCTCGTCCGAAACCGTCGGCAGCTTCTTCAGGAAGGCGACGATCGTCCAGATCTCGCGATCGGAGGCGCCGAGGGGACCGAAGCTCGGCATGCCCGTCATGTTGATGCCGTTCTTGATGACCCAGAAGAGCTCGCGCGGCTGGAGCTGGCCGACCACCTTCTTGAGGTCCGGCGGGTCGGGATGCAGCCCCTCGGAGAATTTCTCCCATTTGACGCCGGGGCCGCCATGGCAGGCAACGCAGCCGCGCGTCGCGAAGGCCCGCGCTCCCGCCTTCACCATGGCGGGATCCTCGAGCGACAGCGGCGGCGTCTCGACCGCATGGCGGTCGATCGAGGCCTGGCGGATGCGAATCAGGGCCGCGGCGACGGCGTCCGGCTCGGCCGCGGTCCCGGCAACGCTGTAGAAGCCGCCGAAGAAGAACACCGCGCCCGCCGCGGCGGCGAGTATCGCGAGGATTCCGATCAGCGCCAGAATTCGCATCGGTCCGCCCCTCGAAAGGTCGCCTCTTCGGATAGCTTCGCCCAATCCCGGCGCCTTCCGCAAGGAGGAGGCGATCCTGGTGCTGGCCGCGCTGCCGCGCCGGCCGCCCGGCATGCGGAAAGGGCAGCTTCACGGTATTCCAAGCCTCGAAGCTTGTCATAGGCTCGCCGATCATTGTCGGAAGCCCATTCGCCGAAGGTCGTAAACGGATCCTCGACCGCGGCCGCCGGGGCTTTCGTCAAGATCACCCGATCGCCCTCGATCGCGTAGGCGATCTCGTCGCCCGGATTGAGGCGCAGCGCCGCGCGGACGGGCTGCGGGATCGTCGTCCGCCCGTTGCTCGTGATGCGGCTCGTGATCATGGCGCCTACTCGAAGGGTGAGCGGACCGAGATGCAAGCAAATTCCTGACAGATTTTAATAGCGCCTCTCGTGTGTCATCCTGGCATTGCCGCAATTTCCGGGGTCCACGGCGGCGCCGGCCATGTTAGGTTCCCGGCACATTCACCCTTATGCTTCGACCGATGCAGAGACCCAATACCTATCGCGGCGGACCCGACGAGCGCGGCCATTTCGGCCTCTTCGGCGTGCGCTTCGTCGCCGAGACCTTGATGCCGCTCATCCTCGCGGTCGAGCGCGCCTGGGAGGCGGCGAAGAAGGACCCGTCCTTCGCCTCCGAGCTCGCCTACTACCTCGAGCATTATGCCGGGCGGCCGAGCCCGCTGTTTTTCGCCGAGCGGCTGACGCGGCACTGGGGCGGCGCCAAGATCTACATGAAGCGCGAGGAGCTGAACCACACCGGCTCGCACAAGATCAACAACACGCTGGGTCAGATCCTGCTCGCCCGCCGCATGGGCAAGCGCCGCATCATCGCCGAGACTGGGGCGGGGCAGCACGGCGTCGCGACGGCGACGGTCTGCGCGCTCTTCAACCTGCCCTGCGTCGTCTATATGGGCACGACCGATATCGAGCGGCAGAAGCCCAATGTCTTCCGCATGCGGCTCCTCGGCGCCGAGGTGGTGCCGGTGAGCTCGGGAACGGGGACCCTCAAAGACGCGATGAACGAGGCGCTCCGCGACTGGGTCGCCAATGTCGAGGACACCTTCTACATCATCGGCACGGCGGCGGGCCCGCACCCCTACCCCGCCATGGTCCGCGACTTCCAATCGGTCATCGGCCGCGAGCTGCGCGAGCAGATGCGCCGCGCCGAAGGGCGCCTTCCCGACACGCTCGTCGCCTGCATCGGCGGCGGCTCCAACGCGATCGGGCTCTTCCACCCTTTCCTCGACGACGCGTCGGTCCGCATGATCGGCGTCGAGGCGGGCGGCCTCGGCATCGCCACCGGGAAGCACGCGGCATCCTTGACGGGCGGCGTGCCGGGCGTCCTCCACGGCAACCGCACCTACCTCCTCCAGAACGAGGACGGTCAGATCACCGACGCGCATTCGATCTCGGCGGGGCTCGACTATCCCGGGATTGGTCCCGAGCATGCCTGGCTGCGCGAGCAGGGCCGCGTCGATTACGTCGCCATCACCGACGAGGAGGCGCTGGCGGCCTTCCAGCTTTGCTCCAGGCTCGAAGGCATCATCCCGGCGCTGGAGCCGGCGCATGCCCTCGCGCATGTCGCCAAGATCGCGCCCGGCCTGCCCAAGGACCACCTCCTCGTCGTCAATCTCTGCGGCCGCGGCGACAAGGACATCTTCGCCGTCGCCGAGCGGCTGGGGACGCGGCTGTGAGCCGCCGCATCGAGGCGCGCTTCGCCGCGCTCCGCGCCGAGGGCCGGGCGGGCCTCGTCGCCTTTCTGATGGCCGGCGATCCCGATGGCGCGACCTCGGCGCGGCTCATCGCCGGCCTGCCCGCGGCGGGCGCCGACCTTATCGAGATCGGCATGCCCTTCTCCGATCCCATGGCCGACGGGCCGGCGATCCAGGCGGCGGGACAACGCGCGCTCAAATCCGGCATGACGCTGCAAGGCACGCTCGACATCGTGCGGCGCTTTCGTACCGCCGACGCGACGACCCCCGTGGTCCTCATGGGCTATTACAACCCCGTCTACCGCCGCGGCGGGGAGCGCTTCGTCGCGGAGGCCGCGGCGGCCGGGGTCGACGGCCTCATCATCGTCGATCTGCCGCCCGAGGAGGCGGACGAGCTGCTGCCCTTTGCCGAGACGGCGGGCCTCGCCGTCATCCGCCTCACCGCGCCCACGACGGACGAGGCGCGGCTGCCGGCGGTCCTCGCGCGTTCGAGCGGCTTCGTCTACCACGTGGCGATCGCCGGCATCACCGGCACGAAATCGGCGGCGACGGCGAGCATCGCCGAGGCGCTGGCCCGCCTCCGCCGCCACACGCGACTCCCCGTCGCCGTCGGCTTCGGCATCAAGACGCCGGAGCAGGCGGCCGAGGTGGCGCGCCTTGCCGATGCCGCCGTCGTCGGCTCCGCCCTCGTCCAGCGCATCGCGGGCAACCTCGACGCCGCGGGCCGCCCCCTGCCGGATCTCGAAGGCGCCGTGCTCGCCGAGGTGCGGGCGCTCGCGGCGGGCATTCGCGCCGCGCGCCGCACGGAACGGGCGGCGCCATGAGCTGGCTCACCAACTTCGTCCTGCCGAAGATTCGCGCCGTCGTCGCGAAGAAGGAGGTCCCCGACAATCTCTGGGACAAATGCCCGCATTGCGGACAGATGCTGTTCCATCGCGAGCTCGAAGCCAATCTCTATGTCTGCCATGCCTGCGGCCATCATCTGCGCCTCTCGCCGCAGCGACGGCTCGCGATGCTCTTCGACGACGGCGCCTTCACCCGCATCGAGCTGCCGAAGACGCCGGCCGACCCGCTGAAGTTCCGCGACCGCAAGCGCTATGCCGAGCGCCTCAAAGAGGCGCAGGCGAAGAACGGCGGCAACGGCGATGCGATCTGGGTGGCGCATGGCCAGATCGGCGGCATCGCCGCCGTCGTCGCCGCCTTCGATTTCGGCTTCATGGGCGGCTCCATGGGAATCGCGGTCGGCGAGGGGCTGCTCGCAGCGGCGCGGCTTGCCGTGCTGCAGGAGGCGCCGCTCATCGTCGTGCCGGCTTCGGGCGGCGCGCGCATGCAGGAAGGCATCCTCTCGCTCATCCAGATGCCGCGGACCGTTCTTGCCGTCGAGGAAGTGAAGGCGGCGGGCCTGCCCTATATCGTCATCCTCACCGATCCGACGACAGGCGGCGTCTCCGCCTCCTTCGCCATGCTGGGCGACATCACCATCGCCGAGCCCGGCGCCGTGATCGGCTTTGCCGGCGCGCGCGTCATCGAGGAGACGATCCGCGAGAAGCTGCCGGACGGGTTCCAGCGCGCCGAGTACCTCTTGGAGCACGGCATGGTCGACCTCGTGGTCAGGCGCGCGGAGCTGCGGCAGACGCTCGCCCGCCTCATCGCGTTCTTGCGCCAGAAGACGCCGCCCGCCGAAATCGTGCCGCTGCCCGGGCGCGGCGAAGCCGACGCCGCCGCCGCGCCCGCCGACTGAGCAACGGCGCCCGCCCGGGCTTTCCGCTCAGATCAGATCGGCTTGCCGTCGAGCGTATAGAAGACGGTGAGGCAGAGCAGCGTGTCGACCTCGAGCCGTCGGCCGCGAGCGGCAGAAAGAGGCGCTCCAGCTCCAACATCTCGGTGGTGTGCTTCATTGTCGGCGAGCCGCGGAACCAGACGGGCTGCCGCTCGGCGATGACGAAACGGAAATCCTGATAGGCCGGGCCGTCCTCGCCCGTGAACTGATCGATAAATCGCCGACCTTGGCCGGAATGCCGAGCGGCCGCATCGCCTCGCCGATGAGGCGGACGCGAAACCTGGGCGGCGCCCCGACGACATCGAGCATCCAGATATTCTCGAGCAATCGCGGAATATGCGTCGGATCGATGTCCTTGCGGCCGGGCAAGGCGTCGCGCCGCGCCCTCGCCTTCAACCAATAGTCGTAGAGCGCGCGATTCTTGTTATGCGCGTTCGCGGGCGGCGCGATGATCTTCCCAGCCACGTCCGGCCGATAAGAAAGTCGAAATCGGCGCTCCCCGGCGCCTCGGCCCGCGACACCGTCCTCTCCCCGGCGCTGCGGCGCGGGAGCCTGGAGCGAAAGCCGCGGCCGGCTACAGCACGGACTCCACCCAGTCGTGCAGCTTGCTCTTCGTCGTGGCGCCGATCTTCTGCGCCGCGACTTGGCCGTTCTTGAACAGGATCAGCGTCGGAATGCCGCGCACATTGTATTTTGTGGGGGTCTGCGGATTCTCGTCGATATTGATCTTGGCGATGGTGACGCGGCCGCTCATCTCGTCGGCGAGCTCCTCGAGGGCGGGGGCGATCGCCTTGCAAGGTCCGCACCATTCCGCCCAGAAATCCACCAGTACCGGACCCGACGCGCTCAACACTTCGGACTCGAACGAGCTGTCGGTGACCTGTCTCGGCTTCATTTGCCTCTCCTAACGGGGGATCACGGTGCACCTCTGGCGCCGCCCTTCGGCCGATCGCGAGGTTGCGCCAGAGATTAGGGGCGTGGTTAAAGCGGCGTCAAGATGATGACCCGGGAAAGGCGCATCGTAGAATGTCTTAACACGCCAAGATTGTACAACGTCGGCGCGCAATCGCGCGGCCCGCTCCCTCAGCTTCCGGCCTGTTTTGCGAGGACGGCAAGGCTGGGCGCCGCCATCTCCAGCTCCTCGGCTTCGCCGTCGATGAGCGCGCTTTCGCTGCTCATCACCTGATAGGCCGGGAGATTGCCGGGGAGCGGCTTGTTCGGCTGCACACCGAGCTGGGCGAGCCGCCGCGCCTTCGGCAGCAAATTACCATTGACCGACCGCGTCAGCTTCTCGAAGCCTTCCGCGGCCGCCTTGATGCCGCGACCGACGCCGAGCGCATGGCCCAGCACGGTGACGAAGGAATTGAGCAGCGCCTGCGTGGTCTCGACGATCCGCTCGCGGTTCTCGATCTGGCGGCCGAGGCTGATCTCGGTGGAGGCGAAGCTCAGAATGCAGGCGAGCCCGGCCGGGCCTGCCGGGATGATCCGGAGGTCGGCGGCGCGCTGCTGGAAGCCCGGATCGCTGCGGTTCAGCGCCTCGACCATGCTCTCCGTCGGCAGATACATGACACTGAAGACCCGCCCGATCTCGCCGGGAAAGCCGGCGCGGCGATAGCTCTCCACGACCGCGTTCCGGTAATCCTTCTGGGCCAGCGCCTTCAAATGCTGGTTCATCGTCCGCGCGAGGTTCTGGTTCGCCGCTTCCGCGGCCTCGGCGTCCTCGAGCTCGGCCGCCTTCATCAGGAATTGCGAGGCCTTCGCGTCGATGACGAGGACGTTGTTGCCGGGCAGGAAGACGACGGCGTCGGGGCGGAGGCGCTGCCCGGTCTCGGCATCCGCCGTCGTGAATTGCAGCTTGAAGTCCTTGCCCTCTTCGAGGCCGAAGGATTTGAGCGTGTTGGCGAGGATGATCTCGGCGAATTGCCCGGCCCCGCTCGGGTTGGAGAGCGCGCGCAGCACCGTCTCGACGCGCTCGCCATCCTCGGCGACGCGGCCCTGCAGCCGGGAGACCTCCTTCGCGATCTCCTCGACCTGCTTGACGAGCGCCTCCGACGCCTTGCGGACCTGCTCCTCGCCCTGCTGCTGCGCCGCCGCGCTCTCGCGCTTGTGGTCCTCGAGCAGCTTCGAGGAGAGCTCCTGACCGGTGCGCAGCACGGCGGCGCTGGTGGCCGTGAGGAATTCCTGCTTCAGTCGCTCGAATTCGGCGAGGCGCGTCTCGGCATCGCCGATCCGCTGGCGCGCCGCCGCCAGCGCCTCGCCGGCCTCGCGCTCGGCCTTGCGCGCCGCGTCGCGCTCGTCCGTCAGCGCCGCGATGAGGCGCTGCGCCTCGGCCAGGCGCGTCTCGGCCGCGACGCGCGCCGCCGTCCCCTGCGCCCGCGCCAGCAGCGCCGTAACGACAACCGCGGCGAGCGCGAGCAGCGCCGCTCCCCCGAAGACCCAAGGTTCCATGCCCGCCCCTCCTGCGCCGCATCTTACCAGCACGAAACCGGAACGAAAACGGGATTGCGCCGCCGCGGCCGTAACCCGATGTCGGCTTGACGGCTTGCCGGCGACCGCATACCTAACAGTCCCAGCCCCTCCCAGATTAAGACGATTCCAGAATGGCCCTCCTCCCCGTCCTCGTCGCGCCGGATCCGCGGCTCAAAATCAAGGCCAAGCCGGTGCCGCAGGTCGATGACACGGTGCGGCGGCTCATGGACGACATGCTGGAGACGATGTACGAGGCGCCGGGCATCGGCCTCGCCGCGCCGCAAGTCGGCCGGCCAGTGCGCGTCATCGTCGTCGACGTGGCGCGCGAAGGCGAGGCGCCGCAGCCGCTCCGCCTCGTCAACCCCGAGATCCTCTGGCGCTCGGAGGAACTCGCGACCTACAACGAGGGATGCCTGTCGCTGCCCGAGCACTATGCCGATGTGACGCGCCCGGCGGAAATCCGCCTGCGCTGCCTGGACGAGAGGAACGAGACGCGCGAGATGGAGGCGAAGGGGCTGCTCGCCACCGTCCTCCAGCACGAGATGGATCACCTCGACGGCGTGCTCTTCGTCGACCACATCTCGCCGCTGAAGCGCAACATCATCCTGCGCAAGCTGGCCAAGGCGAAGCGCCTCAACGCCGAGGCCGTCTGACCCGCCCGCCCTCGCGCGGGAGGCAGAGATGAGCGGCACCGCTTCGCCGCGCCTGCGCCTCGCCTTCATGGGCACGCCTGATTTCGCCGTTCCGAGCCTCGCCGCGCTCGTCGCGGCCGGACACGATGTCGCCGCCGTCTATTGCCAGCCGCCGCGCCCGGGCGGCCGCGGCCACAGCGTGCAGCCCTCGCCGGTCCAGCGCTTCGCCGAGGCCCGCGGCATCGCGATCCGCCACCCGGCGACGCTCCGCGCCCGCGAAGAGAGCGACGCCTTCGCCGCGCTTCGCCTCGATGCTGCGGTGGTCGCCGCCTATGGCCTCATCCTGCCGGCGGCGATCCTGACGGCACCGCGCCTCGGCTGCCTCAACATCCATGCCTCGCTCTTGCCGCGCTGGCGCGGCGCCGCGCCGATTCAGCGGGCGATCCTCGCCGGCGATGCCGAGACGGGCATCACCATCATGCAGATGGAGGAAGGGCTCGACACCGGCCCCATCCTCTTGGCTGAGAGTCTGCCGATCGGGCCGCGGATGACGGCGGCGAGCCTCCACGACGCGCTCGCCCGGCTCGGCGCGCGGCTCGTCCTCGAAGCCCTGGCCCGCCTCGCGGCGGGCCGCCTTCAGGCGCGGCCGCAGCCGCGCGAGGGCGTCACTTACGCGGCGAAGCTCCGGCGCGATGAAGGCCGCCTCGATTGGCGCCGGCCCGCGGCCGAATTGGAACGCGCCGTCCGCGCCTTCGACCCGTGGCCCGGCACCTTCTTCGAGGCGGCGGGCGAGCGCATCAAGGTGCTGGCCGCCGATGCGGTGCCGCCGGCGCGCGCGGCGGCGCCGGGCACGGTCCTCGACGACCGCCTCGCCATCGCCTGCGGGGCGGGCGCGCTTCGGCCGACGCTGCTTCAGCGCGCGGGCCGCTCGCCGGCACCGGTCGAGGCCTTCCTGCGCGGCTTTCCGCTGCCGCCCGGCACGCTCTTGCCATGCCCCGCTACAAGCTGACGCTCGAATATGACGGAGGCGGGCTGGTCGGCTGGCAGCGCCAGGAGAACGGCCCGTCCGTCCAGGCGCATCTCGAAGCCGCGGTCGAGCGCTTCTGCGGCGAGCGCGTAACGGTGCACGGCGCCGGGCGCACCGATGCCGGCGTCCACGCGCTGGGGCAGACGGCCCATCTCGACCTCGTGCGCGACTTCGCGGCGGAGGAGGTGCGGGGCGCCCTCAATCATCATCTCCGACCGGCGCCGATCGCCGTCCTTGCCGTCGAGCGCGTCGCCGACGACTTCGATGCGCGGCGCTCGGCGAAAGGGCGCCTTTACCTTTACCGCATCCTCAACCGCCGCGCTCCGCTGGCGCTCGAGCGCGGCCGCGTCTGGCATGTGGGGCCGCCGCTCGACGGCGCGGCGATGCAGGAGGCGGCTCGACACCTCCTCGGCCGCCACGATTTCACGACCTTCCGCGATTCCCTCTGCCAGGCGAAATCGCCGGTGAAGACGCTGGACCGGCTCGAGGTCGAACGGATCGGCGAGGAAATCCGCATCACCGCCGGGGCGCGCTCCTTCCTGCACCATCAGGTGCGCAACATGGTGGGAACGCTGAAGCTCGTCGGCGCCGGCAAATGGCGGCCGGAGGATGTCGCGCGAGCCCTGGCGGCGCGCGACCGCCGCTGCGGCGGCCCGACGGCGCCGGCGGAGGGGCTTTACCTCGTCTCCGTCCTCTACTGAACCTGAGGAGGTCAGCGCAGCGCGGCGACGAGCCGCGACAGCAGCTCGCTCGTGACGAGGTCGATCAGGACGACGAGCGCCGCGGGCGGCGCCGCGAGGCGAAGCGCGACCCGGGCGATGAACCATTCGTAGACGGCGACAAGGGCTTCGATGAGCCAGCCGATCCCGACCGCCGGGACGACGCCGCTTCCGGCGAGGCCCAGCATCGCCATGACGAAGCCGGATTGCAGGACTTGCGACCAGTTCCAGGCGATGATGAAGCCGGGCCACAGCGCCTCCCGCCCGAGAAAGCGGGAGACCGGCAGCATGATGAGCGGAAAGGCGGTCCAGCCCACGACATAGCCGATCGTCTCGACGAGGAGAATGCGCAGGACATGGCCGTGCTGCCACGCCTCGGGCGGGATGCGCAGCGGCATCAGGATGAGAAAGGCGGGAAAGACGAGGACGGCGGCAAGGAAGGATCGCCGCAACGCGCCCGCGTCGCGGGCGAAGAAGTAGAGGCCGGCGCGGTCGAAGCAGGCGAGGCGCCACGCCCCGTGCAGGGCGCTCGCCACCTCTGCCCAGCGGCCGGTTTCCATCAGGAGCGCGGGAAATAGAGGTCGAGCGCCGTCTCGTAGATGCGGGTCAGGGCGGCAAGATCGGCGAGATCGACCTGTTCGTCCGCCTTGTGCATGGTGAGGCCGACGAGGCCGAATTCGGCGACCGGGCAGACCCGGTGGATGAAGCGGGCATCGGAGGTGCCGCCCGTCGTGCTGAGCTCCGGCGCCCGGCCGAGCGTCTTGCCGATCGCCTCGACGAGAATGGCGCTGACCTCGCCCGGCGGCGTCAGGAAGGATTCGCCGCTGACGCGGATGGCGAGATCGTAGCGGCCGCCGACGGCATCGAGCCTTTCGGCGAGCCAGCGCCGCAGGCTGTCGCTCGTCCAGGCGTCGTTGAAGCGGATGTTGAAGACGGCGCGCGCCTCGGCCGGGACGACATTGGACGCCGGATTGCCGATATCGATCGTCGAGACCTGCAGAGTCGATGGCTGGAAATGCGCGGTGCCCGCGTCGAGCGGGACGCTCGTCAGCGCATGAAGCATGCGCACCATCCGGTGCGCCGCATTGTCGGCCAAATGCGGGTAGGCGGTGTGGCCTTGCGTCCCGTAGACCGTGAGCGTGCCAGTGAGGCTGCCGCGGCGCCCGATCTTCACCATATCGCCCAGAAGGGCGGCACTCGTCGGCTCGCCGACGATGCAGGCATCGAGCCGCTCGCCGCGCTCGCGCAGCCAGTCGATCACCTTTTTCGTGCCGTTGATCGAGACGCCTTCCTCATCGCCCGTGATGAGGAGGCTGATCGAGCCGCCGAAGTCGCGGCCGCGCGCCGCGAGGAAGCGGTCGGCAGCGGCGATGAAGGCGGCGATCGCGCCCTTCATGTCGGCGGCGCCGCGGCCGATCAGCTTGTCGCCGACGATCTCCGCGG
Source organism: Alphaproteobacteria bacterium (assembly GCA_021325525.1). Classification (GTDB taxonomy): domain Bacteria; phylum Pseudomonadota; class Alphaproteobacteria; order ATCC43930; family CGMCC-115725; genus URHD0088. Next base: position 37,049 of record JAJPHB010000079.1, read on the forward strand.
CGAAGGGATCCTGCGACCACGCCGCGGCATTGCCGGGCGGCACGACGTCGGTGTGGCCGGCGAAGCAGAAATTGCGCCCCGACTTGCCGAGACGCGCGTAGAGGTTGACGACGTCCTCGGTGCCGGGCTCGGAGAAGACGAGGCGATGGCAGGCGAAGCCGAGGCCTTCGAGGATGCCGGCGAGCGTGTCGATCGCGCCTTCATCGCGCGGCGTCACGCTCGGCCGGCGGATGAGCTCGCGGGTGAGCGCGACGGGATCGACGGCGCGGTTGGCGAGATCGGCCATCAATCGCGCAGGAGCTCGTTGATCGAGGTCTTGGCGCGCGTCTTCTCGTCGACGCGCTTGACGATGACGGCGCAGTAGAGGCCGGGGCCGGGGCTGCCGTCGGGCAGCGACTTTCCCGGATAGCTGCCCGGCACGACGACCGAATAGGCGGGGACGCGGCCGTAATGCGTCTCGCCCGTCGCGCGGTCGATGATGCGCGTCGTCGCGCTGATGAAGACGCCCATCGAGAGGACGGAGCCGGTCTCGACGACGACGCCCTCCACCACCTCGCTGCGCGCGCCGATGAAGCAATTGTCCTCGATGATGACCGGGTTCGCCTGCAGCGGCTCCAAGACGCCGCCGATGCCGACGCCGCCCGAAAGATGGCAATTCTTGCCGATCTGCGCGCAGGAGCCGACGGTCGCCCAGGTGTCGACCATGGTGCCGCTGTCGACATAGGCTCCGACATTGACGAAGCTCGGCATGAGGACGACCCCGGGGGCGATATAGGCCGAGCGGCGGACGATGCAATTCGGCACGGCGCGGAAGCCGGCGGCGCGGAAGGCATTGTCGCCCCAGCCGGCGAATTTCGACGGCACCTTGTCCCACCAAGCCGTGCGCTCGCCGGGACCGCCCGGGATCGCCGTCATGTCGTTGAGGCGGAAGGAGAGCAGCACCGCCTTCTTCAGCCATTGATGGACGCGCCAGCCGCCGCCTTCCTTGGCGGCAACGCGCAGCCGTCCCGCGTCGAGGGCGGAGAGCGCCGTCTCGACGGCGTCGCGAATCTCGCCCCGCGTCGCCGGGCCGACGGAATCGCGCGCTTCCCAGGCGGCGTCGATGACGGATTCGAGCTGCGCGTCGATCATGGCAATAGGGTTCGTCTCGGAAGTTGCAGGCGGCGCGGAACATGCGGCAGGGTCCGGCATGTGTCAATCAGCTGGGATGGCGCACGTCATCCCCGACGAAAGCCGCGCTTCAATCGAGATGCCGCCTTCGCCGTGACGCTCACAGCTCGAGCAAGGCGGGGGCGAGCCAGCCGATGAGGCCCATCGCGAGTCCGGCGAGGCCGAGACCCGCCGAGACGAGTTCCAGCAAGGTGACCTCGGTGATGACCGCCGCCGAAGCCATGACGATGGCGAGCTGCAGCGCCGCCGCCGCGTATTCGTAATCGTGATAGGCGTGGAGCTTGTGGTCGCGCTCGGCCGTGATCTCCTTGGCCCGCACCAGCAGCTCCTTGCGGCCCTCGCCCGAGGCGGGGTCGGAATCGAGGCGCTTGATCGTCGCCTGCCAGTCGGCGATCTGCTTCTCGCGCGCCGCACCCTCATCCGCCGCCCCTTCCCTGGGCAGCAGCGCCGCGCCCTCCATCACCGTGCGCACGAGCGTCGAGCGGATCGTCTTCGCCTGGTAGAAGGCGTAGGTGTCGGACCGGTCGATGTTGCGGTCGATCGACTGGAACTCGGCCTCCTTGCCGGCCATCTCGACGATGGCGAGCAGCGCCGCGAGGGCGATGATGAGGATCGCCGCGCGCTTGTTGTTCTTGTGGTGGGCCTCCTCGATCTTCTCGTGCGTCTCGTGAATTTCCAAATTGCCCTCCGTTCCGTCGCCGCGCCGGCCGACGGTGTCGCCTCTGCGGCCGCTGATCTCTTATCTCACGGGACCGTGTCGATGAAGCTGTAGCTGCTGGCCAGTTCCCTGCCTTCGGGCGTCGCGGCGATGCGCGCCAGCTTCGCCTGCAGGGCCCGCAGATATTGATCCGCCGGCTCCGCCTCCTCGCCCTCTTTCTCGAAGATCGGCTTCGGCGCCTCGAAGGCGATGACGAGGTTCGGGCCGAAGGGCTCGCTGATCTCGTAGACGCGCGCCTCGCCCTTGGCGTCGGCGCTCGCCGCGCCGAGGCTGACCTGCTGGCCGGCTTTGAGGAAGTTGTTCTTGCGCAGCGGCGTCGGGAAGATATGGACGACGGTGCCGCCATTGTCGATGTAATCGACATAGAGATAGCCGTCGTGCTGACGGCCGGCCGTCGCCTTGACGATCAGCTTGTCGCCGTTCTTGTAGACTTTCGAGGGCTTGTTGAATTCGAGCCGCGGCGCCTGTCCCGGCGCCGCGTTCGCGTCATCGAGTAGCAGCTTCACATAGGCGCAGTGCGGCCAGGCATAGACCGCGACCTTGTCGGCGGCCGGCTTGATTCCGTCGATCGCGGCGAGGCCGTGCTGCAGCTTCGCGAGGTCGTCGGCCGTGCCGACGAAACCCGTCACCTTCGCCTGCAAATCATCGGAGAGCGTCGCGTTGAGCGCCGCGCATTGGAACTGCGCGAGAAGCCCGTGCAGCTTCGCCTCGGCATCGCTGCGCAGATGCGGCGCCACGGGAATCGCCGCGAGCTGCGGCGGCGGCGCCGGGGTCGGAGCGGCGCCGGGCGCGGGGGCCGCCGGCGCCGCTGCCGTGACCTTCTCGGGCTGCGGCGCGGGCATGGTTGGCGCCGGCGTCGCCGCCGCGACGGCAGCGTCGGACGCCGAGGCCGAGGCAGCGGGTGCGGCCGGCGGCGGCGCCGAAGCGCTGACGCTTGCGGCCGGCGCCAGCGCCGGCGTTGGGCTCGCGGCGGGCGGCACCGGAGCCTCGCGGCTTGCGAGCGCGGGGCCGCCAGCGGGGCGCGTCAGCAGGATGTAGCCGGCCCCTGCCCCGACGACGAGGAGGAAGGAGACGAGCGCCGCCAGGACCAGAGGGACGGCGCTCCGCCGCTGCGGCGCGGGCGGCGGCGTTTGCGGCGGCTGCGAGCTTGGCGCGGCCACGGGAGCCACCGGCGGCGCCGCCCGTGCCTCGGCCGGCTCGATCACCGTCGGCGCAGCGACGGCGCTGCCCGGCAGCTCGCGCATCGATTGCGGCCGCTGCGCCGGATCCGGCTGCAGCAGCGGCCGCAGCTCGTCGCGCAACTCCTCCGGAACGCCGCTGAGATCGGGCACGCCTTGCCGCTTCTCGATGACGGAGATGGGCGAGTTCCCCATGTCGAGCGGGCGCCCCTGCGCCGCCGCGACGAGGACGAGGCCGAGACTGTAGATATCGGAGCGGCCGTCGACCGTGCCGCCATAGGCGCCGAGCTGCTCGGGCGAGACATAGGAATATTTGCCGGCGAAATCCTGCCCGACGACGGTGCGGTCGCCGGGATCGGCGGATTTGGCGATGCCGAAATCGATAATCTTGGCGTGATCGGCGCGGCCGGCGACGAGGATGATGTTGTCGGGGGAGATGTCGCGGTGATAGATGCCCTTGTCATGCGCCGCGGCGAGGCCCGAGGCGATGCGGTCGCGGAGCCGGCGCACCTCGGCAGGCGACAGCGGCCGCTCTTTCAGCAGCTTGGCGAGGGGCACGCCCTCGACATATTCCATGACCAGATAGCGCCGGCCGAATTCGTCGCGGAAGAGGCCTTCATAGGCGACGACCGCGTCGTTGCGCACCTTGCGCAGCTTCTTCGCCTCCTCCTTGAACATGGCGACGATGCGCGGGTCGCTGACGAGCTCCGGCAGGATGATCTTGATCGCGTGCAGGCTGCCGAGCTCGGTGTGGCGCGCGCGGTAGACCTCGCCCATGCCGCCGCGCGCAAGCAACGCCTCGATCTCGTAGGTGTGGCCAAGGACTTGGCCGGGCTCGATCTTTGCGGGCGGCGCGCGCGGAGCGGGCGCCGCAGCGTCGGCGGACCCCGCGCCGCTGCCGCTCCCGGCCGTCACCGGCGCCGCGCGCTGGACGATGCGCGTTGCATCGGCGGCTTCTGCATCGGTGGCGCGATCGGGAGAAGGCGGTTGATCGGGCATCGCTGGCGGCTGAGACAACGTCCGGCGGCCGGACGCTTCGGGACCCGACGAGCGAGCGGAAACCAACCGGCGCGGCAGTATACGAAAGGGTTCCGCCGCCGTCGATAGCACGATCCGGCAGCCTTCGCTCAATCTGCGGTAAATCCTCGTTTTCGCGCATCTCGCGCCTATGGCAAGATGGCGCTTTGGTCGATTGAGCCACAATGCGGGTCGATATGGCTGATTCCCGGTCCGGTCAGGAAAGCTCCAGCGCGCGCGATATCAGGATCACCAGCGAGGTGAAGGGATTCGATTTCGTCTGCCTCTCGATGAGAGCCGATGAATATGTGAGCCGCCCCTTCGTCATAGAGCTCGAACTGCTGATCGCCGATTTCGACCTCGAAATGAAAAATTTTCTCGGCAAGCACATGACCGTCGAGCTCGACGTCAAGGACGGGCTCATTCGCTATTTCGACGGCATCATCACCCAGTTCAGCTATCTGACGGCGGTTCGCGGCGCCGCCTGCTACAAGGCGACGCTCCGACCGTGGCTGTGGCTCTTGACGCGCAACATCCAGTCGAAGGTGCATTACGTTCAGCCCGATCAGGCCGTTTCGGCGACCGGGACCGCCGACCAGAACACGGCCGGGACGGCGCCCAACATCATCAAGAACCTGTTCAGCAACGCCGGCTTCAGCGACGTCGAGTTCAAGCTGTCGCGCAGCTACCGAGTCCGCGACTTCTGCGTGCAGTATCAGGAGAGCGACTTCGCCTTCGTCAGCCGCCTGATGGAGCAGGAGGGCATCTACTATTACTTCAAGCATGAGAGCGGCAAGCACACTCTCGTCCTCGCCGACAGCAGCACGGCGCATGCGCCGTTCGACAACAGCCTGACCAACATCTCCTACACCAACCAGGAGCATTCGGGTCAGCGCGCGGACTACATCCACGAATGGTCGGTCTCGCTCGAGATCCAGTCCGGCAAGCTGACCATCCGCGACTATGATTTCACCGGCCCCAACGCCAATCTCGACAAGGTCAAGTCGATGGCGCAGGGCCACGCCTCGGACAGCTACGAGATCTACGAATACCCGGGCAAGTACACGAAGCCGGCGGATGGCGAAGCCTATGCCGGCGTCCATCTCGAGGCCGAGGTGGCGCGCTTCGAGCGCGGCGCCGGCACGAGCAATGCGCGCTGGCTCGCGCCCGGCTATCTCTTCACGTTGGCCGATGCGGCGCGCAGCGACCAGAACCGGCAATACCTCGTGCTCGAGGCGCACAGCACCATCCATGCCGAGTTCCGCGGCGAGGACCGGCAGCCGTTCCGGACGAGCTTCGTCGCCCTGCCGAACACCTACGCCTATCGCCCGCCGCGGCTGACGCCGCGCCCCTTCATCCGCGGGCCGCAGACGGCGGTCGTCGTCGGCCCGAGCGGGCAGGAGATCTACACCGACAAGTACGGGCGCGTGAAAGTGCAGTTCCTGTGGGACCGCATCGGCACCAAGGACGAGAACAGCTCCTGCTGGATCCGCTGCGCCCAGGCCTGGGCCGGCAAGTCATGGGGCTGGGTCTTCATTCCGCGCATCAATCAGGAGGTGATCGTCCATTTCGCCGAGGGCGACCCCGACCGGCCAATCATCACCGGCGCCGTCTACAACGGCCCCGAGGACCAGCCTTCGCCGATCACGCTCCCCGACAACGCGACGCAATCGACGGTCAAGTCGAATTCGAGCCTCGGCGGCAACGGCTTTAACCAGATCATGTTCGAGGACAAGGCGGGCAGCGAGAACTTCTACATGCACGCCCAGAAGGACATGAACATCGAGGTGCTGAACAACCGTACGACGACGATCACTCAGGACGATACCGAGACGGTGAAGCAGGGCAACCGCTCGCTGACCGTGTCGCAGGGCAACGAGACGAAAGAGATCAGCCAGGGCAACCAGTCGCTCAAGGTCGCGCAGGGCAACCAGACGATCGAGGTGACGCAGGGCAACCGCACCATCACCGTCGGCCAGGGCAACGAGGAGGTCGACATCAACGCCGGCGGCCACACGATGAAGGTGGCGCAGAACTACCAGCTCACGATCAGCCAGGGCAATTACACGGTCTCGATCTCCTCGGGCTCCGCCTCGCTGACGGCCGCGCAAGGCATCACCATCTCCTCCGACGAGTCGATCACCCTCTCGGTCGGCAGCAACAGCATCAGCATCGGCACCTCCGGCATCACCATCAGCGGCATGAATGTCAGCGTCAGCGCCGATATCGAGGCGAAGCTCGCCGGCTCGGCGACGGCGACGATCCAAGGCGGGATCGTCAATATCAATTAGCCGCGTCCGTCCCCGAGTTATCCGCCGATCATCACCGTCGGGCAGCCCAGGGTGATGACGCCGCCATGGCCCGTCGGGTCGCCCATGCGGGCGGCCGGCAGCTTGCCGATCATGACCGTCGTCGAGCCCATGGCGATAATATCGGGAGGGCCGGTGCAGGTCGCCTGATCGGTGGCTCTCGCCGCCGGCATCTTGCCGATCATGACGGTGGGGCAGCCGGGCGGGATGATGGGGCCGCCGACATGCGGCACGACGCCCGTCACCATCGGACAGGTGTGCATGTCGCCCGCGCGCGCCGCCGGCGGCATCTCAGAGCCCCTTCAAGAGCTCGGCGAGCTCCGGATCCATCTCGCCCTCGCCGCTCTCCGCCTCGGCCGGCGCCTCCTCGCCGGAGGGCGCGTCCTCGCTCGGCGCCTCCTCGGCTGGCGTGTCGTCGAGGCTGGCCATAAGCTCGTCGAGGTTGCTGTCCGCGCTCTCGCCGCCATCGCCGGAATCGGCTGCCGCCTCCTCGCCCTCGGCGGGCGCCTCCTCACCTTCCGCCGGCGCCTCGGCCTCGCCTTCGGCGGCGGGCGCGGTCTTCGGCGTGAAGACGGCGCCGGTCGGCTCCGGCCAGCGCCCGGCGAGCGGTACGCCGGCGAGCGAGGTGAAGCCGCCGAGGCGCACCTCGGGCCGCCCCTTGATCGACAGGAGCGGAATGAAATGCTCCGACTTGACGCGCGCGGCGACGCGCTCGCTCATCAGGCGCTCGGTGCAGGGAAGCGCGGTCTGGTCGCCCTCCTCGTCGACATAGAAGTAATAGGGAATGTCCCCCGCCGTCAGGACGGTCCCGAGATTCATTTTGGCGCCCTGCTTGGCGAAAGTCTGGGCCAGCATGAGCCCGGCCATGAAGGCGGGATTGCCCCACAGCATGCCTTTGAGGCCGGTCTGCGGTGTGAACTCTTCGAAATCATCGAAGCTGTCGATCGGGTCGGTGCGCTCGCCATAGGGCTGGCGCAGCAGGAAGCGCGGCGTCACCAGCGCGAGATAGCGCGCCTCGTCGAGGCCGCGCAGCCCGTCCCAGGCCGCGGTGATGAGCGGGTGGACATCGGCCGGGGCGGTCTGGAGGAAGTCGGGGCTGATCGCGGAGATAAACGGCGCGTTCGCCTCCGCCGCGAGCTTCGCCATGCGGCCCAGAAGCTCGGCCTGAGGCGGCGTCTGGTCGAAGACATAGGCGCCGATCATCGCGGCGAGCGCCCCCTGGCCGGCATCGAGCGCCGGCTGCTCGACGAGGAGCTTGAAGAGCCCGGTCTCTTCCAGCGAGTCCCGGCTCGACAAATCGGCCGCGAATTCCTCGGCCGAGACGTCGTAGAGGACGATCTGGAGCTGGGTGCTGGTCTCGATACGGCGCGTCAGCAGATCGACCGAGCGCCACAGCGATTCCAGGATCTGGAAGTCGGGATGATGCAGCACCTTGCGCATCGTCGCGGCGAGCGCCTTGTCGAGCGAGGCGAGGAGCGCCGCCTGCTGCGGATCCTTGGCCTTGACGATGTAGGGCCGCACCACGGATTTGAGGAGATCCTCGACGGCGATATCGACATGGTCGCGCGGCGCCGAGGGCTGGCCGATCAGCTTGGCGAAATCGCTGAGCTTGCCGCCGCGCGGGACCGTGGCGCCGCGCGGCCGGCGATGGCCGGCATGGCTGCGCGGCGCCGGCTCGGCGCGCCAGGCGACCATCTCCTTCGCCGCGGCGGCGAAGCCCGACTTGCTGGTGAGGCGCCGGCGCAGATCGGCCATCGCCGAGAACAGCTCGACCTTGTCGTAAAGCTGGTCCGGATGGAAGTCGTCCATGCCGGTGATCGGAAACTCGACCGCGCCCTCGCCGGCCATCGGCAGCGACACGGTGATCTTCAACCGCTCGATCACCTGGTCAATATTGTCGACATCGACGCGGAGCGGCTTGCGTTTGGCGAGCTTGTCGCCGATCTCGAGGCGGCCCTTGTTGGCGCCGGCCGAGAAATCGCCCAGCACGGCGAGACGGAAAGGCGCCCCCGCCGACACCTTGCGCGCCGTCGCATCCGCCCCCATGACGCCGAAATTCAGCTCCATGTTGCTCTCCTTTTTTCCCCTCCCCCGCAAGCGGCGGAGGGTTGATCAAGCGGGATCGCCGAAATCGTAGCGGAACTCGCCATCGGCGGCGCTGACCTGAAGCCGCGTCACCGGCCGCCCCGTCATCATGCGGTCGAGGAATTCGTGGCTGATCGCCGGCAGCATCGTGTTGGTGAGGATGGCGTCGATCATGCGGCCGCCGCTTTCGAGCTCGGTGCAGCGGCTGGCGATCAGCTTGACGACGCTGTCGTCATAGCCGACCGGGATCTTGCGCGTCTCCTCGATGCGCTTCTGGATGCGGCCCAATTGCAGGCGGATGATGTTCTCGATCATCGTCTGGCTGAGCGGATAATAGGGGATGACGATGAGGCGGCCCAGAAGCGCCGCCGGGAACACTTTGAGAAGCGGCTGGCGCAGCGCCTTGGCGATGCCGTCGGGATCGGGCAGCAGCTCCGGGTCCTTGCACAGATTCATGATGAGATCGCTGCCGACATTCGAGGTCAGCAGGATGAGCGTGTTCTTGAAGTCGATGAGGCGGCCCTCGCCATCCTCCATGACACCCTTGTCGAAGACCTGGAAGAAGATCTCGTGGACGTCGGAATGCGCCTTCTCGACCTCGTCGAGGAGGACGACGCTGTAGGGCTTGCGCCGCACCGCCTCGGTCAGGATGCCGCCCTCGCCATAGCCGACATAGCCGGGCGGCGCGCCCTTCAGGGTGGAGACCGTGTGCGCCTCCTGGAACTCGCTCATATTGATGGTGATAACGTTCTGCTCGCCGCCATAGAGGGCCTCGGCGAGGGTGAGGGCCGTCTCCGTCTTGCCGACGCCCGAGGGGCCGCAGAGCATGAAGACGCCGATCGGCTTCGAGGGATTGTCGAGCCCGGCGCGCGAGGTCTGGATGCGCTTCGCTATCATGTGCATCGCGTGGTCCTGGCCGACGACGCGCTGCGAGAGGATGCCGGCGAGGTTGAGGATCGTCGCGACCTCGTCCTTCACCATCCGGCCGACGGGAATGCCGGTCCAATCCTGGACGACGGTCGCGACCGCCTGCTGATCGACGGTCGGAAGGATGAGCGGCGCCTCTCCTTGCAGCTCGGCGAGGCGGCCTTGCAGCTCCCTCAGCTCGGCGAGGAGCTTGGCGCGGTCGGGCGACTGCGCCGCCTGCCCTTCGGGCGGCGCCTCGACGGTCCCGCCCTCGCCGCGCAGCTCGGCACGGATCTTGAGGAGGCGATCGACGAGATCCTTCTCGGCTTTCCAGCGCTCTTCGAGCCCCGCGAGCCGCTCGCGCTCGGCGGCGAGCTTGCTGCGCGCCTCGCCCTCGCGCGCCGCCGTCTCGACGCCGATCGCTGCTTCCCGGCCGATGATCTGGAGCTCGGTTTCGAGCGCCTCGATGCGGCGGCGGCTGTCATCGACCTCGGGCGGCACGGCATGCTGGCTGATGGCGACGCGGGCGCAGGCGGTGTCGAGGAGGCTCACCGCCTTGTCGGGGAGCTGGCGCGCCGGAATGTAGCGATGCGAAAGCCTCACCGCCGCTTCGAGCGCCTCGTCCAGAACCTGGACGCGGTGGTGCTTCTCCAGAGTCGAGACCATGCCGCGCATCATGAGGATGCCCTTCGCCTCGTCGGGCTCCTCGACCTGCACCACCTGGAAGCGGCGCGTGAGCGCCGGGTCCTTCTCGATATGCTTCTTGTACTCGGCCCAGGTCGTGGCGGCGACGGTGCGCAAGGTGCCGCGGGCAAGCGCCGGCTTCAGGAGGTTGGCGGCATCGCCCGTGCCGGCGGCGCCGCCGGCACCGACGAGAGTGTGCGCCTCATCGATGAAGAGGATGATCGGCTTCGGCGAGGATTGCACCTCCTCGATGACGGAGCGCAGGCGCTGCTCGAACTCGCCCTTCATGCTGGCCCCCGCCTGCAGGAGGCCGACATCGAGGGTCAGAAGCCGCACCTCGCGCAGGCTCGGCGGCACGTCGCCGGCGGCGATGCGGAGCGCGAAGCCCTCGACGACGGCGGTCTTGCCGACGCCGGCCTCGCCGGTGAGGATGGGGTTGTTCTGGCGGCGCCGCATCAGGATGTCGACGACCTGGCGGATCTCCTCGTCGCGGCCGACGATGGGGTCGATCTCGCCCTTCCGCGCCTTTTCGGTCAGATCCACCGTGAAGCGCTTCAGCGCCTCCTCCTTTCCCATCTGCGCCGGGGCGATGGCGCCGCTCGCCTCGCCGGGCGCGGCCCCGCCCGCGAGGTTGGAGCCGTCGGAGGCGCCGAGCCCGTCCTCCGGCGAGCCGGAGACGATCTGCGGCAAGCGCTCGGCGAGGTCGTCGGGCTTCACCTTGGCGAATTCCTTCGAGATCGCGAGAAGCGCGTTCTTCAGCCCCGATGTCTTGAGGCAGCCGAGGAGGAGATGGCCGGTGCGCACCTGCGCCTCGCCGAACATCAGCGTGCCGAAGACCCAGCCGCGCTCGACCGCCTCCTCGACATGCGCCGAGAGGTCGGAGACGGCGGTGGCGCCGCGCGGCAGGCGGTCGAGCGCCGCCGTCAGCTCCTTCGCGAGGACAGCCCCGTTGATATCGAAGGCTTTGAGAATGCGATGGAGGTCGGAATCTTGAAGCTGCAGGATCTGGTGGATCCAGTGCACGAGCTCGACATAGGGGTTGCCGCGCAGCTTGCAAAAGACGGTCGCCGCCTCGATCGCGCGATAGGCGAGGCTGTTGAGCTTGCCGAAGAGAGCGACACGGCTGATATCGGCCATCAGAGGTCTCCTGTGGTGACGATGGCGCGCTGGCCGCCGCCCTGATGCTGCGGGGTTGGGCGAGCGGGCGTCATGCGGCGCTCCGGTAGGGGGTGAGCAGAAGGTCGGCGGCATCGCGCTCGCTCCGCCGCGTGCCGAGCCAGCTCGTCCAGCCGAGGAGCCCCGCCTTGCCGAGGCGCAGCTCCGGGACCTCATCCTTCAGGAGAATGAGGTTGACGTCCCAGGAGAACTCGTCGCCCACATAGTTGCGGACGATCGGCACGAGACGTTCGAGGCTCTTGCCGCCGGGGAGGAGCCGCGCGTAATCGGCAAAGCCGATGGGGCCGATGAGGATGCGGAATTTGTGATGGAAGACGCGGATGCGGGCGCCCGCCGTCGCCGTCGAGCCCAAGGTTCCCGTCTCCGGCGCCTCGCCCAGCATGCAGAGCGAATGCGGCGGCAGGCTCACCCATTCGGGAATGAACTCGTCGATCTCGACGGGCAGCTTGAAGAAATCGGCGATGATGGCGCGCAGTCCCTCGGCATTGCGCGTCTGGTTGGCAAGGCGCCCGGCGAAATGCAGCTTCGCGAGGTCGGGCATCGCATCGCGCTGCCGCGCCTCGGCAAAGCCGAGGCCGAAGAGCGAGGCGACATAGGTGCCGAAGCGGTCGACATCAGGCCGGTCATGGCTCACCGTCGGCTGCGCCGCCGCCCAGGCGCGGTAGAAGAGCGACAGCATGCGGTGGTGGAAAATGTCGACGAAGCGGGCCAGGGTCGGATCGCCGGCATTGCGCTGCCGGTCGCGTGCGTATTCGGTGATGTGCAGCGGCAGCGCGCCGCTCGGCCCGAAGACGCCGAAGAAATAGGTCGAGAGTCGGGCCGGGCGCTCGCCGGCGGGAACGAAGTCGGCGAGCGTCGCCGGCGCGAAGATGACCGACGGAATCTGGCCGAGGCGAACCGGATCCTCGGCCGGCCGCGTCGACTCGCCGAAGCGCGGCCGATCGGGATGCGCGGCCTCGATGCGCCGCAAGGCCTGGAAGAAATCGAAGGCGTAGGGCGCGGCGCCGAGCGCTCGGTAGAGCTCTAGAGCGTGTGGCGGCGTCCGATCTTCATCGGCCATCGCATCACCTCGCCCCGGTCGACCGTCTTGACGACGGTTTCCGTGAAGGAATTGATCGAAACGTATTTTGCGCAGAACTCGGCCAGCACCATGCCGAGCAGGAAGACGCCGATGCCCTGGAACGCCGTCTCGTCGAAGGTGACGGCGATTTCGAGCCCGCGCGCGATCGCCGTCTGTCCGGCGCCCGGCAGGCGGCGGATGATCGGCGCCGAGGAGACGGCCTTCAGCCCTTCGATCTGCTTGCCGATGGCGGCGTCGCCCGTCTCGGCATAGAGCGCAAGGAGCTGGCGCAGCGCCGCGGCGCCGCGCTCGCCGCCTTCCTCGGTGATGGACAGGTAGTTGAGCGAGAGATGGCTGATGAGGCGCCAGGCCGTCTCGCCATGGGCGCGCGACGGCCGCGGCCGCGTCGGGCCGGCGAGGCAGCGGATCGCCTCGACCGGCGCGCCGATCTCGAGGGTGAAGTCGGTCTTGCCCTTGCCGATCGGCATGAGGAGCGGCAGGTCGCGGTTGGTGCACATCGCCCGCAGCGCGAGCTGGCGCAGATCGCCGCGATAGGGCGCCTCCTTCGAATCGACGAGGGCGAGGAAGATCTCGCTGCCGACGTAATTGGTGCGCAGGCCGTTGCGCCGCTCCTTCGCCGACAGCATGCGCGGCTGGCGGCGGATCGTGTAATAGGCGCCCTGATCGCTCTCGCGCGTCAGGTCGCTGCGGGCATAGAGCGGCAGGAACTCCTGCTCGCGGCCGAGATCGGCGCCCTGCCCGCTCACCGCGGTCAGATGGTGGATCTCGTAATCGGTCGGCCGCGTGCGGTCGGCGATGACGTGATGCTCCCAGGTCCGGTCGGTGAGATGGATGCGGTCGAGGCGCTTCGGGAAGAGGTTGACCGCCGGGGTGCAGTTGAGGACGAAATTCTCGACGCCGATGCCGCGCGCCAGCGTCTTGTCCTCGCGATTGAGGAGGATGATCGCTTCGAGCTCGGTCCCGGTCGTGCGGCGGACTGCCGGGCCGAGCCCGTTCAGGGTGAAGAAGAAATTGCGCTCGGGAAAGGCGAAATACTCGGCGAGCAGCCGGTAGCCCTGGAAGGAGCGCGGGCCGCAGGGCAGCAGCGCGTCCTCGTCGCCGAGGCCGCGATGCCGGATCTGGGATTTCGGAAGGAAGTCCTGCCAGGGCGTCGGCCGGAGATTGGGGCGCAGGACGACGCCGAGCGCGTTGGCGAGGAGCTGCTCCAGAATGAGCGTCGGCAGCTCGCTCGGTCCCTGGAGAAAGAAGGAGAGGCTTTGCAGCGACAGCGCCGAGAAGGGCATCTGCCCGACCGTCCTGAGGCGCAGACGGATCGCGGCGCGGGCGCCGCGCTGATCGGCGAGGCCCAGCGCCGAGATCGCGGCGTTGCCGGCGAGGTAGTCGGCCTCGGCAAGGGTGACCGGCCAGAGGGCGACCTCATGCGCCGTGCGAAACTCGCAGGCCGTCACCTCGTCCTTGCCGAGGACCCCGAGCAGCGTCGTGTCGCGCGGCACGATGTAGCCATTCTCGAAGCCGCCCTGCATGTTGGGCTTGAAACCGACGACGACCATGGACGGCGTCGGCGCCAGGTAATGCGGATAGACGATCTCGAAGAGATGCTGGGTGAAATTGGGGAATTCCGCTTCGAGCTTGAGCTGGACGCGCGCGGCGAGGAAAGCGAAGCCTTCGAGCAGCCGCTCGACATAAGGGTCGGCGCATTCGAAGGCTTCGAGGCCGAGGCGTCCGGCGATCTTGGGAAATTCCGCCGCGAACTCGCCGCCCATTTCGCGGATGAAGCGGAGCTCCTGATCGTAATGCCGCAGCAGCCGGGGATCCATCAGCGGCGGCCCGTCTCCGACTGCTCTGTGACGCGCACGGCGCCGAGCTCGAGGTCGAGCTCGGTCTTCATGAACATGCGCAGCGGCACGGGCTGGGCCCAGAGCTCGGCCACCATCTGGAGCTGCAGCGCGCTCTGGCTGCCCTCGTCGCCGCTGCCGGCGAGCTTCACCCGCACGGTCTTGCCGAGAAGCCGCGGCTCGAAGCGGATCACGGCCTCGCGGATGGCGCGCTCGATGTCGGTCGAATCGAGGCGCGACTGGACCATGCCGGAAAAGCTCGGGACCCCGTAATTGACGACGGAACGCGCGACTTCGGGATATTCGGAGAGATCCTCGGTCGAAGCGAGGTTGGGCGTGTTGAGGAGCCAGGTGAGGTCGCGCAGGACGGCCTGCCGCAGCTTTTGCAGCGAGATGGCCCGCTGCTCGCGGGATTCCTGCGTCTTCTGCGGCTCGTCGTCGGTCAATCGGTCGAGCAGCGCCGGCTGAAGCCGCTCCTGCGTCGTCAGCTCAGCCATGCTCGCCCGCCGGCGGCTGCTGGTCGATCTCGATCGAGCGGGCATCCATCAGCGGAAACTCGCCGGCATCAGTGGCAAGGAGGCGCTGCCCGCGGCCCTCGAAGCTGTCGGGCGCCGTCTCCACCCATTCGGTCTTGCGGGCGAGGCGGATAAGCGGATCGGGGCTCGCCTCGGAACCGAAATAGCGTGTCGGGATGAGCCCGACCGTCTCGCCGCCATTCGCCAGGGTGAAGCGGACCGGCATCCAGACCTGGTCGCGCAGGTCGCTCGGGGCGTCGATATCGATGCGGGCGAGACGCATGAAGGGCAGCCAGAAATAGCGGCCATTGACGATTGCCTCGAGCATGGGGCCGAGCCGACTGTCGGCATCGGCGATCCATTCGAAAGCCTCGCCGTCGATGCGGCCGGTGCTCGGCGGCGCCGCTTCGAGCGCCTTGGCGCGCAGCGCCGACGCGGCGCCGTGCTCGCCGCGGGCGGCGAGGCGCAGCGCCTCGTAGAGCTCCGCCATCCAGGGCTGCGGGTCGCCGAAGATGGTGGGAGCCGCCTCGCCGGTGAAGGCTTGGCGTCGCGCCGCCTCGCAGGCGATGGCGCCGCCATAGACACGCGCCATCAGCATGGCGCCTTGATCCATCTGATGCGCCACTTCGAGCTGCGTCTTGGCGCGTTCCCAGGCGCCTGTCACGCAGGAGAGCTGAAAGAGGAAGATGCGGAGCTTCGGGTTGGCCGGATCGGCACGGATCTGGTCGAGGAGACGCGCCACCGCCTCCTCCAGCTTGCCACCGCGCAACAGCTCTGCCGCATCCATCGCTCGCCCCCCGCGCCGCTCGCCGCCCCGAGCCGGCGCCGCTATCCGCAACGGAGAGCGGCGCGCGGCCTCGGCTCGGCTCTAGGGCTTGGCGCTGCCCGACGGGTCGGACGCGCCGTAGCCGCCATCGAAGACGTTGCTGTTCTTGACGCGGTCCCACATCGACGACTTCTTGTTCGCCGTATCGGCGGCGCCCGTCGGCTTCTGCGGGAAATAGACGATGCAGAGCGCGCCGTATTCGAATTTGATGTCCTCGGTCGGCGCCGGGTCGCCATGCTTCCATTCGATGTTGGAGATGGCGACCATCTTGAAGAAGAACTGCAGATATTTGTAGCCGCTCTGCGACGCGGAGGAGCCGCCGGAGCGGCGCAGGAACAGCGCCACCTCCTGGTAATGGCCGCCGGCGCAGCAGGTGTGGAAGAGATAGGGCGAAGCCTTGTCGATCGACTTCGTCACCGCAAAGGAATCGAAGCTGACCTTGCCCGAACCGGCGCCGCCCGACATGCTGCCGATATTCGTCGGGTTGCTGGCGCCGAAGCTCCAATTCGAGATCTCGAAGGGGACCGGGCTCATCTTCGCCATGTCGCGGTCCTTGGTCTCGCCGTTGAGATCGACGGCGTTGTCGCCCTTCTTGGTGAATTGCAGAAATGCATCGATTGCCATGAGAACTCTCCCTCAAATCCTGTGCTGCACGCCGGCCGCCGGCGCCTCGCATGCGGGCGCGCCGGACCGCCTTGCCGTGCGCGCGCCGCAGAGCCGCCCGGGCCGCTGCGCGTCATCGAGATACCAAGTCGCCACCAGCATCGCCGCGGCGCCTCAGATGGCCGCGTCGTAATCGGCCGAGTTGGTCACCTGGCTCCATTGCGTCGTCGCGGCCTCGCCGAGGCCGCCGGTCTGCTTCTGCGCCGTGTATTTGAATTGCAGCGCGCCGTAGTCGAAGCTGATGGTCTCGGTCGGCACCTCGCCGTTCGACCACTGGATGTTCGAGACCATGACGAGCTTGAAGCCGATCTGGAGGTAGGTCTGCCCGCTCTGCGAGGGAGTGCCGCCGGCGCGGCGGACGAAGAGGTTGAGCTCCTTGTAGTGGCCGCCGACGCAGCAGGTGTAGAAGAGGTTGGGCGAGGCCGAATCGATGTTCTTGGTGACGCGGAACGGCTCGAACTTCGCCTTGCCGGTGCCGCCGCCCGCCTTCGAGCTGCCGATGCTCACCGGCAGCGAAACCGAGAAGCCCCAGTCGCTGATCTCGAAGGGCGCCGGGCTCATCGCCTTCATTTGCTGGTCCTGCGTCTCGCCGATCAGCTCCGGCGCGCCGTCTCCCGTCGAGGTGAATTGAAGAAATGCATCGACCGCCATAGCTCAAGTCTCCTTCAAGGCTCCTGTTGTCGGATGGCGTTACGGAGCGCATCCTTCCGGCTTTTCGCCGCGCCGGCAGTACATTCCGTCACACCCTGTTCGCGTACCCCCTCATGCCGTCTTCTTAGACTCCGTCCTCGCCGCCATCGCTCGACCCGTCCGGCAGCGCGAATTCGGCGGATTTCGCCGCGTTCTCCCGGCCGCCCGTATGCTTCTGCGGCCAGTATTCGATCTTCATCGAGCGATAGCTGAGCTGTACGGTCTCGAGCGGCGGCGCTTCCGCGCCGCCGGTCGTCCAGTCCATGTTGGTGACGACCACCTGGCCGAAGGTGATCTTGAGAAAGACATGTCCGGCGGCGGCGATCGTGCCGCCGGCGCGGCGCTGGATGAGGCAGACCTCGTCATAGGTCGCATTGGTGCAGAGCGCCTGGAAGAGGCCGGGCGTGCCGGAATCGACGGCCTTGCTGAAGGTGAAGTTGTTCAGCTTCGGCTTCGGCAGCCAATTGGCATTGCCGGATTTCCCCGCGGCGGCCTTGGCCTTCTTGAGCTGATAGGGCCAGAGCGCCTCGATCGAGAGGCCGAGCTGGTAGGATTGGAGCTCGATGGGAGATCCGGCGATCGCCTCCTTGCGGTCGATTCCGGCCGAGGCGCCGTCATCCTTGCCGCTGCCCGCCGACCCCTTCGACGACGGAACGAGCGCCAGATCCGTCGTCTCGCCTTCGATCGCGACCGTGTCGCCGGCCTTGTTCTTCTTGAAGTAGAGAAAGGCGTCGAGCGCTTCGGAGGTTCTGGCCATGGCGGGCGCGGGTCCGTCCGGTTATTTGCCGGACGGCATCTTGGAGACGAGGCGGAGCGACACCGTCAGCCCTTCGAGCTGGTAATGCGGCCGCAGGTAGAAGCGCGACTGGTAGTAGCCGGGATTGCCTTCGATCGGCTCGACCTCGACCTTGGCCTCGCGCAGCGGCTTCATCGCCTTGGTGACCTCGCTCGAAATCTGCGGCGAGCTGTCGACATATTGCGAGATCCAGCTATTGAGCCAGGCCTCCATGTCCTCGCGCTCCTTGAAGGAGCCGATCTTGTCGCGGACGATGCATTTCAAGTAATGCGCGAAGCGGCAGCTCGCGAAGAGATAGGGCAGGCGCGCCGAGATCTCGGCATTGGCCGTCGCGTCCGGATTCTCGTATTGCGTCGGCTTCTGCAGCGACTGCGCGCCGATGAAGGCGGCATAGTCGGTGTTCTTGCGATGGATGAGCGGCATGAAGCCGTTCTTCGCCAGCTCGGCCTCCCGGCGGTCGCTGATCGCGATCTCGGTCGGGCATTTCGCCTCGACGCCGCCGTCATCGGTGGGGAAGGTGTGCGTCGGCAGGCCTTCGACGAGGCCGCCCGATTCGATGCCGCGGATGCGCGAGCACCAGCCGTAGAGCTTGAAGGAGCGGTTGATGTTGACGGCCATCGCATAGGCCGAGTTGGCCCAGGTGTATTTCGAGTGGTCGGCGCCCTCGGTTTCCTCCTCGAAGGCGAATTCGTCGACGGGGTTGGTCTTGGCGCCGTAGGGCATGCGCGCCAGGAAGCGCGGCATGGTGAGGCCGATATAGCGCGAATCCTCGGATTCGCGCAGCGAGCGCCAGGCGGCGTATTCCGGCGTCTGGAAGATCTTGGTGAGGTCGCGCGGATTGGCGAGCTCCTGCCAGGACTCCATCTGCATGACGCCGGGATCGGCGGCGGCGATGAAGGGCGCGTGCGCCGCCGCCGCGATCTGGGCGATGCCGGAGAGCAGCTCGACGTCGGGCGGGCTGTGGTCGAAGTAATAGTCGCCGACGAGGCAGCCATAGGGCTCGCCGCCGAACTGGCCGTATTCCTCCTCGTAGATCTTCTTGAAGATGGGGCTCTGATCCCAGGCCGTGCCCTTGAACTTCTTCAAGGTGCGCGCGAGCTCCTTCTTCGAGATGTTGAGGACGCGGATCTTCAACATCTCGTCGGTTTCGGTATTGGTGACGAGATGATGGAGGCCGCGCCAGGCGGACTCCAATTGCTGGAAGTCGGGATGATGGATGATCTTGTTGATCTGCTCGGTGAGCTTGGCATCGATCGCGGCGATGATCGCCTCGATGGTGCGCAGCGCGTCCGAGCCGATGAGCTTGGTGTCGGCGAGGGCGTGCTCGGCGAGGGTCTGCACCGCCGTCGCCACGGCCTCCTTCGCCGTGTCGGTCTTCGGCTTGAACTCCTTCTGCAGGAGCGAGGAGAACTCGTTCAGCTCGATCTGGCCGGCGACAGCCTCCTGGGCCTGGGTCTGCGGGCTTGCCATCGCGGTCACTCTCCCTTCGCTTCGTCGGCGGCCTCGGCCTTCGGCGCCGAGGCCAGCGCCTGCATCAGCGCCGGATCGGCGAGGACCTTATTGAGCAAGGTCTCGGCGCCGGTCTTGCCGTCCATATAGGTCAAGAGGTTCGAGAGCTGGGTGCGCGCCTCGAGCAGCTTGTTGAGCGCATCGACCTTGCGCGCCACCGCGGCCGGCGAGAAATCGTCCATGCTCTCGAAGGTGAGATCGACCGCGAGGTTGCCTTCGCCGGTCAGCGTGTTCTCGACATTGAAGGCGACGCGCGGCTTCATCGATTTGAGGCGCGCATCGAAATTGTCGATGTCGATCTCCAGCATCTTGCGGTCGGCAACGGGCGCCAGCGGCTCGGCCGGCTTGCCCGAGAGATCAGCCATGACGCCCATGACGAAGGGCAGCTGGATCTTCTTCTCCGACCCGTAGACCTCGACGTCATATTCGATCTGGACGCGCGGCGCGCGGTTCCGGGCAATGAATTTCTGACTATTGGCTTTGGCCATGGCTCTCGTGCTCCTATCCTCGGGTCGGCAGACCCGGAATTCGGCGTTCTATTCGGTCGCTTTCTTCTACCACCGATCTATTGGTTGTCCTCGTCCCTGATGCCGGCGATGACGTTCAATTGCGGGACCCCGTCGGGGGTCATGTCGCGCAGAATATCGATGAAATTCATGGTCGCGAGGCGCTTGGCGCGTTCGAGCAGCAGCGGCACCGGGCTCGACGGCTCATGATCGGCATAGTAGCGGCAGATCTTGTCGAGCAGCAGCGTGACATCGGCGCGGCCGCGAATGACGCCGCCGCCCCCGCCGCCGCCCGGCGCCGCGGCGTCGGGCTGCGCCGCGGTCGCGTCTTCGCCCTCGGCGGCTTCGCCCTCGCCGACGCCGCGCTTCGCCAATTGCTGGTCGAGGAGCCCCTTGATGTCGCGCAGCAGCACGCGCAGCGGCTCGAGATCGGGGCCGCTCGCGGCGCCCAGCGCAGAGCCGAGCGCGGCTTCGATGGCGCCCACCGCCTCGATCGCGCCGGCGGCCGCCTCTTGCGCGGCAGCGAGGACCTCGACGGGGGAATCGGCAAAGGCGGCCTCGATCGTCGCCGAATCGGGCAGCCTCTCCTCCTCTTGCCCCTTCTTCGGCGGCGGCAGCGGCATGAGGCCGCTGGCGATGGCGAAATCGCGGTAGGAGACGCGGCCGAACTGACGCGACTGGGTCAGCGGGCAGGCGCGCAAGGGCCGCAGCATCGCCTCGCCGTCGCAGAGCGAGGCGATGATGTTGATGCGCGCGCTCGGATCGTTGTCATCCTCGGGATCGAGCTGCGGATGCACGCTGTCCCAATATCGCGCGAGATACCCGTGGATCAGCTCGAGGCCATCCTTCAACCCCTCGAGCCCGGCGAGCTTCAGCGCCGCCCGCGTCAGATAGACGGCGACGCGCAGATCCTTGGAGCGGGCGCAGAGCTCGAGGGCGATGCGCTCGACCTCGCGCCAATCCGGCTCCTCGGCGGCGACGATGGTGTCGCCGAGCTCCTGCTCGGGCTTGCCGCGCGCCGCCGTTTCGAGCTCGATATACTGGGCGTCGTACTCGATGGCCTCGCCGCTCGGAGAGTCGGCGGAGATCGGCTCGAGCAGAGCCGCAATGTCAATCGCCGTCATGACCTACCCGCTCCGGGCGGCTTGTCCCCGTCGCCGTGCCCGAAGCCCCTCCTTGCCGCATTCTCCCCCGCTCGCTCCCGCTCCCGGGTATCCAGCACCGCCCGAACACCCGCCGGCGTCCCCGGTCCCCGTATTCACGGTTGAGCGCGTGTCCCTCGACACACGAGGCTACGCTGCCGCGTCCTTCGGAAAAGATCAATTGAAATCTTGCCGGCGTCGGTATCGCATCGGTGGAAGCCGATGATTGACGCGGCCGTGAGGGTGCCGGATATTGGGCGATGATTTCCCGCCGTCTCGCCAGGAGGGCGTGCTTTGCCGCAGATGGTGATTGCATATTTCAACGAGACTTGGTGGTTGGTTAAGGGCGAAAGCCATCTCGACGACGTGCTCGCCGCCAAGGAGTCGGCCGAACTCGACATCTCGCTCCTGACCTGCAGCGCCTGGACGCAGGTGATGCAGCTCTGGGAAAATCCGGAATTCGGCCGCATGCCATGGGCGATCAACCCCAAGATCATCGAGCGGCTGAAGACGCGCGAGCGGACGACCCAGGGCTGAGGGGCGATGGCCGGCCGCCCGGCGCCCGGCGCCGACGGACATCCTCGCGGAAGGCAAGAACAGGGACGCGCCGATGTCGTGGGATAACAGGGTCATCTGGTCCGAGGGGCTGTTCCTCCGGCCGCAGCATTTCCAGCAGGCCGACCGCTATTTCGAGCGCCTCGTCCGCAGCCGCGTCGGCAGCTTGCGTCCCTATCCCTGGGGCCTCACCGCGCTGAAGCTCAACCGCGAGTTGCTGAGCCTCGGCAAATTCGCCATCGAGGAGGCGAAAGGGGTGCTGGAGGACGGCACGCCCTTCAGCATCCCCGATGATGCCGACCATCCGCCGCCCCTCGACATCGCCGAGAATACGCGCAACAGCGTCATCTATCTCGCCCTACCCGCCTACCAGCCGGGCGCGCAGGAGGCGGCGCCGGCCGACGCGACCGAGACCGTGGCGCGCCTTGCCGTGCACGAGCAGGAGGTCATCGACACGACCGCGCCCGGCCGAGCCGGAATCGGCATCGAGATCGGCAAGCTGCGGCTGCGCCTCGTCCCTGAGGAGGCCGACCGCGCCGGCCTCGTCTGCCTCGGCCTCGCCCGCATCACTGAGATCCGCGCCGACAAGCAGATCGTCCTCGACGAGAGCTACATTCCACCCGCCCTCGACTGCGCCGCGGTGAAGAACCTCGCCGGCTTTCTCACCGAGATCCAGGGCCTGCTGCACCACCGCGGCGAGGCGCTGGGCGGGCGCGTCGCCGATTCCGGGACGAAGGGCGTCGCCGAGATCGCCGATTTCATGCTGCTCCAGGTCGTGAACCGCTACGAGCCGCTCTTCTCGCATCTCGTCGCGGCGCATGCGGTGCATCCCGAGCGCTTCTACGCCCTCGCCGTCCAGCTTGCGGGCGAGCTCGCCACCTTCACGACGCCGGGCAAGCGGCCGGGCGCGTTCCCGCCCTATCGCCACGACGACCTCGCCGCCAGCTTCGCGCCGGTGATGCGCTCGATCCGCCAATCGCTGAGCGCGGTCCTCGAGCAGACGGCGGTGCCGATCCCGCTGCAAGCGCGCAAATACGGCGTTCATGTGGCGCCGATCGCCGACAAGACGCTGCTGACGACGGCGGCCTTCGTCCTCTCCGTCAAGGCGGCGATCGAGGCCGAGCGCTTGCGCCGCGCCTTCCCGACCCAGGTGAAGCTCGGCCCCGTCGAGAACATCAAGGAGCTCGTCAACGTCGCCCTGCCCGGCATCGCCATCCGGCCGCTGCCCGTGGCGCCGCGCCAGATCCCCTATCACACGGGCGTCACATATTTCGAGCTCGACCGCACCAGCCCCTATTGGAAGGCGATGCAGACCTCGGGCGGCCTCGCCCTCCATGTCGCCGGCGACTTCCCCGGCCTCGAAATGGAGCTGTGGGCGATTCGCGGGCAGTGAGGCGGCCCGGGAGCCGACGGCCCTCGACCGACCATTCGGCCGGCCCCGCCTCGATTGTCACCGCCCGGGCGGCCATGCTAAGCCATGCCGTGCCGACCGAGGCGCCGGGCGCGCCGGGCGGCGGAGTGGTGCCGGGACGGAGCGGGGATGGCGGGGAATCCGAAGCTCAAGATCAAGGCGGCGACGGCGCAGGAACTCTGCGCGCAATTCCAACTCTCGGCGGCGGCGAAGCCGCATCTCGAAGACGGCATCGCGCCGCTCGACTTCTTCGATGCGCTCGTCGCCAATGAGATTTATCCCGACGCGGTGCAGTTCATGGCGCGTGCACTGCCGAAGCGCGAAGCCGTGTGGTGGGCCTGCCTCTGCGCCCGCGAGGCGCCGCCCGCGGAGAACGCGCCGCCTCTGGCCGCGGCCATCGACGCGGCCGAGAGCTGGGTCCGCCGCCCCTCCGAAGAGACCCGGCGCCGGGCGCAGAAGGCGGCCGAGGCGATCGAGGCGTCGCATCCGGCGCGCTGGGCGGCGATGGGCGCCTTCTGGAGCGGCGGCAGCATCGCGCCGCCCGAGCTTGCCGAGGTGAAGCCGGCCGACGACATGACGGCGAAGGCGGTCGCGGGCGCCGTCTCGATGTCGGCCGCGCTCGATGCGAAGAGCGTCCAGCCGCGCTATCGCCGCTTCCTGGCCTATGGCCGCGACATCGCCAATGGCGGCACCGGCCGGCCCGCGGCGGCCGCCGCCGGCTGAGCCGGCTCCGCCGCGATCGCGCCGATGCCGCTCGTGCTCCATCTCGACAGCGCCGACGCCGCCCTGCTCCAGAGCGCGCCGCGCCGCGTCGAAGTCGGCGAGCGCCTAACCATCGGGCGCGGCCCCGACAACGACCTCGTCCTCCCCGATCCCAACCGCCATCTCTCGAAGAATCATTGCGTCATCGCCTTCGACGGACGCGGCTATACCGTCACCGATACCAGCACGAATGGCGTCTTCCTCGACAACGACGCGGAGCGGCTGCCGCGCGACGTCCCGACCCCGCTGCGTGACGGCAGCGTGCTGCATCTCGGCGCCTACGCCATCACCGTCGCCGCGGTCGTGCCGCCCGCCGCGGGCGCCGCCCTCCTCTCCTCGGCCCCGCACCCGGCTCCGCACGCCGACGATCCGCTCTTCGGCGATCCCTTCGCCGCGCCCCCGGCCGCCGCCAGCCACGGCGGAGCCTTGCCGGGCGATGACGAGCTCTTCGGGCTGGCGCCGCAAGCGTCGCCGCCGACGCCGGCGCGCCCGCTCGCCGCGGCAGGCCCGGCCGAGGATCCGTTCGGCCTCGCCCCCGCCCGGGCGGGGCCGGCGCCGCTCATCCCCGACGATGTCGATCTCTTCGGCGACAGCGAGGCGGGCGAGCCTTGGCACGGCCCCTCGCAGCCCGACAACGCGCCGGCGGACCAGGTCTTCTTCGCCCCGCCGAAAGTCGTCGCCGAGACCATCCCCGAGGATTGGGACGCGCTCGGCGATCTCGGCCTTCCGCGAACGCCGGCCGCTCCCGTCCCGTCGCCGGCGGCGGCGCCGCCGCCCGCTTTTCGTCCGGCCGCAGCCGCCGCCCCGGAGATCGGCGCCGCTCCCGGCGGCGACGCCCAGGCGATCGCCGCCTTCCTCGCCGCCGTCGGCCTTGCCGGAACGGCGCTCGACGCCGCGGAGAAGGCGGCGCTGATGCGCCTCGTCGGCGAGACCATCGCCGTCACGGTGAAGGGTCTCACCGAGATCCTGGCGGCTCGCTCCTCGACCAAGCAGGAGTTCCGCATCGAGCGCACGACCCTGGGCGCCATGGGCAACAACCCGCTCAAATTCTCGGCCGGGCTCGACGAGGCGCTGCGCGTCATGCTGCTCGGCCGCACGCCCGGCTTCCTCACCGCGCGCCAGGCGGTTGAGGAAGCCCTCGAGGATGTGAAGAGCCACCAGCTCGCCGTTCTCGCCGGCATGCAGGTCGCGCTCCAGACCGTGATCGCCCGCTTCGATCCGGCGAAGCTTGAGGAGCGGCTCGAAAAAAGCTCGCTTATCGAGGGTATCCTGCCGGCGGCGCGCAAGGCGCGCTATTGGGAGCTCTTCCGCGCTCTCTACAAGGAGATCGCGGCCGAGCTACAGGACGACTTCCAGAGCCTCTTCGGCGCCGAATTCGCCCGCGCCTACAAGGCCCAGATCGAGAAGCTGTGAGCGGCTCCGCCTTATTCTTCGCGTTCGGGCGCTGCCAACGGAAAACTCACCACGTCCTGAGCGTGGACCATCCGGCCTAAGTGGAAGGACCAGAATCCAAGGCTCGATCCTCGCCGCGATGCCACTACCGGTTCCGGGCGCTTTCGGGCATACTCGCCCGGCGGTCGGATGGGACCGCGGGGGAAAGTTTTCGCTAAAGCGCAGGGGACGTCGTGGTGGCGCTCGCATCTGGCAGACTCGGGGCGGCTCTTTCTTTTACGGTCTTTTCGGTCTTCTCCCTCCTCGCCGCTTGCAGCTCGCCGCCGCCTCCGCCGCCGCCGACCGTCGTCGAGCTCACCTTCACGACCTCGCCCGACGTCAATCCCGACCCTTCGGGGCGCGCCTCGCCGGTCGTCCTCCGCTATTACCAGCTCGCCGGGACGAGCGCCTTCGAGAAGGGCGATTACTTCCAAATCCACGACAAGGAGGCGGCCGTGCTCGGCCCCGACCTCCTCGCCCGCGAGGAGCTGCCGCTCACGCCCGGCTCGACGCAGAAGGTCTCCTTCGAGGCGAAGAAGGACGCGAAATTCATCGGCGTCATCGTCTCCTATCGCGACATCGACCAGGCGGTCTGGCGCGCCGACGCGCCTATCCCGCCCAACAAGACGACGAAGCTGAAGGTCCAGCTCGACAAGCTCAAGCTCTCGGTCGTGCCGGATGCGAGCTGATCGAGTGCCGCGCGACCGCCCGGCCGACGGCGGCTGCCATGGCTACGGAACGCGCCCGCGATGACCATCGATGATCCCTTCGCCGAGCCCGGAGACAGCGAGCGGACGGTGATCCGTCCCAATCCGGGCGGGCGCCGCCCGGCCGAGACGATCGCCGCCGCGGTGGCGCCGCCGCCCCTGGCCTTCGAGCGCGCGCAGCCGGTCGAGCTGCCGCCGCTGCCGGGACTCAACCCGCTCGTCAACGCCGCGATCCCGCTGCTCGACCTCGCCGTCCAGCTCAAGAACCGCGCCGTCCACAACAATGTCGAGGCGCTGCGCGACCGCGTCATCGCCGAGATCAATGCCTTCGAGCGTCGCATCACGCCGCTCGGCATCGCGCCGCAGGCGATCCGCGCGAGCCGCTACGCGCTCTGCGCCACCATCGACGACCTCGTCCTCAACACGCCCTGGGGCAGCCGCAGCATCTGGGCGCAGAAGAGCATGGTCGGCACCTTCTACAGCGAGACCTGGGGCGGCGACCGCTTCTTCGATCTCCTCAACCAGCTCAAGAAGGATGCGGCCGTCAATCTCGACATGCTCGAGCTGCTTTATCTGTGCCTCACGCTCGGCTTCGAGGGGAAGTACCGCGTCCTGCCGCGCGGCGCCTCGGATCTGGCCCTGCTGCGCGAGGATCTCTACCGCACGATCCGCAACCGCCGCGGCGAGTTCGAGCGCTCGCTGTCGCCGCATTGGCAAGGGGTCGAGGCGGCCCATCGCGGCCTCGGCGCCATCGTCCCGACCTGGGTCGTCCTCGTCACGGCGCTCGGCATCCTGGCGCTCGTCTATACCGGCCTCACCTTCGCCCTCAGCAGCCGCTCGGACGCAGCATACGCCGCCCTCAACGCCGTGCCGCCGCAAGGGCCGGTGGCCCTGGCGCGGGCGGCGGCGCCCTTGCCGCCTCCGCCCCCCAGCGACCAGACCGGCAAGATCCGCAAATTCCTCGAACCCGAGATTCGCCAGGGCCTCGTCACGGTCCTCGAAGACGCGCAGACGATCACCATCCGCATTCGCGGCACCGGTATGTTCCCGTCGGGGAGCGCCGTGGTCGAGGCGAAGTTCCTGCCGCTCCTCGGCCGCATCGGCGAGGCGGTCAACACCGAGCCGGGGCCGCTGCTCGTCACCGGACATTCCGACAACGTGCCGATCCGCTCCGTCAAATTCCCGTCGAATTACGAGCTGTCGAAGGCGCGGGCCGAGGCCGTCCTCGAAATCCTGGCGCGCAAGGTCAACGATCCGAAGCGCCTCACCGCCGAGGGGCGGGCCGACAGCCAGCCGATCGCGCCCAACACGACGCCGCAGGGCCGCGAGCAGAACCGCCGGATCGAGGTCCAGCTCATGAAGGCCGGCTGAGCATGGCGCGGCGCCTCTTCAGTCCCGGTGGTCCGTCGATGGTGGTGAGTGCCTTGCCATGAAGCGTCTTCTCGAGGTCCTGCGGAAGATCTTCCTGTCGCGCCTCGCCCTCTACGTCTTCGGCATGCTGGTGGCGGCGCTCCTCATCTGGTTCCTGGGACCGCTCCTCGGCGTCGGCGATTCGACGCCGCTCGCCGGCGCCCTGCAGCGCGCGCTCGTCATCTCGCTGATGCCGTCGATCCTCGGCCTCGGCGCCGCCTTCACCAACATGCAAGGCCGCAAGGCCGGCAACGCTCTCGCCGACGGTATGACCGCCGCGGCTCCCGGCGCCGCGGCGGCGGCCAGCGCCGAAGAGGTCGCCGAGCTCGGCAAGCGCCTCAAAGAGGCGCTCGAGCTCCTGAAGAAGAGCAAGGGCAAGCGCCTCCTCGGCAGCGGCTGGCTCTACCAGCTCCCCTGGTACATGTTCATCGGCCCGCCGGGCTCCGGCAAGACGACGGCGCTCGTCAACTCCGGCCTCAGCTTCCCGCTCGCCGAGCAATTCGGCAAGAACGCGCTGCGCGGCGTCGGCGGCACGCGGAGCTGCGACTGGTGGTTCACGGACGACGCCATCCTCATCGACACCGCCGGCCGCTACACGACGCAGGACAGCGAGGCGGCGGCCGATGCCGGCGCCTGGACCGGCTTCCTCAAGCTGCTGAAGAAATTCCGCAAGCGCCAGCCCATCAACGGCGTCATCGTCGCCATCGGCATCTCCGACCTCCTCGCCGCCACGGAGGCGCAGCGCGCCGAGCATGCGCGCGCCATTCGCCTGCGCATCAAGGAGCTTTATGCCGAGCTCGGCGTACGCTTCCCCGTCTATGTCATGTTCACCAAATGCGACCTCCTCGCCGGCTTCGTCGAGTTCTTCGACGATCTCGGCCGCGAGGAGCGCGAGCAGGTCTGGGGCATGACCTTCGCCGAGGGCAAGATCGAGCAGGAAGGCGGCATCATCGCCGACTATCCGGCCGAGTTCGATGCTCTCGTCGGCCGGCTCGACGCGCGCCTCTTCGAGCGCCTCCAGCAGGAGACCGATATCGAGCGGCGCGCCCTCATCTTCGGGTTCCCGCAGCAGCTCGCCAGCCTCAAGGAGGTAACACACGGCTTCCTCAAGGAGATCTTCCAGCCGAACCGCTACGAGGAGCGCGCCCGGCTGCGCGGCGTCTATTTCACGAGCGGGACGCAGGACGGGACGCCGATCGACCGGATGTTGGGCGCGATGGCGGCGAGCTTCGGCATCTCGCGCCAGCGCATCGCCGCCTTCAGCGGCACCGGCCGCAGCTACTTCCTCACGCGGCTCCTGCGCAACGTCGTCTTCGGCGAGGCGGGGCTCGTCAGCACCGATGCCAAGCTCGAGCGGCGCAACCGCCTCATCCGCTACGGCGTGCTCGCCGGCGCCGCGGCAGCGGTCCTGTTCATGGCCGCCGGCTGGGTCACGGCCTATGTCAACAACACTGCCCTCATCGCCGCGGTCGAGAAGCAGGTGGCGGCCTATAACGACAAGGCGAAGGGGCTGGAGCTCGACCGCGCGAGCGATGCCAATCTGCGCCCGATCCTGCCGCTCCTCGCCATGCTGCGCGACATGCCGGGCGGCTACGCCCATCGCCAGGACAGCGTCCCGCTCGGCCTCGGCCTCGGCCTCTATCAGGGCGACAAGCTGGGCTCGCAGGCGGTCGCGGTCTACCGGCGCGATCTCGGCCGCCTGCTGCTGCCGCGCATGCTCGTCCGCCTTGAAGGCCAGATCGCGCAGAACCAGAACCGCCCCGATTTCCTCTACGAGGCGCTCAAAGTCTATCTGATGCTGGGCAAGCAGGGGCACCTCGACAAGCAGCTCGTCAAGCGCTGGATGGCGCTCGACTGGACAGCGCAATTCCCCGGGCCCGACAACGCCGCCGATCTCGAGGCCTTGAAGGGCCATCTCGACGCCCTCCTCGAGACGCCGCTGCCCGAAATCGCCCTCAACGGCGCGCTCGTCCAGCAGACGCGCACCGTGCTGCTACGCCAGCCGTTGGCCGAGCGCGCCTACAGCCTCATCAAGACGCATCCCAAGATCACGGCGCTGCCGGAGTGGCGGATTTCCGAGCATGCGGGCCCGGCCGTGGCGCGGGCGCTGGTGCGACCCTCCGGCCGCTCGCTCGCCGAGGGCATTCCCGGCCTCTATACCCGCGAGGGCTATTTCTTGGCCTTCCGCCCGCTGCTTCCCGACATCGCCAAGGAGGTGGCGAAGGAGAGCTGGGTGCTGGGGCCGGAGGCCAAGGCCAATGACGACCCCGTCGCCGTCGGGCGGCTGCAGCGCGACGTAACGAGCCTCTACCTCGAGGATTTCGCCAATCAGTGGGATCGCCTCCTTGCCGATGTCTCGATCGCGCCCTTCACCAGCGTCGCGCAGGCGACGCAGATCCTGAACGTGGTGTCGGCGCCGGATTCGCCGCTTCGCGCCTTCCTCGTCGCCGCCGCCGAGGAGACGACGCTGTCGAAACCGCCGGAGAAGGCCGAAGGCGGCGCTGCCGGCCTCGTCGCCGCCGCGACGGGCGCCGCCGAGAAGGCCGCGAGCAAGGCCGCCCCCAAGGCGCCGAAAGGGGCGCAAAGCGTCGCCGAGCAGCAGCTCCAGGCGGTGCTCGGGGCCCAGAATGCCGGCAATGACGATATCGCCGGCCCCTTCACCGAGAAGCGCTTCAAAGGCCTCCACGACCTCGTCGCGGGACAGCCGCCGCCGATCGACGCGGTGATGGCGAATTTGAACGACCTCTATCTCGCGATGAACCGCCTCGGCTCCTCGGGCGACGTGGCGAAGGTGCTGGCGGCGGGCGCGGCGGGCGGAGGCGGCGGCGCCAAGCTCGCGACCGATGCGGCGCGTCTGCCGGAGCCGCTGAAGAGCATCCTCACCAACCTCACCAAGGCGAGCTCCACCCTGACCGTCGGCGGGGCGCGGGCGCAGCTCAACGGCCTGTGGACGACCTCGGTCGAGCCTTTCTGCAAGAGCGCGCTCGAGAACCGCTACCCCGCCTACAAGAGCGCGAGCGCCGAGGTGACGCTCGACGATTTCGCCCGGCTCTTCGCCAAGGGCGGCCTCATCGACAATTTCTTCGCCACCAATCTGCGCCCCTTCGTCGACGAGGCGAAGAACCCGTGGGCATGGCAGAAGGTCGATAATGTCGATCTCGGCATTCCGGCGGCGACGCTGCTTCAGTTCCAGCGGGCGGCGGCCATCCGCGACAGCATGTTCCCGGGCGGCGGCACCAAGCCGGGGGTGAGCTTCGAGATCGTGCCGGTCGATCTCGACGCCAAATCGACGCAGGTCGTCGTCGAGATCGACGGGCAGACGATCAGCTACGATCACGGCCCGCCGCGCGCCGTCAAGATGCAATGGCCAGGGCCGAGCGGCGTCGGTCAGGCGCGCGTCAGCTTCCAGCCGCAGGTGCCGGGCGAATCGACGACGATCGAGAAGGATGGCGTCTGGGCGCTCTTCCGCCTGCTTCAGGAGAGCCATCTGAAGCAGTCGACGGGATCGGACCGCTTCACCGTCACCTTCGCCACGGGCACGCGCAGCGCCAGCTTCGAGATCCGCGCCAACAGCGTCGTCAACCCCTTCGCCTCGAACCAGCTCGAGCTCTTCCGGTGCCCGCCCAACCTCTGACGGAGGCCGCCCGCGCGCCCAGCTATTACGGGAAGCTGCCGGCGCGCGGCGATTTCGTGTCGCGACGCTTCGGCCGGGCTTTCATCGAGGCGTGGGATGCGTGGCTGCGCTCCGGCCTTGTCGCGAGCAAGGCGGCTCTCGGCTCCGCCTGGCGCGATCTTTACCTCACCAGCCCGATCTGGCGCTTCGCGTTGGCCGCCGGGGCCTGCGGCCCCAATATGGCCGTCGGGATCATGATGCCGAGCGTCGATGCCGTCGGGCGGTATTTTCCCCTCGTGCTCGGGCTGGAGATGCCGCCCAATTGCGATCTCGGCGCCTCCGTCGCCGCCGAGGGCTGGTATGCGGCGCTCGAGGCGCTCGCCCTCGCGGCGCTCGAGGACGGCTTCTCCCTCGATCGGCTCGACGCGCCGCTTTGCCTCAGCCCCCTTCAAGACCTCCCTCTCCCGCGTGCGGGAGAGGGTCGGGGTGAGGGCCAGCTCACGGCAGCGCCCACTCACCCTTCCCTCTCCCCGGAGGGGAGAGGGTTCTTTGGAGCGGCGGAGGGGAGAGGGTTTTGTCGCCGCATTGCGCTCGCGGAAACCGCCCCGTTGCCGCCGGAACTCTGCCTCCGGCACATGGCGCAGGAGCGTGCGACGCTGTGGTGGAGCGCCGGGTCGGAGCGCGTCGCGCCGTCGCTCCTCCTCTGCTCCGGCCTGCCGCAGGATGCGGCTTTTGCCGCGCTGCTCGACGGCGATTGGAGAGCGCATGGCTGGGCGGAGGAGGCGGCGCCGCAATCGGCGGCCGCCACCGCCGCAGACGCCGGCGAGGATGCCATGCGCTGGGACCGGGAGGGCTGACTGCCATGCCGCCTGCCGCGCCGGGATTCGTCATCCAATCCGCCGCCGCGACCCACGTCGGCCATGTCCGCAAGCACAATGAGGATGCCTGCCTTGACCGGCCCGACCTCGGCCTTTGGGTCGTGGCGGACGGCATGGGCGGGCATCAGGCGGGCGACCTCGCGAGCCGGCTCATCGTCGATCTGCTGGGCGAGATGGCGCTGCCGCGCGACGCCGGCAGCTTCATCGCCGAGGTGCGCGCCCGGCTCGGCGAGGCCAATCGCCGGCTCGTCGCCGAGGCGCGGCAGCGCGGCGGCGACGCGGTGATCGGCAGCACCG
The DNA here is from genome assembly GCA_021325525.1 of Alphaproteobacteria bacterium. Lineage (GTDB taxonomy): Bacteria > Pseudomonadota > Alphaproteobacteria > ATCC43930 > CGMCC-115725 > URHD0088. Next base: position 68,919 of record JAJPHB010000079.1, read on the forward strand.
TCGTCGCCTTCCTCTCCTTCGGCGCCTATTTCGCCTGCCTCTGGGCCGGCGACAGTCGGCTCTACCGCCTGCGCGACGGCGCTCTCCAGCAACTGACCCGCGACCACAGCCAGGTGCAGGAGATGGTGGATGCCGGGCTCCTCGATCCCGCCGCCGCCGAGCGCCATCCGCTCGCCAATATCGTCACCCGCGCCGTCGGCGCGGCGCCGGAGCTCGAACTCGACAAGGTGACCGACCGCCTTGCGGCGGAGGATCTGTTCCTGCTCTGCAGCGACGGTCTGTCGAAGATGGTCGCCGATGCGGAAATCGCCGAAGTGCTGGCGCGGACGCCGGTCGCGGCGGCGCCGCAGGCCTTGATCGACGCGGCGCTGGCGCATGGCGGCAAGGACAATGTGACGGCGGTCGCCATCCGCATCGGGGCGCCGCTCGCCTGAAGCGCGCTGCCGACACGGCACCCGTGATCGCGGTCACAGGCGCGGCGCAGCAAGATTGACAGCGATGGCGCGGCGCTACTACACCCTCAATCGGGAGGCGATGCGGTTTGCGGCCCTCTCGCCTCGGCCGGGACCGCAGCACAGGCCTCGTTGAGGAGACTCGCATGACTAGCAAATTCCCGACAATCGCCGCGGCATCGGCGATCGCCATCCTGCTCGCCGGTGCCGCCGGCGCGCAGCAAGTGAAGTCGTTGGGGGCCAACCCGTCCTCCGATCAGCTCATTCAGGCCCTGACGCCGCAGCCCGGCACGCCGCCACTCAAATTCCGCGGCATCCGCCTCCTCACGGCAAAGCCGGCGGCCGAAGCCGAGGCACGCGCCCCCGCCGTCGCCCTCGACATCAAATTCGGCCTCAACTCGGCGGAGTTGACGCCCGAAGCCAAGGAGGTCGTGAAGCAGCTCGCGACGGCGATGAAATCGGAGCAGCTCGCCTCCTATCACTTCCTCCTCGAAGGGCACACGGACAGCACGGGCAAGCGCCAGCACAATATCGAGCTCTCGAAGCGGCGTGCCGAATCCGTGCGCAACGATCTCGTGCAGAATTACGGGATTCCGCGCAGCCGCCTCGAAATCGCAGGCAAGGGGCCCGACGAGCCGCTCGACAAGGCGGATCCGGCGAACCCGGCCAATCGCCGCGTCCAGATCGTCAATCTCGGCCAGTAACGGCGGACGGGGAGCGCCGCGCGGGCGGCCCCTCGCGCTTCGGCGCAAGGGAGCGCCGCCGTGGCGAAGGCCCCTCCGCCCGGCGGCGCGGCTGCCGGCCGCGGAATGCGCCTGCGCAGAGAGCATATCGCCCTTATTCTCGCCGCCGTGCTGGGCGCCGCGGCGGGAAGCATCTTCCTGGTCGAGACGGCGCCCGCGCCGCCGCGGCCGCCGCCGGCGCCAGCCGGCGAGGCCGTTGCCGCTGCGCCGGTGCCGCGGATCGAGCCCGTCGCCTGCTGGTTCACGGTGCCGCCGGGGCGGGCGGCGCGCTGCGGAAGCCTTGTCGTCGCCGAGCGCCGCGGCGCCGCGACGGGACGGCGGCTCCGCCTCCGCTTCGTCGTCTTCGAAGCGCAAGGCTCGGGCCCGGCTGCCGACCCGCTCATCTATATCAGCGGCGGGCCGGGCTCGCCGGCGCAGATCGACGCCGCGAGCATCGGCCGCTGGTGGTCATGGACGGCGCGCGCGCCCTGGCTCGGCCGGCGCGACGTCGTCGTCTTCGACCAGCGCGGCGTCGGCGTCTCCGAACCGAAAATGAATTGCCCGGAGCTCGCCGAAACCGGCCACCGCATCTTTCCGCAGGCTTTGAGCGAAGAGGAGGAAGCGCGGCTCTGGCGAGAGGCCGCGCAAGCCTGCCACGACCGCTTGACGCGATCGGGCATCGACCTCTCCGCATACAACACCGCGACGATCACCGCCGACCTCGCCGACCTCATCCGGGAGCTCGGCTACCGAAGCTGGGATCTCTACGCCGTCTCCTACGGAACGCGCGTCGCGCTCGAATTCCTGCGCGACCATGGCGCGGGCACGCGCGCCGTCGTGCTCGATTCCGCCTACCCGCCCGACGCGGCCTCCTATATCGACGGGCCGCGCAACGGCCGGCGGGCTTTCGCGGAGCTGTTCCGCGAATGCGCCGACACCGCCGCCTGCAACGCCGCCTATCCGCATCTCGCCGAGAGCTTCGCGCGCATCGTGCGCCGCGCCGCGGCGACGCCGCTCGAAGCGACGCTCGCCGATCCGCGGGGCGGCGCGCCGGTGCGCGCCCGCTTCGATGCGGCGCGGCTCGTCGAAACGCTCTTCTACGGCTTTTACGAATGGCGCAGCACGCAAGCGATGCCGGCGGTGATCGCAGCGCTCGACCGCGGCGACATGCGGCCCTTCCTGCCGCTCGCCGCCGCCGCCTTCGCCACATATTCCTCCGATCAGGAGAGCCAAGGCCTCTATCTCTCGGTCGAGTGCCATGACGAATTCCCGTTCAACAGCCGCGAGGCGGTGCTGGCCGCGGCGGCGGAGGCGCCGCTCTTCAAGGATTTCGCCTTGACGACGCTGCCGCTGATGGCCTGTCCCGCCTGGCCGGTCGGCAGCGCCGCCGCCGGCGAGCGCGCCGCCGTCGCAAGCCCGGTGCCGGTGCTGCTGCTTGCCGGCGAGCTCGACCCGGTGTCGTCGCCCGACTGGGCGAAGGCGGCGGCGGCCCTGCTGCCGCATGCGACGCTGCTGCGCTTCCGCGGCATCGGGCACGGCGTCGCCGCGGCTCATGCCTGCGCCGATCGCGTCATCGGCAGCTTTCTTGCCGATCCGGCGAAGCTCCCCTACGACGATTGCCTCCTCGCTATCGGCACCAGCAGTCTCGGCCATGCCGACGCTGCACGATGACGCGCGGCTGGCGCAAAGGTTAATAAGCCGATCGGAAATTCTCCTTGCACGCTAGTTCAGAAGAGATAAATTTCGACATGAATTCTAACCAAATCTTAACGGTCTCTGGACGTGCGAGGGGGGAGAACTGGACCCGCGACGGTTAATATTTGGCCCGGCGCGGGTCACGCAAGCCGCGGCAAGGCGGCATCTCGGACAGGCAATCGGCGGCGCTCTCGTGGCGCTGGCGCTGATCGCCGCGGCTGCGGGCACGGCCTTCGCCCAGCTCGGCGCCGGCCAGATCCCGCCCCTTTCCTCCCCGCTCGAGCGCCTGCAGCCGGCGCCGCAGCCGAAGGCGGCGCCGCCGCTCGCACCGCCGCCGGCGGCGCCCGCGGCACCCTCCGCGGGCGGCCCGCCGGTGACGATCGCCTCCGTCGAGGTCGCCGGCGCCACCGTCTACACCGCGGCGGAGCTGGCGCCGCTCTATGCGCGTCTCATCGGCAGGACCGTGCCGCAGGGCGAGGCCGAGGAGGCGGTCCGCGCCATTCAGACCAAATACCGCAGGGACGGCTATTTCCTCACCGTCGTGCGCGGCCTGCTGGAGCCGGCGGGGACGGGCATGGCGCTGCGCATCCGGGTGGTCGAAGGCTTCATCAGCGATGTCAAGATCGAGGGCGATATCGGGCCGGCCGGAGTCCTTGCCTATCGCTATCTCCAGAAGCTGACGGCGATCCGGCCCGTCAACATCTCGGATGTCGAGCGGGCGCTGCTGCTGGTGCAGGGGATCCCGGGAGTGTCGGCGCGCGCGGTGCTGCGCCCGGGCGCCGCCGAGATCGGCGCCGTCGAGCTCGTCGCGCAAGTCGGCCGCAAGGCCTTCGGCGGAGTTGCCGATTTCGACAATCGCGGCTCCGACTTCGCCGGCCCCGCCGAGCTGCTCGCGACCGTCTACGCCAACTCCTTCACCAGCCTCGGCGATCTGACGCAGCTCACGATCTTCAACACGCCCTTCAACGAGGAGCAGCTCTTCGGTCAGCTCTCGAGCAGCATCTTCGTCGGCTCCGACGGGCTGAAGATCGGCGGCTATTTCGGCTCCGGCATCACCAAGCCCGGCGGCTTCCTGCTGGCGACCGGCTATCTCGGGCGCCTCACCGTCGGCGGCATCAATGCCAGCTATCCCATCATTCGCACGCGGCCGCTGTCGCTCTACTCGAACCTCGCCTTCGACCTCTCGCGCGCCACCATCGACACGCTGGGCGCGGGCGGCGTGCGCACGCGGCAAAGCACAACCAATCTGCGCGTCCTGCGCGCCGGCGGCGCGCTCGATTTCCAGGACGACACGCTCGGCCTCGGCGAGGTCGGCGCCAACTCCTTCAGCTTCACCCTGCACAAGGGAATCGACGGGCTCGGCGCCAGCCGCAACGACGCGCCGCTGCCGGCGCGCACCGGCAACATCATCGATTTCCTCAAATACACCGCCGAATTGACGCGGGTGCAGAACCTCTTCGACTTCCAGGACTTCCTGTTCGCCCTGAAGCTGTCGGCGGCCGGCCAGTACACGGACGACATCCTGCCGCCCAACGAGGAATTCTTCCTCGGCGGCGCCCGCTACGGCCGCGGCTATTTCAATGGCGAGGTCACAGGCGATCGGGCGATCGGCACGACCGCCGAGCTGCAGGCGAGCACGGTCACGGAAGGGCTACTCAACGTCGGATTGCAATATTTTCTATTCTACGACCATGGCGTGGCCTGGAGCCTCGAACCCGGCGATCCGATCCGTCATGTCGAATCGGCGGGCATCGGCATCCGCGCCGATTTCACGCCGCAACTCACCGGCGAGATCGAGTTCGACCGCCGGTTCACGCGAAACCCCTCGGGCAACAACACCAACCCCGAGCGGGGCGAGGCCGTCTTCCTGCATCTGATCGGCCGGTTCTGACGGCAGGACGCGGGAGATGGAAGAGCAGATGAAGGTGGAGCACATGGCCAAAACGAACCTTGCCGCGCCGCGCCGGGCGCCGCGCGATACCAGGAGCGGCGCCGCATGGGCGCCGCGGCCCGCCGCACGGAGCGGCGCGACCGCCCTCGCCCTCGTCTTGCGCACGGCGCTCTGGAGCGGCGGCGCCATCGCCCTCGCCGCACCCGCCGCCGCCAATCCGACGGGCGGCACGGTAACGGCGGGGGCGGCGACGATCAGCCAGCCCAACGCCACGACGACGCGCATCGATCAGACGACGAACAGCGCCGTCATCAATTGGCAGAGCTTCAGCATCGCCCCCAACGAGACGACGGTCTTCCAGCAGCCTTCCGCCGCGGCGATCACTCTCAACCGCGTGGTCGGCCCCGACCCTTCGGTCATCGCCGGCCATCTCCAGGCAAATGGCCGCCTCGTCCTCGTCAACCAGAACGGCATCGCGTTCAGCAACGGCGCTCAGGTCAATGTCAACGCCCTCGTCGCGACGCCGGCCGATATCCGCGACGAGGATTTCATGGCGGGCCGCCTCATCTTCAGCAAGCCATCGCCGAAACCGGGCGCCAGCGTCACCAATGCCGGCACAATCACCGTCGCCGATCACGGCCTCGCGGCGCTGGTCGCGCCCGATGTCGCGAATTCCGGCGTCATCAACGCGAAGCTCGGCCGCGTCGTCCTCGGCGGCAAGACGAGCTTTGCCGTCGATCTCTACGGCGACGGCCTCTTGTCCTTCGATGTCGGCAGCAAGCTCGGTGCCGCCGCCGGCGCCCCGGGCCAGGTGACGAATACGGGCCAAATCAACGCCAATGGCGGGCACGTCCTCCTCACCGCCGATGCCGCCGACGCGATCGTGACCGGCGTCGTCAATCTCGGCGGCGCGGTGAGCGCCCGCTCGGCCGAAGGCAAATCCGGCACGGTGACGGCGGATGCGGGCGCTGGCGGCAGCCTCACCGTGACGGCGGCGATCGATGCCTCGGGCAAGGGAGCGGGCGAGACCGGCGGGACGGTGAAGCTTCTGGGCGACACGGTCTCCCTCCAGCCCGGCGCCCGGGTCGATGCCTCGGGCAATGCCGGCGGCGGCACCATCCTTGTCGGCGGCAATCTCCACGGCGCCGGACCCGAGCGCAACGCTCGCACCAGTTTGGTCGCGGGCGGCGTCCTCCTCGACGCCGATGCGCTTGCCGCGGGAAAGGGCGGCACGATCGCCGTGTGGTCGGACCACCGCACCATCGTCGCCGGAACGCTGAGCGCGCGCGGCGGCGCCGCCGGCGGCGATGGCGGCTTCATCGAAACCTCGGGGAAGGACGTGCTCGGCGTGCATGGCGCCGTGATCGACACCACCGCGCCCCTCGGCCGCACCGGCGAGTGGCTGCTCGACCCGACCAACCTCGAAATCGCCAGCGGCGCCGCGACGGGCGGCGCCTCCTCCGTCGCCTTCGGCGACGCGACGACGGTCATCAATGACGGCGACATCAATGCCGCCGCGAGCGACGTCACGCTCGAGGCGAACAATGACATCACCGTCGATACCGGCGTCGCGGTCAACATCGCCCATGGCCTCAGCTTGCGCGCCGGCGAAAGCATCCTCCTCAACGGCACCGCCAGCCTCGCGACGACCGGCGCCGGCCATGTCCTCAGCCTCAGCGCCAACGATCCGGGCGGCACGGGCGGCGGCGGCACGGCGCGAATCGCGATGCAGGCCAATACGAGCCTTGCCGCCGGCGCCGGCGGCGTGCAGCTGACGCTGGCGGCGAACGGCCATTCCGCGAGTGCCGGCGATATCCAGCTCGCGAGCGTGACGACGACGAATGGCGGCGGCCTCTCGGTGGCTTCGGGCGGCACCATCGGCATCACGCAGACGGTCGGCAGCGTGCTCAGCATCGACGGCGCCAGCAGCCTGACGACGACGGGCGCCGGCGCCGTCTTGACCTTGCAGCAGGCGAACCGGTTCAACGGGCCGATCGGCATCGCCGCCTCGGGGAACGCCTCGCTTTCCAACGACGCCGCCAACGCCGCGAGCGGCGTGACGACGCTGGCCGCAGGCACCGTCGGCGGCAACCTCGCCGTGATCTCGACGACAGGAATCGCGCAGAGCGGCGCGCTCACCGTCGCCGGAACCAGCGCCTTCACGGCGCAGCAAGGCGGCATCGCGCTGACGCAGGGCGGCAACAAGCTCAACAAGGACGTGTCGCTCGCGACGACGGGCGGCGACGCCGCCCTCGTCAACGATTCGGCTCATACGGCAAGCGGCGTGACGACGCTCGCGGCGAGCTCGGTCGGCGGCAATCTCGCCGTGACCTCGACGACGGGAATCGCGCAGAGCGGCGCGCTGACGGTCACCGGAACCAGCGCCTTCACGGCGCAGAAAGGCGGCGTCGCGCTGGCGCAGAGCGGCAACCAGCTCAACGGCGACATCGCCCTCGCCACGACCGGCGGCGACGCCAGCCTCGCCAACGACGCCGTCCATACGGCGAGCGCGGTGACGACGCTCGCGGCGAGTTCGATCGGCGGCAATCTCGCCGTGACCTCAACGACGGGGATCGCGCAGAGCGGCGCCCTGACGGTCGCCGGGACCAGCGGCTTCACGGCCGAGAATGGCGGCGTCAGCCTCGGGCAGGGCGGCAATCAGCTCAACAAGGACATCACCCTCACCGCGACGGGCGGCGACGCCACGCTCGTCAATGACGCCGCCCACACGGCGAGCGGCGTGACGACGCTTGCCGCGGGCTCGCTCGGCGGCAACCTCGCGGTGACCTCGACCACGGGCCTCGCGCAGAGCGGCGTGCTCAGCGTCGCCGGGACCAGCAGATTCACGGCGCAGAATGGCGGAATCGCGCTGGCGCAGAGCAACAAGCTCAACAGGGACATCTCGCTCAACACCACCGGCGGCAACGCCACCCTCGTCAACGACGCGGCTCACACGGCGAGCGGCGTGACGACGCTCGCCGCCGGCTCCGTCGGCGGAAACCTCGCCGTGACCTCGACGACGGGCATCGCGGAGAGCGGTGTACTCACCGTCGCCGGGACCACCAGCGTCACGGCGCAGAATGGCGGGATCGCGCTGACCCAGAGCAATCGCCTCGACCAGGACATCGCGCTCAACAGCACGGGCGGCGATGCAACGCTCGTCAACGACGCCGCCCATACGGCAAGCGGCGTCACGACCCTCGCCGCCGGCTCCGTCGGCGGCAACCTCGCGGTGACCTCGACGACGGGCCTCGCGCAGAGCGGCGTGCTCACCGTCGCCGGGACCAGCAGCTTCACGGCGCAGAATGGCGCGATTGCCCTGTCGCAGAGCAACCTCCTCGGCAAGGCTATCTCGCTCAACACCACGAGCGGCGACGCCACGCTCGTCAATGACGCGGCCCATACGGGGAGCGGCGTGACAACGCTCGCCACCGGCTCGGTCGATGGCAATCTCAGCGTGACCTCGACCACCGGCATCACGCAGAGCGGCGCGCTAACAGTCGCCGGAACCAGCAGCTTCACGGCGCAGAATGGCGGGATCACGCTGACCCAGAGCAATCGCCTCGACCAGGACATCGCGCTCAACACCACGGGCGGCGACGCCACCCTCGTCAATGACGCGGCTCACACGGCAAGCGGCGTGACGACGCTCGCCGCCGGCTCGGTCGGCGGCAACCTCGCGGTGACCTCGACGACGGGCATCGCGCAGAGCGGCGTGCTCACCGTCGCCGGAACCAGCAGCTTCGCGGCGCAGAATGGCGGGATCACGCTGACCCAGAGCAATCGCCTCGACAAGGACGTCTCGCTCAACACGACCGGCGGCGGCGCCACCCTCGTCAACGACGCGGCTCACACCGCGAGCGGCGTGACGACGCTCGCCGCCGGCTCGGTCGGCGGCAACCTCGCGGTGACCTCGACGACGGGCATCGCGCAGAGCGGCGCGCTCACGGTCGCCGGAACCAGCAGCTTCACCGCCGAGAACGGCGCGATCGCGCTGGGGCAAGCCAATCATCTGACCGGCGCCGTCGCGCTCGCCGCGACGGGCGGCAATGCCGTTCTCGCCAATGCGCAAGCCACCGCCCTCGCAACCGTCGCGGTCGATGGGACGCTTTCGGTGAGCGCCGCCGGCGCCCTGACGCAAGCCGGCGGAACCGCGATCACCGCGGCCGGGACGACGCTCGCCGCCGGAAGCGGGAATGACATCGCGCTCACCAATGCCGGCAACGATCTGACCCATGGCGGCGGCGCGGCCAGCCTCCTCGTCACGAGCGGCGACAACGTCACGGTCGTGAACGGCGCCGCCTTGCAGCTCGGCGGCGTCACGGCAAACGGAAATGTCTCGGTGCGGACGAGCGCCGGGACCTTGTCTCTCGCCGGCACGATCGATGCCGGGGCGGGGTCGACGATCACGGCGACTGGCGGCGGCGGCATCGCCCTCAGAGGCGCGGTGACGACCAATGCGGCAACGACGCTCGACGCCGGCGGCGGGCTTTACAATGGCGGCGGCTTCGCGCTCGCGACCGGCGACAATGCGCTGAACCTGAGCGCTGGCACCATCGTCTTCGGCGGCGCGTCGCCGGCGCTCGATGCGGGCAGCGCGACGCTGACCATAACGGCGCCGGCGGGCACCGGGATCGCGCTCGGCAGCGCGACCGGCGCCGGCGCGCCGCTCGTTCTCAGCGATGCGACGCTCGGCCAGCTCGCGGCCGCCAATCTCGTCATCAAAACCACGGGAGCCGCCGATATAAGCGCCGCCAATGTCACGCATGGCGCGCCCACGATGAGCTTGGCCGCCGGGCGCAACATCGCCTTCTCCGGCGATTTCGCGCCGGGCGCCGGCACGCTGACGCTGACGGCGGCCGGCACCGTCGGGCAGAGCGCCGGCGTCATCTCCGCGACCAATCTCGCGGTCACGGCGGGCGGCACGGTCGCGCTCGGCGATGCCAATGCCGTCTCCAATCTCGCGATCAGCGGCCCGGGCCAGAGCGTGACCTTCGGCAGCGCCGGCAATCTCCAACTCTCTTCGGTGAGCGGCATCGCCGGGGTGACCGCAGCGACGGCACTGCTCGCTTCGGGCGGCGCCATCACGCAGGCGGCCGGCGCCGGTCTCGACGTCACCAGCGTCGCGCTCACCGCGGGCGGCCCGGTGACGCTCGGCAATGCGAACCACGTCACCCAGCTCGCGGCGAGCGCCGCCGGCCAGAGCGTCGCCTTCACCGGCGCCGGCCCGCTGCAGATCGCATCGCTCGACGGCGTCAACGGCGCGAGCGCCGGCTCCTTGGCGCTGACGACCGGTGGCGGCCTCTCGCAAGCGGCGGGTGCGACGATCTCCGTCGGCAGCCTCTCCGGTACGATCGGCGGCGCGGTGACGCTCAGCGAGGCAAACGCGATCGGCACGCTGACCCAGTTCAGCAATACGAGCGGCGCCATCGCCATCGCCAACCAAGGAACGCTCCAGGTCGCGGGTCCCGTCGCTGCGGCCGCCGGCAACTTGTCCCTGACGACGATGGCGGGCGAGCTTCGTTTGGCCGGGACGCTCGCGGCCGGGGCGGGCGACACCATCACGCTTACCGGCGGCGGCGGCATTCGCCTGACCGGCGCGGTGAGCGTCAACGCGCCGACGATCCTCACCGCCGCGGCGCCCGGCTATAGCGATGGCGGCTTCACCTTCGCGACGAACGGCAGCACCCTCGGCCTGACGACGCCCGCCCTCGCCTTGAGCGCCGGGCTGAACGGGCTCCCGTCCTTCGATCTCGGCGGAGCGGCGATGACGATCGCGGCGCCGGCGGGCCAGCCCCTCGATCTCGGCGCGGCAGGCGGCGGCCTCAACGTGAGCGATGGCGATCTGGGTCAGATCCTCCATGCCGGCGGGCTGACGCTGGCGACGAGCGGCGCCGATCTCGTCGCCAGCGGCGTCACGCCGCATGCCGGCTTCACGGCGCTGACGCTGTCGTCGGGCGCAAACCTCACCTTCTCGGGCGACGTCGATCTCGGTGCCGTCCCGCTGACGCTGGAGGCGAGCCAGGCCATCACGCAAACGGCCGGGACCATCGCCACGACCCAGCTCAGCGGCGTGGGCGCGACCGGCATCACGCTCGGCGACAGCAATCTCGTGGGTACGCTCGGCGCGTTGCAGAATACGGGGAGCGGCGCCCTCCTCTTCACCAACGGGCAGAGCCTCGCCGTCACGGGCCCGATCACGTCCGCCGGTGATCTCACGGTGGCGACGAATGCGGGCACGCTCTTCCTCTCCGACACGCTGAGCGCCGGCGCCAACAACGCCATCTCGCTGAGCGGCGCCGGCGGCGTCTCTCTTACCGGCGCCACGACGACCAACGCCGCGACGACGATCATTGCCAAAGGCAGCGGCTATGCCGATCAGGGCAACAGCTTCGCGACGAACGACAAGGCGCTGACCCTCATCGCCGACAAGGCCGCCATCACCGGCTCCCTGTCGAGCGGCGCCGCGGCGATGACGATCCAATCCGTCGCGGGGCAGGGCCTCAGCGCCGGCAGCGCACCCGCGGCGCCGGCGACCCTCAATCTTGCCGACGCCGCTCTCGGCCACATCACCGCCGGCGGCCTCACCCTGGCGACGACGGGTGCGGGCGACGGTATCTTCATCAGCGGCACGGCGGCTCACCCGGGATTGGGAGACGTCACGATCAGCGCCGTCGGTACCCTCTCTTTCGGGCCGGGCGACGCGGCGTTCGCCGGCAATCTCACCGCGAGTGCCGCCGCCATCGCCCTCGACGGCAATGTGTCGGCGCCGAACCATACTGTGCGCCTCGCCTCGGGCTCGACGATCGAGCAGACGCACGGCGGGATCGCGGCCGCGACGCTGACCGGCTCCTCGGTCGGCGAAGCCAATTTCGCCGGCAGCAACGCCGTCGCGCTCGGCGCCTTCACCGTGACGGGCCCCGGCAACTTCACCTTCAACGAGGCGGGCGCCCTCACCGTGACCGCGCCCATCACCCTCGCCAGCGGCAATATCACGCTCAGCACCACGGCCGGCGACCTCACCATCGCGACCGACCTCGCGGCGACGGGATCGGTCAGCCTCAATTCCGGCGGCGCCCTCGCGCAAACGGCCGGCGTCATCCGCGCCGCCGCGCTTTCGGGATCCTCGGTCGGCGGCGCAAGCCTCGGCGGCGCCAACGAGGTGGCGACGCTGACCGGCTTCACCAATGCCGGCAGCGGCGACGTGACGATCGCGACCGCGGCTCCCCTTTCAGTCACCGGCGTTTATTCGGTCGCGGCGGGCAGCTTCTCGGCGACCTCCGGCGGCCCGCTGACGATCGACGGCGCGACGGCGAGCGCCGGCCAGCAGATCGTCTTCCGCTCCACGGGCGGCATCAGCCTCGCCGGCGGGGCCTTCGGCGCCCCGAGCGTCATCCTCTCGACCGATGGACGCTTCACCCAGACCGGCACCTCGAGCTTCGCTGCCGGCTATGTCGCCTTCGATGCGACGGGCGCCCAGCTTTCGGCCTTGCAGGCCTTCGATCCGGCCGATCCGACGGCCGCGCTCGCTGCCCTGCAGACGGGCCCGGCGAACAATCCCATCGCCATCGACACCGTCTCGGCGCCGCAGGCGACGCTGCTCCTCGCCGCCAATGCCGGCGCGATCAGCGCAGGGAACGTCACCGTCAACGCGCTCGCCATCGCCGGGATCGGCGGCTCCGCCACGATCGGCGGCACGATCGGCGGCGTGCCGGGGCAGGGCGCGGCAGCCATCGCCTTCAAGAGCGGCGCCAAGGACAATCTCTACAAGGTCAACAACTGCGCCATCGGCACGACGAACTGCATCGTCGTGCCGCGCTTCGTCATGATCTCGCCGCCGAGCTACACCAATTTCGCCCTCATCGCGCCGGCGCGCCAGCCCGACGACCTGATTCTCCAGGCCTTCAGCGTCGGCGACGAGGACCTCGTCCAGTGAGCCCGGCGCTGCGGCCGCCGCGCGCCGGCCTGCTCGCGCTGGCGGCGGCCCTCGGCCTTGCCCTCGCCGCCTGCGAAACGCTGCCGCCCGACGTCCTCGTCAAGAGCGCGGCGATGCGCAAGGTCGAGGAGGTGAAGCAGGTTGGCAACGACCAGGTCGGCGAGCCCTGCAACTATCGCCAGGATTCGCCCGAAGGGTCGGGCGTGCTGGCGAAGGCCTCCTACAGCGTCCGCTGCGGCACCTGGCAGCAGCCGAGCGGCCATGTCTATGAAGCCGTCGAGCGGCGCGACGGCCTCGCCGCGCTGAGGCAGCTCGCGACGGCGAGCCCGTGGCGCTCGCATCTCGACCAGATCCTCAATTGCGGCGCCCCGGCGGAGACGCGCATCCTCGACGAGGTGCCGGCGGTGCTGATGCAATGCACGCGGCGGAACGGCGGTTGGCCGCACCTCGCCTTCGCGACGACGCTCGAAGGCAAGACGCTGATGGTCGACGGCGTCATGTCGTCGCTGCCGGCGCTCGAGGCAACGGTGGCGGCGATCGCCGGGCGACCCATCGCCGGCACGACGCAGCGCCGCTCGGCCGCCTACGAGCTCCTCGCCGAGCAATTCGCCAAGCAGCCCTTCGGCAGCGGCGATCTCGAGCGCTATTACGGGCTGATGCGCCTCGGCGACGAGGCGAATGCGATCGACAACTTCGCCGCCGCCGAGGACGCCTTCCGCGACGCGCTCGCGGTCCAGCAGCGGATTCTGGGGCCGAGCAATCCGGGCCTCGCCATGCCGCTGATGCATCTCGGGCTGCAGATCAGCAATCAGGGGCGCTTCGCCGAGGCGGACGGCTTCTTCGCCCGCGCCGCCGCCTTGCTCGGCCCCTCCCCCGACCCGCTGGTGTCGGCGCGCCTCCAATTCTACCTCGCCATTCACGAGGCCAATCAGGGCGAGATGGCGAAGGCGGCCGATCGCGTCGCCGGCGCCGAGCGCGTCTTTGCCGCCTACGTCCCCTCCGGCATGCTGGCGGCGGCGCGGCGCGGCGACAGCGGCGCGGGATCGCGCCGCGGCGCGAGCGGCGGCTCTTATGATTCGCTGTTCCTCGATCCCGACAGCGCCATGGGCATTCTCGGCCTCTCCAGCATCTGGCGCTTCGAGGGGATGCTGGCCTATCGCGCCGGCCGCTACGACGACGCAAAGCGCCTTGCCGAGCAATCGAAGGCGCTCATCGCGGTCAGCGGCACGGATGTCGGCGGCGTGCTGCCGCGCGTCGTGCGCGTCGCCGCCTTGAGCGATGCCGGCGCCGGCGAGTTCGTCGCTGCCGCGAAAGCATTCAGCGAAAGCGTCCAGCTCTTCAACCAGGTCATCCCGAACGAACGCCCGGTCGCGGTGACGCTCTTCCTCGCCGGCCGCGAATCGCTGAAGCAAGGCAAGATCGACCGCGCGCTGCGCCGCTTCCGCCGCGGCGCCAAGATTCTGCGCGACCGCCATCTCGGCCTGCCCGAGGTGCTGGTCACGCCCTATCTCGAGACGCTCTTCGCTGTCGCCGAAAGCGACAAGCAGGCGGCAGCGCCCCTCTACGCCGAAATGTTCGAGGCCTCGCAGCTCATCCAAAGCGGCCTCACCGCGCAATACATCGCCAAGGCGGCGGCGCGCCTCGCCGCCGGCGACCAGCGCGTCAGCGCGACGCTGCGCCAGCTCCAGCAGGCCGAGCTCGAGCTGAAGAACCTCTTCGTCGCCCGCGACGCCGAGGCGCAGAAGCCGGCGCCCCTGCAGAGCGATGCCGAGCTCGCCCGCATCGATGCCGCCATCGCCGCCGCCGAAGCCAAGCGCGACGAGGCCGAAGCCGCGGCGCAGGCGGCGGCGCCGGCCTATGGCCAGCTCGTCCAGGCCGACGCCGCCGCGATCACCGTGGCGAAGCTGCTGCGGCCGCAGGAGGCGCTCCTCGCGATCCAGCTCGGCCGCAGCGCCAGCTTCGGCTTCCTGGTGACGCCGACGCATGTGACCGCCTACCGGATCCCGCTCACTCTGGCCGAGGCAACTGCGGCCGTCGACCATCTGCGCAAGACGGCGCAAGTCTTCTTCACCGCGGCCGGCGTGCCGCAGATCCCGATCTACGACCTCGCCGCGGCGAACCGGCTCTACGCGACGCTCTTCGGCCCGGTCGAGGCGGAGCTCAAGCCCTTCACCCATCTCGTTATCGCGCCCAACGGGCCGCTCCTCAGCCTGCCTTTCGAGATGCTGGTGACGGCGCCGACAGCGGCCGTGACGAATGGCGACTACCGCGCCGTACCCTTCCTCTTGAAGCGCTTCGCCACGAGCTACGTGCCGGCGCCGCAGACCTTCGTCAACCTGCGGCGCATCAAATCCGCCTCTTCGGCGCCGCTTCCCTTCATCGGCTTCGGCGATTTCCGGCCGGCAAGCGACGCGCAGCTCGCCGCCGCCTTTCCGCCCGACCGCTGCAAGGAGGATTACGAGGCGCTCCGCGCCCTGCCGACCCTGCCCGGCACGCGCGAGGAGGTGACCGGCATCGGCCGCCTGCTAGGCGCGCGCCCGCAGGACATCTATCTCGGCGACGCCTTCACGCGCGCCGCCATCGACAAGATCGACTTCAGCCGATATCGCATCATCCATTTCGCGACTCACGCCTTCCTGCCGACAGAGCTCCACTGCAAGACCGAGCCGTCGATCCTGACCTCGGTGCCGAAGGATGCGGCGAGCGCCGCCGGCGCCTTCCTCGAAGGCGGCGAAATCTTGAAGCTGCAGATGGATGCCGATCTCGTCATCCTCTCGGCCTGCAACACGGCGGGGCCCGCCGGCACCGGCTCGGGGGGCGGCGGCGAGAGCCTCTCCGGCCTCGCCCGCGCCTTCTTCTTCGCCGGGACGCGCGGCCTTCTCGTCACCCATTGGTCGGTCGACGACGATTCGGCCGAGTTCATCACCACGAGCACGGTCCGCGCCATGCGCCCCGGCACCGGTCAGGAAGACACGGTCGACGCGCTCCGCCAGGCGAAGCTCGACCGCCTCGCCGGCATCGGCGCCGCCCCCGGCAGCGGCACGCTCTTCTCCCATCCCTTCGCCTGGGCGCCCTTCGTCCTCATCGGCGACGGCCTCCGCCTCTCATCGACGCCGGCGAGCTCGTGAGAGACTTTCCAAGGAGGACCACTTCAGCCTGAGGAGAACCACTTCAGCGCAGAGGGCGCGGAGGATGCGCATCCGCCACGTCCTTTGCGCTAAGATCCTCGCTCGCCACTCTCTCGGTTGATGGTGACCCATGCCGCGTATCGCCGGAAAGCGCGCCTTCCTCGAACTCTTGAGGCAAGAAGGCGTCGAGCTCATTTTCGGCAATCCCGGCACGACCGAGCTACCGCTGATGGATGCGCTCGCGGTCGAGGAGGGCATCGGCTACGTGCTCGGCCTGCAGGAAGCGGCCGTCCTCGCCATGGCCGACGGTTATGCGCAGGCGTCGGGCCGCCTTGCCGTCGTCAACCTCCATGTCGCGCCCGGCCTCGGCAACGCCATGGGCATGCTCTACGACGCGAAGAAGGCGGGATCGCCGCTGCTGGTGACGGCGGGCCAGCACGATCAGAGCTTCACCTTTTCCGAGCCCCTTCTCTGGGACGAGCTGCCGCGCCTGGCCGAGCCGCTCGTCAAATGGTCGGCCGAGGTGCGGCGCCTCCAGGATTTGCCGCGCGCCGTCCACCGCGCCGCGAAGACGGCGCTGGCGCCGCCGACCGGCCCCGTCTTCCTGTCGCTGCCGGGCGATATTCTCACCGCCGAGGCGGAGATTGATCTCGGCCGGCCGAGCCGCATCGCGCCCGCCATCCGCGGCGACGCCGACGCCATCGAAGAGGCGGCGGCGCTGCTGGCGGCGGCCGAGCGGCCCGTCCTCATCGCCGGCGACATCGTGGCGCAGCGGCGCGCCCATGCCGAGCTCGCGGCTCTGGCCGAGCTCCTCGGCGCTCCGGTCTGGGCCGAGGGCGTCCCCAACACCGCCTCCTTCCCGGCCTCGAATCCGCTCTTCCGCGGCGCGATGACGCGCTCGCAGCCGGTGATCCGCGGCATTCTGGAGCAGCACGACCTCCTCTTTTCGGTGGGCGGCGACCTCTTCACCCTGTCGCTGCCGCACGCGACCGAGCCGGTCCCGCCGGATCTGCCGATCATCCATCTCGACACCGATCCCTGGGAGATCGGCAAGAATTTCGCCGCGAGCGTCGCGATCCTCGCCGACCCGAAGGCGAGCCTGCCGGAGCTGGCCGCCGCCACTCGCCGCCGCATGAGCCCGGCGCAGCAGGAGGCCGCGGCGGCGCGGCTCGCCGCAACGCGGCGGGCGATCGCCGCGGAGCGAGAGGCGCTCATGGCAAAGGCGCGGGCCGAGGCGGCGCTGCACCCGCTCCGGCCGCTGCCGCTCCTCCACGCCGTCGGGGCGGCGCTGCCGCCCGAGGCGATCATCGTCGACGAGACGATCTCCTCGGGCGCCGGCCTCCGCCAGCTCCTCAAGAGCGACGATCCCAAGAGCTTCTACGGCCTGCGCGGCGGCGGCATCGGCTGGGGCCTGCCGGCGGCGATCGGCGTCAAGCTGGCCGAGCCGCGGCGCCCCGTCGTCGCCCTTATCGGCGACGGCAGCGCCCTTTACACCTGCCAGGCGCTGTGGACGGCGGCGCGCCAGCGCCTCGCCGGCCTCGTCTTCCTTATCCTCGACAATGGCGCCTACCGCATCCTGAAGCAGCGCACCAACGCCCTCCAGGCGCTCGCGGCGCAGACTGACCGCTATGTCGGCATGGATTTGACCGACCCGGCGATCGACTTCCCCGGCCTTGCCCGCTCCTTCGGCATCGCCGCCGAGCGCGCCGCCACCATTGAGAAAGCACTGGCGGCGCTCCGGCGCGGCCTCGCCGCCTCGGCGCCGCTCCTCATCGACGTCGTTCTCGACGGCTCCTTCAAGCCGGTTTAGCGACGAGTTCCGGTTTGCCCCTCACCCTTCTCCCCCAATGGGACCAATGGGGGAGAGGGCTGCGAAGGGTTGGCGAGGCATCGTTGGGCCTTTCCCGGAGCCGGGCGAGGGAGTGCTTTCGCAGAGGCTTTCCTGTTACGGCGCGAGGGGCGATCCGGCGACCGGATCGAAGCGCCCGGTCGCGGGATCGCGCACCAGGAGCCGGCCCGAGGCGACGCCGAAATAGGCGCCGTGGAGGGCGAGCTTGCCGCGCTCGACGAGGATTCGGACGCACGGGAAAGTCATCAGGTTCTGCAGGCTCAGTTCGACCGAGGCGAATTCGAGCCGGCGCAGATATTCTTCATCGCCCGGCGCGCGCTGGCCGAGGCGCGCGGCCGCGGGCGCGATCTGCGCCATCCAGCGGCCGATGAAGTCGCCGGGCGACAGCGGCTCCTGCTCGTCGGCGAAGGCGCGGATGCCGCCGCAGAATGCGTGGCCGAGGACGACGATGTGCTTGACGCGCAGCGCCTGCACGCCGAATTCGAGGGCGGCGCTGGTGCCGTGCTGCGAGCCGCGGTCGGGCTCGTGCGGCGGCACGATATTGGCGACGTTGCGCACGACGAGGAGCTCGCCCGGCGCGGCATCGAAGATGACCTCGGGCGAGACGCGCGAATCGACGCAGCCGATGACCATGATCTCGGGATGCTGGCCCTTCTCTGCCAGCATCTGGTAGCGCGAGCGCTCGGCGGCGAAGCGGCCGTCGAGGAAGGCACGATAGCCTTCGGTGAGGCGTTCTGGAAACATGGGTGCATCCTGTTGCCCGGCTCCGAAAAAAACAACCATGTTCAGCGTGGAGCGCAGAGGATGGGCGGAGGACGCGGGAGCCGCGGTTCGGCGGCCCCTGCACATTCTCTGCGGCCACCCGGCCGAGACGGTCTTTGAATGACACGCGGCGCCATCGCGCCTTAATTTCGATGATGCTAGAAATATCGTTTGACAATCGGAAACTCGTACGTTTCGATATTCCTCGAAATGTGGTTTCGATGAACAGCACCGCAGCCGTCGCCGCCCTCGGAGCCTTGGCCCATGAGACGCGCCTTGCCATTTATCGCATGCTCGTCGAGCGCGGGCCCGATGGCCTTTCCGCCGGCACCATCGCCGGGCGCCTCGGCATTCCGCCCTCCTCCCTCACCTTTCATGTGCAGCATCTCCATCGCGCCGGCCTCGTTACGCAGCGGCGCGTTGGCCGCCAACTCATCTATGCGGCCGATTTCGCCGCCATGAACGGGCTCCTTCGCTTCCTCACCGAGAATTGCTGCGGCGGCGGTGCGGCGGCGTGCCTCCCGCCCGTTCCGAGGGCCGCTCGGCGCCAAGCCGGAAAGACCGCACCATGAACCAAGCTTCCTTGCCTGTGGCCATCATCGGCGCCGGCCCGGTCGGGCTCGCGGCGGCAGCGTATCTCCTCGCGCGCGGCGAGACGCCGCTCGTGCTCGAAGCCGGACCCGCGGCCGGGCACGCGATCCGGCAATGGCATCACGTGCGCATGTTCACGCCCTGGCGGTTCTGCGTCGACCGCGCGGCGGCGGCACTGCTGGCGACGCGCGGCTGGTCGCCGCCACCGGCCGAGGATCTGCCGACGGGCGGCGAGCTTGTGGCGCGCTATCTGGAGCCGCTCGCCGCGGCCCTCGCGCCCTATCTCCATGTCAATGCGCGCGTCATCGCGGTAAGCCGCCAGAATACCGACAAGCTGCGCACGGCGGGCCGCGAGAGATTGCCCTTCGTCCTGCGCATCGCCGCGCCCGACGGAACGACGCGGCGCGTCATGGCGCGCGCCGTCATCGACGCGTCCGGCACCTGGTTCACCCCGAACCCCGCCGGCGCCGACGGCCTGCCCGCCCTCGGCGAGAGGCAGGCGGCGGAGCGGATCGCCTCCGGCATCCCCGATGTGCTGGGGGCCGATCGCGAGATCTATCGGGGGCGGAAGACGGCCGTGGTCGGCAGCGGACATTCCGCGCTCAACGCGCTGATCGAATTGGCCGCGCTGCGCGAGGAGGCACCCGGCACGCGACTGCACTGGCTTATCCGCAAGGACCGGATCGAAACGGCCTTCGGCGGCGAGGCGGCGGACGCGCTGCCGGCGCGCGGCGCGCTCGGAATCGCGGCGCGCGCCCTGGTCGAGGCCGGCGCTGTCGAGGTGCTGGCGCCCTTCCGCATCGAAGCGATCGGCCGCGGAGCGGGCGGCGCGCTGCGGATCGAGGGCGACCATGCCGGCGCGCCGGCGCAGCTTGCCGCCGACCGCATGATCGTCGCCACCGGCTTCCGGCCGGATTTCACGATGCTGCGCGAGGTTCGCCTCGCCCTCGATCCGTGGCTCGAATGCGCCGGCAGCATTGGCCCGCTGATCGACCCCAATTTGCATAGCTGCGGCACCGTCCGCCCGCACGGCGCCGCCGCGCTCGCCCATCCGGAAGCGGACTTCTTCATCGCCGGCATGAAAAGCTATGGCCGGGCCCCAACCTTCCTGCTCGCGACCGGCTACGAGCAGGTGCGCTCGATCGCGGCGCATCTTGTCGGCGACGAAGAAGCCGCCGCGCGCGTCGAGCTGGAGTTGCCGGAAACGGGCGTCTGCACCGCGAGACCGGCGCCGCGCATCGCCGTGCCGTCAGCGAAATCGTGCTGCGGCGCCGCCAAGCCCGAGCCCGCAATCGCCGCCGCCCGCGCCGATTGCTGCGGCTGAGCGGAGGAGCAAGGCGAGAGCGCAACCGCCTCCGCATGAGGGCGGAATGCTGGGTGCCCTTGGTGGTCCTGGTCGTTGCCCGACGCCGCCCTCTACGCCCGCCAACGCGATCTCAAGGAACCGCCGCCGCGCAGAGATGGCATTCGACGCGGGCGCCATCCTTGCTGCGCGCCGGGGGCGGCGTGCCGCGGCAGAGCGGCATCGCCTTCGGGCAGCGCGGGTGGAAGGCGCATCCGGAGGGCGGCTCCAGCGGGTTCGGGAAGGCGGCGCCGAGGCCGGTATCGGGCAGGCCGAGCCCCGGCTCAGGCGTCAACACCGAGGCGAGAAGCGCCTCGGTATAGGGGTGGCGGGGCCTGCCGAAGAGTGTCTCGCTCGCGGCCTCCTCGACGATGCGGCCCAGATACATGACGGCGACGCGCGTCGCCATGTGCTCGACGACGGCGAGGTTGTGGCTGATGAGGAGGTAAGTGAGGCCGAGCTCCCGCCGCAGATCCTGCAGAAGGTTCAGGATCTGCGACTGCACCGAGACGTCGAGCGCCGAGGTCGGCTCGTCGCAGATCAGGATCTCGGGCGCGGTGATGAGCGCCCGGGCGATGGCGACGCGCTGACGCTGCCCGCCCGAGAGCTGGCTCGGAAAGCTCGCATGGAGGCGCGGCGCGAGGCCGACGCGGTCCATCATCGCGAAGACGCGGGCGCGCCGCTCGCGGCGATCGCCGATGCCGTGGACACGGAGCGGCAGGGCGATGATGGCGCCCACGGTCTTGCGCGGGTTGAGGGAGGAATAGGGATCCTGGAAGACGGGCTGGATACGCCGCGCGACCGCCTTGCGGTCGAGCGCCGCCAGGCTTCGCCCTTCGAGGAGGATCGCGCCCGATTGCGGCGGCAGCAGGCCGAGCAGCATCTTGGCGATCGTCGATTTGCCGCAACCCGATTCGCCGACGAGGCCCAGAACCTCGCCCTTTTCCAGGCGGAGCGACACGCCGTTGACGGCGCGCAAAGTCCGCCGCCGGCGCAAGAGGCCGGCGCTCACCTCGAAGCTGCGCGTCACGTCGCGCATTTCGAGGAGGGGCGGCGTCATGGCGCGGCGGCGGCCGCGGCATTGGCGGCGCATTCACGGGGCGGCAGGAGGCAGCGATAGGCGCGCTGGGGCGAGAGCGGCACGAGCCCGATCCCGCCGGCGGCGCAGGGCGGCGAAGCGTAGACGCAGCGATTGCGGAAGCCGCACCCCGCGAGCTCGCCCATCAAGCTCGGGACGAGGCCGGGGATCGAGCCCAGATGCGCTCCGCGCCGCGTGCGCCCGGGCACCGGGATGCAGCGGAGGAGGCCCTGCGTATAGGGATGCATCGGCCGCGCGAAGATGTCGGCGACGGCGCCGGTCTCGACGATCTGCCCCGCATACATGACGGCGACGCGATCTGCCACGCGGGCGACGATGCCGAGATCGTGCGTGATGAGGATGACGGCCATGCGGAACTCGCGCTGGAGCGCCGCGAGAAGATGAAGGATCTGCGCCTGGATGGTGACGTCGAGCGCGGTCGTCGGCTCGTCGGCGATGATGAGCTCGGGGCCGCACATGAGGGCCATGGCGATCATGACGCGCTGGCGGAGTCCGCCCGAAAGCTGGTGCGGATATTGCCGCAGCCGGCTCGAAGCGGCGGTGATGCCGACCTTCTCGAGCAGGAAGATGGCGCGGTCGCGCGCCTCGGCGCGCGACACCCGGCGGTGGCGCAGCATCGCCTCTTCGAGCTGATTGCCGATTGTGTAGGCGGGGTTGAGCGCGGTCATCGGCTCCTGGAAGATCATGGCGATCCTGTCGCCGCGCAGATCGGCCATGCGCCGCTCGTCGAGCCTCGCGAGATCCGTGCCGGCGAAGCGGAGGCGCCGGGCCGAGCGCCGCGCCCGTCTCGGCAGGAGATTCATGAGGGCGAGCGCGGTCAGCGACTTGCCGCAACCCGATTCGCCGACGATGCAGAAGGTCTCGCCGCGCGCCACGGCAAATGCGAGATCGCGCACCGGCCGCAGCGTGCCGGCCAGCAGCGGGATCACGACATCGAGCCCTTCGACTTCGAGGATGGGCTCGCCGATCAATTCCGGTTCTCCGGCGCCGCGAGGTCGCGCAGCCCGTCGCCGACGAGGTTGATGGCGAGCACGAGGGTGAAAAGCGCCAGTCCGGGAATGGCGATGACCCAAGGGCTGAAGAACATGTACTCCTTGCCCTCGGCCACCATGAGTCCCCAATCGGGCAGCGGCGGCTGCACGCCGAGGCCGAGAAAGGAGAGCGCGGCGTCGAGGAGGATCGCATTCGCCATCTCTATGGTCGCGATGACGATGAGCGCGTTCATGATGTTGGGCAGGATCTCGGCGAGGATGATGCGCGCCGTCGAGCAGCCGGTGGCGCGAGCGGCGGCGACGTAGTCGAGCTGGCGCACCTGATGCGTCGCCGCGCGCGTGACGACGGCGAAGCGGTCCCACAGAAGCAGGCCGAGCACCGCGACGACGATGTGGAGCGAGCCGCCCGCGAGCGCCACCACCGCGAGCGCCACGAGCACCACCGGCATGGCGAGCCGCGTCGTCACGACGAAGCTCGCGACCATGTCGACGCGGCCGCCGAAATAGCCGGCGCAGAGGCCGAGGCCGGTGCCGATGAGGCCAGAGATGAGCGCCGCGCTGAAGCCGATGAGGAGCGAGATGCGGGCGCCGAAGAGGAGGCGGCTCAGATAGTCGCGGCCGAGCTGGTCGGTGCCGAGCGGGTCGAGCCAGCTCCCCTTGGCGTCCCAGACCGGCGGGACGAGGCGGCGCGTGAGGTCCTGCGCGTAGGGATCGTGCGGGGCGAGCCACGGCGCCAGCAGCGCCGCCGCCAGGATGGCGAGGATGATAGCGGCGCCGATCATGAAGCCGGCATGGCCGAAGACGCGGCGGCGGAGGAGCGCGCCCGCGGAGGGTTCGAGGATGCGCTCGGCGCCGGAGAAGGTCTCGACCGTCATCGCCCGCGCCCGTCACCCGACCCGGATGCGCGGATCGAGGAACGCGTTGAGGAGGTCGGCGAGGAGGGTCAGCACGATGTAGAAGAGCGCGAGAACAAGGACGATCGCCTGAACGACCGGGAAATCGGCGCGGCTGATCGATTCCCAGCCGAGATAGCCGACGCCGTGCAGGGCGAAGACGCTCTCGATGACGATCGAGCCGCCGAGGAAGAAGCCGAGCTGCACGGCGGCGACGGCGACGACCGGAACGATGGCGTTGCGGAGCGCATGCTTGAGGAGGATGGCGGGCGCCCGCAGCCCCTTCGCCCGCGCCGTCCGAATGTAGTCGGAGGCCAGCACCTCCATCATGCCGGCGCGCGTCAGGCGCATGAAGGTCGGCATGCCGTAATAGCCAAGGGCGATCGCCGGCATGACGAAGCTTTTCCAGCTCGCCGTGCCCGAGATCGGCAGCCAGCGCAGCTTCAGCCCGAAGAGGATCATCAGCATGAGGGCGAACCAGAAGCTCGGCAGCGCCTGACCCACGACCGAGAGCGTCAGGGCGAGGCGGTCGACCCAGGAATTGGGTTTGAGGGCCGCGAGGATGCCGAGCGGCAGCGCCACGAGAAGCGCGAAGAGAAGAGCCGAGACGCCGAGCGTCATGGTCACCGGCAGCCGCGCCGCGATCATCGCCGCGACCGGCTCCTTGAAGAAGAAGGAGGTGCCGAGATCGCCATGCAGCGCCTGCCGCGCCCAGGCGAGGTACTGCACCCAGAGCGGCTGGTCGAGACCGTAGGCCTTGCGCACGGCCTCGACATCGGCGGCGGTCGCCGAGGGTCCGGCGAGCGCCTGCGCCAGATCGCCCGACAGACGCAAGAGGCTGAAGCTGATGATCGAGACGGTGAGCGCCACGAGGAGCGCCAGCGCCAGGCGTTTCAGGGCAAAGGCGAGCATCGCTCCGCGGCGGCTACGGGACCGTCACTTCCAATGCGCCGCATAGAAGCGCGGCACCTCGTCCGCATCGGGCGAGAAGTCGAGATCGGCGCTGAAGGCGTAGTTGGCGACATAGCTGAACATCGGCAGCCAGTAGATCTCCTCGGCGATGCGCTGCAAGGCCTGGCGGTAATTCGCCTTGCGCACCGCGGGGTCGATCGCGGTGTCGCCGGTTTCGATCCAGGATTTGAGCTGCGCGTCGCGAGCAAAGTCGTCGGGCGAGCCGGTGAAGAAATTGCCGAGAATGGCCGACACGTCGTTGATCGAGTTCGAGCCCCAGGTCATGTAGAAAAGCGGCGTCGTCCCCGCCCAGTTCTTGTCGCGCAGCGCCGCGTATTGCAGATAGGTGAGCTTGGCGCGGATGCCGACGGCCCGCAAATAGCCGATGATGGCCTCCGCCCAGGGCCGCTCGCGATAGGCGTAGATGTCGATGTCGAAGCCGTTCGGATACCCGGCCTCGGCAAGCAACGTCTTGGCGAGGGCCGGGTCGTAGGCGTAGCGCTTCACCCCCTCATCGGTGCAGCCGAACTGGCTCGGGAAGCAGGCGGCATCGAGGACGCGGCTGTCGCCGCCGACGAGGTTCTTCACCATGGCGGCGCGGTCGATCGCATGGGCGATGGCTTCGCGCACGCGCCGATCCTTCACCGGCGTCGCCCCGGAGCGGCCCGCGGCATCGAAGCCGACATAGCCGATCCGCATGGTCTCGGCGGATTTGACCGTGACGCCCGGCACCTGCCGCAGCTTCTCCGCCTGATCGGCCGGCACCTGCCAGATCCAGTCGATGCTGCCGGTCATGAGCTCGGCGATCTGCGTCGGCATCTCGGCGATGGAGCGCTGGACGATCCTGCCGATGGCCGGCCGGCCCTTCGGGCTCTCCTTGAAATAGGCGTCGTTGCGCAGGAGCGTGAAGGACTTGCCGGGCTCGGCCGCCGCCACCTTGTAGGGGCCGGTGCCGACCGGATGCCGGCTCATCCCCTGCGGACCGACCTTGGCGTAGTAATCATG
The DNA here is from genome assembly GCA_021325525.1 of Alphaproteobacteria bacterium. GTDB lineage: Bacteria > Pseudomonadota > Alphaproteobacteria > ATCC43930 > CGMCC-115725 > URHD0088. The sequence goes on from JAJPHB010000079.1 coordinate 94,227, forward strand.
GGGATAGATCGGCAGGATGTCGGCGAGATATTCGAGCGCCGCCGGGAACGGCGCCTTCAGATGGATGCGCACCGCGAAGGGGCCGGTCTCTTCGACGGACTTGATCCAAGATACATTCTGCTGGGTGATGACCTTGTTGGCGGGATCGGCGAGCCAGTTGAGCGTGTAAGCGACATCCGTCGCCGTGAAGGGCGTCCCGTCATGGAAGGAGATGCCCTGGCGCAGCGCGAAATCGAGCGTCAGCGGATCGACCCAGCGGTAGGATTTGGCGAGCAGCGGCTTGTACTCGCCGGTGCGCGGATCGCGGTCGACGAGGTTGTCCCAGATCTCGCGGGCGAAGACGATGCCTTCACGCACCGTGTTGAAATACTGGTCGTAGTTCTCGATCTGGGCCGACCAGGCGAGGTTCAGCGTGTCGTCGGGTTTTCCCGCTTGCGCCGCGGGCGCGATCAGGCCAAGCGCGACGGCGGCCCAGGCCAGCTTGCCTCGCATCCGACCCTCCCCGCCCGAATGGCGCCTTGTCGACGTCTTGCCGACGGGCAGAGGCTAAAGACCGCGCTGGACGGAAGTCAACGGCGAGGCGCGACTTGCCCTTCAGGGCCGACCCGCCGGCGTCGCGACCCAGGAGGGCGGATCGCTGGCCGGGAAGCTGTGCTCGGAGGCGGCCTCGATCTCGTCGAGGATCGAATGCTCGCCGCGCTTGCCGCTTCCGCGGGTGTAATAGTCCGGCAGCCGACGCGGCTCCGCCGCGTGGCCGCTGCGGTCGATCCCCAACAGGCCATAAATCGAGCAATGGCCGGAGAGGCCGCGCTGCAACAGCGCGGCGCCGCCGAGGGCAAGGCCGATGTTCAGGATGGACGGGCGGCGCAGGGCGTTGAGGACGAGGGCGGCGCCGCCGAGGGCCGAAAGGACGCGTTCCTTGTCGCCGACATTCCGGCGCGATGCTGCCGTCTGCGCATGCTCCATCGCCGCCATCACCCGTCTCCGCTGAAAGCCGCCCTGTTCCAACGTCGCGCCGCGGAACCGGTTCCGCGGCGCGGCGGCGAAACGAAAACCCGCCCGGAAGCAGCCTTCCGGGCGGGTCTCGCCGAGATCGGCGGGGTTGCGCCTCAGTCGCGGCGCTGGCCGAAGAACTGGAGCAGCATCAGGAACAGATTGATGAAATCGAGGTAGAGGCGGAGCGCCCCCATGACCGCCTTCTTGCCGGCGATCTGCCCGTCATCATAGGCGACATACATCTCCTTGATCTGCTGCGTGTCGAAGGCGGTGAGGCCGACGAAGACCATGACGCCGATCACGGAGATGGCGAATTGCAGCGCCGAGGAGGCGATGAACATGTTGACGAGCGAGGCGATGACAATGCCGATCAGCCCCATGAAGAGGAAGGAGCCGAACTGCGTCAAATCACGCCGCGTCGTGTAGCCGTAGAGGCTCATCGCCGCGAAAGTGCCCGCGGTGATGAAGAAGACGCGTGCGATGCTGGCCCCGGTGAAGACCAGGAAGATGCCGGCGAGCGACAGGCCCATCAGCCCGGCATAGACCCAGAACAGCAGCTGCGCCGTGCTCGCCTGCATGCGGCCGATGCCGGCGCTCAGCCAGAAGACGAGGCCGAGCGGCGCCAGCATGACGATCCACATCAGCGGCGTGCCGGCGATGTGGTAGTAGAAGCCCGAGGCGGCGGCTACATAGGCGACGATGCCGGTCAGCGCCAGCCCCGAGGCCATGTAGTTGTAGATCTGCAGCATGTATTGCCGCAGCCCGACATCGATGTCGACCTGCGGGACGGCGCCGCGGATCGCCCAGCGGTTACCCGGATCGTATGCCATGGATTTCCTCGTAAACCCCTTGGGATATGTTCCCGACGATCATATTGGCATAAATCAAGGACGATTCAATGGCGGGGGTGGGATCGGGCGGCTCAGATCGTGGGCCCGTTCGGCGTCGCCGGGAAGCCGCCGCCTTGCCCCTCCTCGACCGGCCGCTTCCGGCGGATGATGATGTCGCCGTTCTCGTTCATCTGCGGCATCTCGTATTGCGGCACGGCGCGGAGCAGCGTCTCGACCGAGCCCATCATCTTGTCGAACCCTTGCCGCAGCAGCGCCTCCGCCTCCCGCATCTGCCGCTCGAACTTCGCCGCCGGCGCGTCGTCCTCCGAGGCGGCGGCGCGCGCGGCGGGCGCCGCCAGGACAAGGCCCGACGCGATGAGGGTGGGGAGCAGGATGCGCAGGCTCGTCATGGCTTCGCCTTCGGAATGGCTCACTCGTTGCGAAGGAGCGGTGCCGCCTTGGCGCCGAGCGCCGTCCAGGTGCCGGCAAATCCTATCACCAAAGCGGCAAGGGTGGCGAGCGCCGCCGTGCCGATGACGGCGCCGGGCATGAAGACGAAGCCGCTGTGCATGACGCGCGTCAGCAGGACATACGCCGCGAGCGTCCCGACCGCTCCCGCGACTACCGCCGTCACGAGGCCGAGAAGGCCGTATTCCAGGAGGAAGGCGCGCCCGACGTCGCCGCGCGTCGCGCCCAGCACTTTGAGCACGACGGCATCGTAGACGCGCCGGCGATGGCCCGCCGCGATGGCGCCCGCCAGCACCAGCGCGCCGGAAAGCAGGGTTATCGCCGCCATCGCCCGCACGGCGGCGCCCACCTGTTCGAGGATGCGGGCAACCGCCGCGAGCGCCTCCTTGACGCGGATTGCCGAGACATTGGGGAAGCGATCCGTCACCGCGCGTTCGAGCGCATCCTCGGCCGCGGGCGCTGCCCGCGCCGTGGCGATATGCGTTTGCGGCGCCGCCTCCAGCGTGCCGGGCGCGAAGATGATGGTGAAGTTGATGCCGAGGCTCGTCCAATCGATCGCCCGCAGATTGGCGATGCGGGCCGTGATGTCGCGGCCGAGCAGATTGATCGTCAGCGTGTCGCCGACGCCGACGCCCATCCCGCGCGCCAGCTCGGCATCGAAGGAGATGAGCGGCGGGCCGTGATAATCCGCCGGCCACCACGACCCGGCGACAACGTGCGAGCCGCGCGGCGGCGTTGCCGCATAGGTGAGCCCGCGCTCGCTGCGGATCGCCCATTGCGCGCCCGGCGCGACTTTCGCTTGCTCGACGGGCACGCCGTTGATTCGCGCGATGCGGCCGCGCAGGCTGGGCACGCGCTCGGCGCCGGTGACGCCGGGCGTCGTCGCCATCAAGCGGTCGAAGGCGGTCGTCTGCGAGGGCTGGATGTCGATGAAGAAGTAGGAGGGCGCCGCCTCGGGGAGCGCCTCCCGCACTTCGCGCAAGAGATTGTCCTCGATGAGGGCGATGGCGACGAGCACGGTGAGCCCGAGGCCGAGCGAAAGAACGACGCTTCCGGTGGGCGCGCCGGGCCGATGAAGGTTGGCGATGGCGAGCCGCAGGCCGCGCAGGCGCAGCCAGCGGGCCGGGAGGCGCCCGGCGCCGCGCGCCGCCAGCATCGCCGCCGCGCCCGCGAGGCGGAAGAGGAGCAAGGCCGCGGCGGCGCCGAGGACGAACCAGGCGGCGATGCGGCGATCGGGAGCGGTCGCGATCGCGGTCGCCGCCAGCGCCGCTGCCGCGAAGACGATGCCAAGGAGATAAGGGAGGCGCGGCCGGCGCGGCGCCGGATCGACCTCGTCGCGAAAGAGGCTCGCCGCCGGCACGTCGCGCGCGCGGCCCAGCGGCCAAAGCGAGAAGGCGGCGGTGACCAGAAAGCCGAAGAGCGCCGCGATGAGAAGGGGGACAGGGTAGAGCCCGGGCTCGGCCGTTCCCGGCAGGATGCCGGCGAGGAGCCGCACCGCCAGCGCCGGAACCGCGGCGCCGATGGCGAGGCCGAGCAGGATGCCGCCCGCCGCGAGCGCCATGATCTGCGAGAAGTAGAGGCGGAAGACGAGAGCCGCCGGCGCACCGAGGCATTTCAGCGTCGCGATGGTGCCGATCTTCCGTTCGAGATAGCTGCGCACCGCATTGCCGATGCCGACTCCGCCGACGAGAAGCGCCGTCAGTCCGACGAGGGTCAGGAACAGCGTGATCCGGTCGAGAAAGCGCCGGATCGCGGGCGTCGCGTTGCCGGCGTCGCGGACGCGCCAACCGGCCTCGGGAAAGGCGGCGGCGGCGCGGGCTTCGACATCCTGCGGACGCTGCGGCGGAGCGAGGCGCAGACGGTAGGAATGCGCGAGGAGAACTCCCGGCTGCACGAGGCCCGCCGCCGTGAGGCCGCCTTCGCCGATGAGGACGTGCGGTCCGAAAATCGCGATCGTGCCGGCGAAGTCGGGCTCCTTCACGAGGCGCGCGCGGATCGTGAAGCTCGCATCCCCGATGCGCAGACGATCGCCGACTTCGAGGCCGAGGCGCCCCAGCAGCGCCGGATCGACGAGAACGCCCCAATGCCCGTCGCGCTCGGCGAGGGCGGCCGTGAGATCGAGCGCCGGCTCCAGCCCGACGGCGCCGTAGAGCGGATAGGCGCCATCGACGGCCTTGAGCTCGATGAGGCTGCGCCGCGCCCCGTCCTCCGTGCGCGCCATCGCCCGCATCTGCGCCACCTCCGAGAGCGTCCCCGCCTCGCTGAGGAAGCGGCGCTGGTCGGGGCTCGCCGCGCGGTTGGCGAGATGGAACTCGACGTCGCCGCCGAGCACGGTCCGGGCATCGCCCTTCAGCCCCGCATCGACCGCGGCGGCGAGAGAGCCGATGCCGGCAATGGCCGCGACGCCGATCGTAAGGCAAGCGAGGAAGACGCCGAAGCCGCGCAGGCCGCCGCGCAGCTCGCGCCGGGCGAGGCGGAAGGCGAGCCACGACGCCCTCACCGTCAGACGGCCCGGATCTGCACGCCGCCGGCCTCGCCATCGACGACGCGGCCATCGGCGAGGCGAATGGTGCGATCGCAGCGCTGCGCCAAGGCGGGATCGTGGGTGATGAGGATGAGCGTCGTGCCGTGACGCGCCTGCAGCGAGAAGAGCAGGTCGATGACAAGCCGGCCGGTGGCCGTATCGAGATTGCCGGTCGGCTCGTCGGCGAGCAGCAGCCTCGGCCCGGCGGCAAAGGCGCGCGCCAGGGCGACGCGCTGCTGCTCGCCGCCGGAGAGCTGGCTCGGATAGTGCAGCAGGCGGCGGCCGAGCCCGACCGCCTCGAGCCCGGCTGCGGCGGCGGCGAAGGCGTCGGGACGGCCGGCGAGCTCCAGCGGGATCGCGACGTTTTCGATGGCGTTCATCGTCGGCACCAGGTGAAAGGACTGGAAGACGATGCCGACGCGGTCGCGGCGAAAGCGCGCGAGCTCATCTTCGCCGAGCTTGCCGAGATCGGCGCCGTCGACGACGACGCGGCCGGCGCTCGGCCGTTCGAGCCCGCCGATCACCATCATCATCGTCGACTTGCCGGAGCCGGACGGACCGACAACGCTCACCGTCTCGCCCGCGCCGACGGCAAGCGACACGCCGCGCAGCACGTTGACGGCACCGGCCGCGCTCGCCAGTGTTAGGTGCACATCCTCGAGAAGGACCATGTCGGAGCGAGGCGGTCGAAGCATCAGAGGAGCGCTGGACGGTGAGGCGGCTTTCGGGTGAGGCGGTCGAGCGCCGCGCGCGATCCCGTCGATATGGCTTCGCCCGGCCTCTTGTCAACGCGCTGGGTCGGCGGCTGACCGGCGCGGCCAGCGCCGGCGCCATCATGCTTTGCCTCGCTCTGCCTTCGGCCGCGGCGGCCGGCGCCGCTGCGCCGCCGCGCATTCTCGCCTTCGGCGACAGCCTCACGGCCGGCTTCGGCCTCGCGCCCGAGGACACCTTCCCGGCGCGCCTGCAGGCGAAGCTCGCCGCGGCCGGCTACCAGGCGGAAATCATCAATGGCGGCGTCTCGGGCGACACCACGGCGGGCGGTGTCGCGCGGCTCGACTGGGCGCTTGCCGACAAGCCCGATTACGTTCTCCTCGAGCTCGGCGCCAACGACATGCTGCGCGGCATCGACCCGAAGGTGACCTACGCCAATCTCGACCGGATACTGACCCGCGTCGCGGCAAGCGGCGCCAAGACCCTGCTTCTCGGCATGAAGGCGGTGACCAATTGGGGCAGCGATTACCAGCGCGCCTTCGACGCGATCTACCCTGCGCTCGCCGAGAAGCATCACCTCGCATTCTACCCCTTCTTCCTCGACGGCGTCGCCATGCAGGCGGGGCTCAACCAGGAGGACGGGCTGCATCCCAACGCCGCTGGCGTCGCCATCCTGGTCGACCGCATCGCGCCTTACGTCGAAAGGCTGATCGGCAGGAGCGCCGCGGCCGGAGGCGGCGGATGAGCGGCGCCGCTCCACGCTTCCGCGCCGCCCTTGCCGCCGACGGCGCCTGGTCCGCCCTCGCCAAATCCTGCCTCGATCGGCTGGAGCCGCTGCCCGAAGGCGCCAATCTCGGCTTTCTTTACGTGACCGATGCGCTGGCGGACGATCTCGGCAGCATCCTCACATTCCTGCGCGAGCGGACGCGTATTGCCGATTGGGTGGGGGCCGTCGGGCTCGGAATCTGCGCTCTCGGCGGCGCCGAGCCGGCGGAGGTCTTCGAGCGCCCCGCACTTGCCGTGCTGATCGCGGCCTTTCCCGCCGACACCTTCCTCGTCTTTCCTCCCGTTACCGGCGAGCTCGACCAGTTCGAGGCCGAGACGAAGGCGTGGCGGCACCGCCAGAAGCCGGTGCTCGGCATCGTGCATGGCGACCCGCGGCACGCCGGCACCATGCGTGCCGTCACCGATCTCGGCCGCCGAGCGGGGCTCTTCCTGGTCGGCGGGCTCAGCGCCGCGCGCGCGGCTCCGCTGCAGGTGGCCGGGCGCGTCGTCGAAGGCGGCCTCTCGGGCGTCATGCTTTCCTCCGAGATCAGCGTCGCGACGGGGCTGAGCCAGGGCTGTGCGCCGATCGGGCCAGTCCGCAGGGTGACGGCCGCGCAAGGCAATGTGGTGATGACCATCGACGGCGAGCCGGCCCTCGACATCTTCAAGGCCAGCATCGGCGAGCTTCTGTCGCGCGATCTGCGGCGCGCCGCGGGTCTCGTCTTCGCCGGGTTTCCGGTCGCGGGGTCGGATACGGGCGACTATCTGGTGCGCCATCTCGTCGGGATCGATCCCGAACATGGCTGGCTCGCCTTCGCCCAGGACGTGGCGCCGGGCGACCCTCTGTTTTTCTGCCGCCGCGACCCGGCGAGCGCTGTCGCCGACCTCGACCGCATGGTCGCCGGCATCAAGTCCAGAGCGGCGGGTTCAGCGCCGCGTGCCGGGCTCTATTTCAGCTGTGTCGCGCGCGGACCCAACCTCTTCTCTCGCCCGGCCGAAGAGCTCGGCATCATTCGAGCGGCGTTCGGCGATTTCCCGCTCGTCGGTTTCTTCGGCAATGGCGAGATCTCGAACGACCGTCTCTACGGCTATACCGGCGTGCTCGCTCTCTTCCTGTGATGGTTCGCGATGATCCGTCTCTTCGTCGGAATCGTTCTGCCGCCCGAGCTGCGGCTGCGCCTGTCGCTGCTCCGCGGCGGCGTTCCCGGCGCGAAATGGGTCGATCCTGGAAATTTCCACCTGACCTTGCGCTTTATCGGCGAGGTCGATGAGGGCGTCGCCAGCGACATCGATGCGGCGCTGGCGCAAATTCGCGCCTCGCGCTTCGAGCTGACGCTTTCCGGCGTCGGTCACTTCGGCAATGGCGAGATGCCGCGCGCGCTGTGGATCGGCGTCGAGAAGAATGCGGCCTTGACGCAGGTCCATGACAAGGTCGAGAACGCGCTGATGCGGCTCGGCCTCTCGCCGGAGGCGCGGCGATACACGCCGCATGTGACGCTGGCCCGGTTGAAACAGGCGACGGTGCCGCGCGTGCAGCAGTTCCTCAGCGAGCACGCGCTCTTCCGCGCCGCGCCCTTTACGGTCGAGCGCTTCAGCCTGATCGCGAGTTATCTGACGAAGAGCGGCTCCATCTATGAGGAGCAGGCCGACTACCCCCTCCTCTGAGGGAAGTCGGGCCGCATATCCCTCAGCCGAGGAGAACGCTGCTCTCGGCCGCGAGCGGAAAAGCGATGGCGAGGGCGCAGCACAGCAGCGCCAGACCCGAGGCGACGAGGACGGCCGTCCCGATCTGGTGCAACGGTCGCGACGGCGTCACGGCGGCGGCGCCTTGGCCTGTTATGGGAAACATCGGCCCGGGCGCCGTTCAGGGAGCGATCTGGGTGAGCATCGGCGTCGCGATGGCTTCATCGGGGGCGGGATAACCGCTGCCGATGCCGATGATCATCGAAGTCAGCGCCAGCGCCAGAAGCGCGACGACCCCGAAATGCGGAACGTCGCGTCCGCTTTCGATGGCCGGCGGCAATGATTCAGCAGTCATGCTCGACATGAAACCCTCCGTTGTTCGTTCGCTTGACAGAATACGGACCATTATTTAATCTATTCTGAACAAGACTGAGCATTTGTCTTGAGATATTCTTAGAAAGTCGATCAAATCTTAGAGGATCCCATATTCCACGCTCTCGATGCTGAGCACAGGAAGGTTTTCCCCGGCAACCGGCATGCGCGAGGCTTTCCCCGTCCTCGCGGATCGGTTACAGAGCGGAGATCAAAGACCGACCGGAGCGCGCCTCATGGGCTGGGATCCCGCGCAATACCTGAAATTCGCCGATCAGCGGCTGCGCCCCGGCTTCGATCTCCTCGCCCGCATCGGCGATCTCGTCGACGGTCCGATTTGCGAGCTCGGCTGCGGCACGGGCGCCCACACGCGCGCCATCGCCGGGCGCTGGCCGGGCCGCCGCGTCATCGGTATCGACGGCTCGGCCGAGATGCTGGCGAAGGCGGCGGCCACTCCGGCCCCCATCGAGTGGATCGAGGCCGATATTCGCGACTGGTCCACGGCAGACCAGCCCGCGCTCATCTTCTCGAACGCCACCTTGCAATGGCTGGACGAGCATTCGCGGCTCTTTCCGCGGCTGATGCGGCAATTGGCGCCGGGTGGCGTCCTCGCCGTCCAGATGCCGCGCAATTTCGACGCCCCCTCGCATGTGCTGATGCGCACCACTGCCGCGGACGGGCCGTGGGCGGAACGGCTGCGCCCGTTGCTGCGCCCCGATCCCGTCGCCGCACCCGAGGTCTATTACGATCTCTTGGCCCCGTTGGCCGCGGGCGGCCTCGATCTGTGGCAGACCGAGTATCTCCACCTGCTGCGCGGCGAGGGAAGCGAGTCGCCGGTTCTCGCCTGGGTGCGCGGCACGGCGCTGCGGCCGCTGCTCGATCCGCTGACGGCGAGCGAGCGGTCGGAGTTCGCGCGCCGCTTCGATGCCGCCCTGAAAGACGCCTATCCGCCCCGGCCCGACGGAACGGTCCTCTTTCCCTTCCGCCGCCTTTTCCTGGTGGCGCGCCGCTGAGACGCAAGGCCGAGCCGCGCTTGACCCTGGCCGGGCATCGGCTAGGGTTGACGCGCGCGGCCAAGGAGGCGGAGGGTGGCGTGGCGTATTGGCTGCTGAAATCGGAGCCCAACAAATATTCCTGGGACATGCTCGTCGCCGACGGCCGCACGCATTGGAACGGCGTCCGCAATTACCAGGCCTCGAACAATTTGAAGGCCATGCGCCGCGGCGAGCAGGCCTTCTTCTACCATTCCGTCGAGGGGCTCGCGATCGTCGGGATCGTCGAGATCGTCCGCGAATATTACCCTGACCCCAGCGATGCGCAGGGCCGCTTCGGCATGGTCGATGTCATGCCGCTCCGCCCGCTGCCGCGGCCCGTCACCTTGCAGCAGATCAAGGCGGAGCCTCGCCTGCGCGAGCTTGCCCTCGTCCGGCAGTCGCGGCTCTCGGTCGTACCGGTCGGCCCCGAAGAATGGCGGCTGATTTGCGCGATGGGCGGTGGCGCATCCTGAACCGCCCGTCGGCCGCTCTGCGTCGGTCCGCTCGTCATCACCCGAAAGAAGGCGGCGCGCCAATCGACTGACACACTTCGTTACACAGGCTTACAAAAAATTACTTCATTCGGGTCACTCAACTCTCGATCCTGTCGCCTGACGAAGGCTCGAAACTATCAGGCGTCGTTCTTTAGGAGGGGACGCCGCGCCAGGGAGTGGGGGAGTGATGGACACGATCGAAGCGCCCGCTATGCGAGTCGAACCGACTGCGCGGATCATGCCGGTCCGCAAGGTCGAAGACACAATCGTCGCTCTCATCGACCACAGCCGCTTGCGGCGCGAATGCCTGAAGCTGGCGCTGACGCAGCACAGCTCGGCTTGGCGCGTCCTCGACTTGGGAAGCGTCGCCGACGCGCTCCGCCTTGCCGCGGCCGGGCAGCGTTTCGATCTGGTGCTGCTCGGCGCCGCCACCAGCGATCATATCGACCTCGAAGAGATCGAGGCCTTGCGCCGCGCCCTTCCGGAGACGCCGGTCGTGGTCGCCGCCGAAAACAACGATCCGCAGCGGGCGCGCCTCATCCTCGGCGCTGGAACCCGCGGCTTCCTGCCGACCTCGCTCAGCCTCAAAGTGCTGATGGGCGCCCTCGACTTGGTGCTGGCGGGCGGCATCTATGTTCCGTCCTCGCTGATCGAAGCCGGCGCCGCGCGCAATGGGCCGGCGGCGCCGCCGCGCCCCGTGCATGAGGAACCCTGGAAGGATCTGACGCGGCGCCAGCGCGATGTCCTCGCCCTCATCGCTGAGGGCAAGTCGAACAAGCTGATCGCCGATGCGCTCGAAATGTCGGAGAGCACGGTCAAGGCGCATGTGAAGCAGATCATCAAGCGCCTCCACGTCGCCAACCGCACGCAGGCGGCGCTGATCGCGACCGGCGCCGCCACCGGCTTGCCCTTGCAGCGCGGGGCGCGGCTAGCGGCGCGCGCCTGATCGGGGCCGCGGCGCCTCAGCCGAAGCGCGCGAGCAAGCGCACGAGGCGCCGCGTCCGCTCGCTGAACAGCTTGGCCATGTAGAAGCTGGCGGCGGCGCGCTTGTTCGCCTCGGCGAAAGTCGGATAGGGGGCGATCATCCCGGCGAGCGCCTTGAGGCGGAGCCCTTGGGCGATGGCGAGCCCCCAGGGCTGGATCAGCTCGCCCGCATGGGCGCCGAGGATCGAAGCGCCGAGAATGCGGCCGTTCCGACGCGCCACCACCTTGATGCCGCCGGCCGTCGCCCGTTCCGTCTGGGCGCGGTCGTTTTCGTGGAAGGCGCTGCGCAGAATGGCCAGGTCGCGCCCGTAGCGGGCGCGCGCGTCCGCCTCGGTCAAGCCGACATGGGCGAGTTCGGGATCGGTATAGGTGACCCAGGGCAGCGCCCGGTAGTCGACCTTGGCCGGCAGGCGGAAGAGGGCGTTGCGAATGACGATGCCGGCATGATAGCCGGCGATATGGGTGAATTGCGGCGCCCCGGCGACGACATCGCCGATGGCGAAGACGCGGCGATTCGTCGTGCGCAGCCGCTCGTCGACGGTGATGCCGCCCGCCTCATGGGCGATGCCCGCCTTGTCGAGGTCGAGGGCTGCCAGATCGGGCCGCCGCCCCGTCGCGACCAAGAGATGCGAGGCGGTCAGCCTCTCCGGCGGCTCGCCGCCGAGATCGAGCGCGATCCCTTCGGGGAGCGGATGCACCCGCGCGACGACCGTCCCTTCGCGTATGGCGATGCCCTCGCGGCGCAAGCGCTGGAGCAGCTGCTCGGCCAGCTCCGGATCGTCCTTCGCGAGGGCGCGCGCGGCTTCGATGACGGTGACGCGCGCTCCGAGCCGCGCATGCGCCTGCGCCATCTCGATCCCGATCGGGCCGCCGCCGATGATGACGAGATGGCGCGGCAGCTCGCCATTGTCGAAAAGCGTCTCGTTGGTGAGATAGGGGACCCGATCGAGGCCGGGGATCGGCGGCACAGCGGGGCCGGCACCGGCGGCGATGACGAATCGTCGGGCGGTGACGCGCGCATCGCCGGCGACGATCTCGCGCGGGCCGGCGAAGCGCGCGGTGGCATGCAGCACGCGCACGCCGAGCCCTTCGAAGCGCGCGACGGAATCGGTGGGTGCGATCGCGGCGATGACTGCGTGGACATGCCGCATGGTCGCCGCGAAATCCACCGCCGGCTCCCCGACCGAGATGCCGAAGCGGTCGGCGCCGCGGCAGGTCGCCGCCACGCGCGCCGCCGCGAGGAGAGCCTTCGACGGGACGCAACCGTAGTTGAGGCAGTCGCCCCCCATCTTGCGGTGCTCGACGAGCACGGTCGAGGCGCCGAGCTGCGAGGCGCCGGCGGCGACCGTCAAGCCGGCGGCCCCGGCACCGATGACGCAGATGTCGCAGGCGATCGCCTCGCTCATGCGCCCTCGCCGGCAAGCCGCGCGGTGCGCCGCCTCACCGGGCGCCTCGCCGGCTTCGGCAGAGGACCGGCAGGAGCGCCAGCGCCGCCAGCGCCACCAAGGGCGCCCAAACCTTGGGATCGCTGCCGACACCCTGGAGATCGCAGCCGCCGCCGGCGGCGAAGACCGCCCCCAGCCCGTTGCCGACCGAGGCATAGACGATGGCGGCAGGCGCGATGCCGATTGACGTGCCCAATACGTAAGTGGCGAGATCGACGCCGAGGAACGCCGGAACGAGGTTGACGACGAAGAACGGAAAGACCGGAACGAGCCGAAGGAACAGAAGATAGTTCAGCGCATTGCGGCGAAAGCCGGCCTCGAGGCGGCGAACCGCGGGGCCGGCCCGGGCGCGAAGGGCCTCGCCGAGGGCGGTGCGTGCCAGGAGAAAGATGCCGGCGGCGCCGGCCGTGGCGCCGATGACGGCGACTAGAGCCCCGAGCAGCGTGCCGAAGAGAAAGCCGGCGGCAATCGTGAGAAAGGTAGCGCCCGGGATCGAGGCGCTGACGAGAACAGCATAAAGGAGGGCGAAGCCGAAGGGGGCGCCGATGCCGAGATGCGCCACCGCGACCATGAGCCAAGCATGGTTCTCCGCGAGCGCATCGCAGGTCACGTAGCGCCCCAAGCCGAGCGCGAAGAAGGCGATCGCCGCCGCCGCTACGGGCAGGAGCCAGAGCGCGCGCTGGAAGGAGGGCGGGCGCGCCGTCGTCCTGTCGCTATTCATGGAAAATGGCCCGCCCGCGCGCAAGTGTGGCAAAATCCTAATGCCCGATCCGACCGGCACGAGTCACCTTCGCGTGAGATTGCCGACGGGACGCCGCGCGCTGCGCCGCGGCGCGGCGTTGACTTGGCTACATGGCTCCCGTATACAGCGGCGCTGTTTCGAAGGAAAGTCGTTGCCGGAGTCCGGACCGTGAAGCGCACCTATCAACCCAGCAAGCTCGTCCGCAAGCGGCGCCACGGCTTTCGCGCGCGCCTTGCGACCGTCGGCGGGCGCAAAGTTCTCGCCGCCCGGCGTGCCAAGGGGCGCAAGCGCCTGTCGGCCTAAACGGGTGCCGGTGGCGAAGCCGATCGCGCGGCTGACGCGGCGAGCGGAGTTTCTGAAGGTTGCGGCGGCGGGACGAAGGTGGGCGGCGCCTGGCCTCGTCTTGCAGGTGCTTCGGTCCGGAGTTGTGGCGAGCGGGAAGCCGATACGGCTCGGCTTCACCGCCAGCCGCAAGGTCGGCATCGCCGTCCTTCGCAACCGCGCACGGCGGCGGCTGCGTGCCGCCGCGGCCGAGGTCATGCCGCGACACGCGGCGCCGGGGCACGATTACGTGCTGATCGCGCGGGCGGCGACGCCGTCGCGGCCCTATTCGGCGCTGGTCGAGGATTTGTGCACCGCGCTTCGCCGCCTCGGCGTTTACCAAGAGGCCGTTCCGAGCGACGGTCCGTAAGCCTGTAGGAGGGCCTTGCGCGTGCTGACACTGCTGCTGCGCGGTCTCGTCCGCCTTTATCAGCTCTTCCTGTCGCCGATATTGCCGCCGCGCTGCCGCTATCTCCCGACCTGCTCGGACTACGCGCTCGAGGCGCTGGCGCTGCATGGTCCCTTACGGGGAACGTGGCTCGCGCTGCGGCGTCTTGCGCGCTGTCACCCTTGGGGCGGCAGCGGCTATGATCCGGTACCGCAAGCCCGGGTGGAGCCAGCGCATCCGGGCCGCTGCCGCGCGCCTTTGCATCACGGCTGACCTCGCCGTCCCCACGATTGCCGGAACAATCCCGCCCAGATGGAACAACGTAATCTCATTCTCGCCATCGCGCTTTCGGTCGCGATCCTGCTCGGCTTTCAATATTTCTTCGAGCATCCTCGGCTCCAGCACGAGGCGGCGCAGCGGGCGCAGCACACGGAGCAGAAGGCGGCCGGCGGCGGCGCGGCGAAGGCACCCTCGGCAGCGCCTCCTGCCGGCGCCCCCGCTGCGCCAACGGCGGCTCCTGCCGGCGCCGCGCCCGCGGGCGAGAGCCGCGATGCGGCGCTCGCGGCGGCTCCGCGCATCAAGATCGACACGCCGCGCCTTCACGGCTCGATCGCCCTCGTCGGCGGCCGGCTCGACGACCTGACCCTGGCGCAATACCATGAAACCGTCGATCCGAAGAGCCCGGAGATCGTGCTGCTGTCTCCGGCCGGGACGGCCAGTCCCTATTTCGTCGAATCGGGCTGGGCTCCAGCCGACAAGTCGGTGAAGGTGCCCGACAGCGACACGAAATGGAACGTCACCGGCGAGGCGCTGACGACGAAGACGCCGGTGACGCTCACCTGGGACAATGGCGCCGGCTTGCGCTTCACGCGGACGATCAGCGTCGATGACGATTACATGTTCACGGTCGAGCAGAAGGTCGAAAACCATAGCGGCGCGCCGGTCACGCTTTACCCCTACGCCTCGGTCACACGCATCGGCACGCCGCCGAGCTCGAGCTACTACATCCTGTTCGAGGGCATGATCGGCAATTTCAACGGCATCCTCAAAGAGGAGAAGTATTCGGCTCTGAAGCCCGGCGAGCCCGTCACCGCGACCTCGCCCGGCGCCTGGCTTGGCTTCACCGACAAATACTGGCTGACCGCCCTCGTCCCGCCGCAGGACGAGACCGTCAAGGGCCGCTTCACGCATACGCTGCTCGACCATACCGACCGCTATCAGGCGGATTTCCTCGGCAGCGAGAAAATCGTCCCGGCGGGCGGCTCGATCGCCGCATCGAGCCGGCTTTTCGCCGGGCCCAAGGTGGTGAAGCTTCTCGACAAGTACCGCGACGAGCTCGGCATCAACAGCTTCGACAATGCCGTCGACTGGGGCTGGTTCTACTTCCTGACGAAGCCGATCTTCTTCGCCCTCGATTTCTTCTACGGCGTCATCGGCAATTTCGGCCTCGCCATCCTGCTGCTGACCGTGCTCGTCAAGCTGCTCTTCTTCCCGCTCGCCAACAAATCCTACAAGGCGATGAGCAAGATGAAGCTGCTGCAGCCGGAAATGATGAAGCTGCGCGAGAAGTTCGGCGACGACAAGCAGCGCCTTAACGAGGAGATGATGGCGCTCTACAAGCGCGTCGGCGCCAATCCGCTGGCGGGCTGCCTGCCGATCGTCGTGCAGATCCCGGTCTTCTTCTCGCTCTACAAGGTGCTCTACGTCACGATTGAGATGCGCCAGGCGCCGTTCTACGGCTGGATCCGCGACCTGTCGGCGCCGGACCCCACCTCGTTCGCCAACCTCTTCGGCCTCATCCCCTGGCACCCGCCGGCCTTCCTGATGATCGGCGCCTGGCCGCTCATCATGGGCGCGACGATGTTTCTCCAGCAGAAGCTGAACCCGCAGCCGGCTGACCCGGTACAAGCCAAGATGTTCATGTTCCTGCCGATCATGTTCACCTACATGCTGGCGTCCTTCCCGGCCGGACTCGTCATCTACTGGGCGTGGAACAACACCCTCTCCGTCATTCAGCAATGGGTGATCATGCACCGCGCCGGAGCGGCGTGATCGAGCGAAGAGCACCGGGAGACGCCGCGTCCGACGAGGCGGCGCTCGAAACAGGCCGCCGCCTCTTCGCCCGGGAATGCACCTTCCTCGCCGGCGCCGCCACGCTTGCTGCGCTGCCGCCCGACGGCTTGCCCGAAATCGCCTTTGCCGGCCGTTCCAATGTCGGCAAGTCGAGCCTTCTCAACGCCCTCACCGGACGCAGCGCCCTCGCCCGGACCTCGCACACGCCGGGACGGACGCGGCAGCTCAATTTTTTCTCGCTCGGCGGTCGCCTCGTCCTCGTCGATATGCCGGGCTACGGCTATGCGGAGGCGCCGAAGCGCGAAATCGCGCGCTGGACGGAGCTCATTCGCCTCTATCTCGCGGGGCGCGCCTCGCTCCGCCGCGTCTGCCTCCTCATCGATGCGCGCCATGGCATCAAGGACACGGACCGACCGCTGATGGCGATGCTCGATGCGGCCGCCGTGTCCTTCCAGCTCGTCCTCACCAAGGCCGACAAGGTGCGCGAAGCCGAGCTGGCGGCGCGCCTCGATGCGCTCGCCGCCGAGCTCGCGCGTCATGTGGCGGCCCATCCCGTCATCGAGGTGACGAGCGCCCGCGAGGGACGCGGCATCGCCGAGCTCCGCGCCGGGCTCGCGGCGCTGGCGGCGCCGGAAGAGGCGCGTTAGACTCGGTGGCGCGATGAACGAGAAGCCGAACACCCTCGCCGCCGCCCTTGCGCATGCCTCGGAGAAGGCCGCCGTGCTCGCCGAGGCACTGCCTTATATGCGCCGCTACGCCGGCAAGACGATCCTCGTCAAATACGGCGGCCATGCGATGGGCGATGCCGTTCTCGGCGACAGCTTCGCCCGCGACGTGGTGCTGCTGAAGCAGGTCGGCATCAACCCCATCGTCGTCCATGGCGGCGGGCCGCAGATCGGGCAGATGCTGGAGCGGCTCAAGATCAAATCGGCCTTCGTCGATGGGCTGCGCGTCACCGACCAGGCGACGGTCGAAATCGTCGAGATGGTGCTCTCCGGCTCGATCAACAAGCAGCTCGCCGCGGCCATCAATCGCGCCGGCGGCACCGCCATCGGGCTCTCTGGCAAGGATGGCGCCCTCATCCGCGCGCGCAAGCTCGAGCGCCGGCGGCGCGATCCCGACAGCAACATCGAAAGGCTGCTCGATCTCGGCTTCGTCGGCGAGGTCGAACGCGTCAACGCCGCCATGCTCGACGGTTTCGCCCGCTCCGACATCATCCCGGTCATCGCGCCGATCGGCGTCGGCGCCGCCGGCGAGACCTTCAACATCAACGCCGACACCGTAGCGGGCGCCGTCGCCGCGGCGGTGCGAGCGACGCGCTTCCTGCTCCTCACCGATGTCGCCGGCGTGCTCGACCGCGAGAAGCGGCTCCTCCCCGAACTTTCCGCCGCCGAGGCGCGCGCCATGATCGCCGATGGCACGATCAGCGGCGGCATGATCCCCAAGGTCGAGACCTGCCTCGAAGCGGTGGATGGCGGCGTCGAGGCCGCCGTCATCCTCGATGGACGCATGGAGCACGCGATCCTGCTCGAACTCTTCACCGAGGGCGCCGGAACGCTGATCCGCGGAGCCGCGCCGGCAGGAGGCGTCACATGAAGGTGCATGCGCCGCCGGCGATCGCTATTGCCGCGCTCGACCATGTCGTGCTGCGCGTCGCCGATCTCGAACGCGCGACCGCCTTCTACCGCGACGTCCTGCTCTGCCCGGTCGAGAAATGGCAGCCGGAGCTCGGGCTTCTCCAGCTTCGCGCCGGCAGCGCCCTCATCGACCTCGTGACCCTCGACGGCAAGCTCGGCCGGGAGGGCGGGGCCGGGCCGGGCGCGACGGGCCGCAACATGGACCATTTCTGCCTGCGCCTCGAAAGCTTCGACGAGGCGGCCTTGCGCGCGCATCTCGAAGCCCATGGCGTCGCGATCGGCGAGACCGGGGAGCGCTATGGCGCCACCGGGACCGGCCGCTCCCTCTATATAAAAGATCCGGACGGCAACACGGTCGAGCTGAAGGCGCCGCCGGCCAGCTGAATTGCCGCCTTCGATGCCGTGAACGGAAGCGCGAGCGTCACGCGCCGCCTCGTTCCCGACGCGATCCTCGCCGCGCCTCGGCGAGGCGGGCGAGCTCCGTCTCGATGAATCCGCCGGGGTCACGAAAGAAAGCGGCGTAGCGCTGGACATGCGTGATCTCGGCGTGTTCGCGCGATGGATGCCGCGGTGTCCGAAGAGCAGAAGGTCGGCGCCGGGACAGGCCATGAGGAGCGGCGAGTGCGTCGCGATGATGCATTGCACGGTGCCGGCCTCGCGGTGCTCGGCATCAGCGCCAGGAATTCGAGTTGGCGGTCGGCAGAGAGCGCGGCTTCGGGCTCATCGAACCGGTAGAGGCAGCGGCGAGCGGCGCCGAGCCGGGCGGAGAAGAAGCCGAGGAAGGTTTCGCCATGGCTGCGGTGATGAAGGCTTCGCCGACCCCATGGCGGAACCCGGTTGTTGTCCGCGCGATAGGCGGCCTCGACGTAATCGACGAAGTTGAAGAAGCTCTCGGCGCGGAAGAAGATGCCTTCGACTCGGGGCAGCCAGGAGAAGCGCAGGGCGGCGGCGAGACCGCCATCCTCCTCCTCCGTGCCATAGCGGTTGTCGCGGCTGCCGCCTTGCGTGTTGAAGCCGCTGTTGCGGGCGATGGCTTCGAGGAGGCTCGACTTGCCCGTGCCGTTCTCGCCGACGAAGATTGTGACAGGCCGCCTGAAGTCGAGGTCGAGACCACCGCCGCCGAAGATCGGCAAGGTGAAGGAATGGCGCCCGGCCTCGGCCTTCTCGGGAATTGTCGCGACCCGCCGCAGGAACGGCGCGCGGAGGCCAGAGCGCGAGGCGCTACGCCTCATTCCACCCCCCGCCTCGTTGCGACGCCCTACCGGCTTCCGGCGGCACCGCGATTTCGCTACCCTGCGGCCGCTCGGCGCCGGCTCGGTCCCGGGCCGGGCGATATTTTGCGGCATGGCTGACTGCATGGAGAATGCGAACATAAAGTGAACGACATCGGATTGCAACCACGGCGCGCGATGACGGAGGTCGAGACCTGGATTTTCGATCTCGACAACACGCTTTACCCCGCCTCCTGCCGGCTTTTCGAGCAGGTCCAGGAGCGGATGAACGAGTTCATCGCCGAATTCCTCGGCGTCGGCCTCGACGAGGCGAAGCGCCTGCGCAGCCAGTATTTCCGCGAGCATGGCACGACGCTGAGCGGCCTCATGAAGGTGCATGGCCTCGATCCCGAACGCTTCCTCGACCATGTGCACCGGATCGACCTGACGGCCGTACCCCGCGATCCGGCCCTTGCGGCGGCGCTGGCGAACCTGCCCGGCCGCAAGCTCGTCTTCACCAACGGCTCGCGCCGCCACGCCGAGAACGTGCTCGGCCATTTGGGCCTCGCCCCGCAATTCTCCGGCATTTTCGACATCGCCGCCTGCGGCTATCTGCCGAAGCCCGACCCAGCCGGCTATGCGGCGCTGGTGCGGCGGTTCGAGATCATCCCCAGCCGCACCGTCATGATCGAGGACATGGCAAAGAACCTCGCGCCGGCGGCGGCGCTCGGCATGACGACGGTATGGTTGCGCGGCACCGTCGATTGGGCGGTCGAGGGAGCCGACGCCGATTACATCCACTACACCGTCGACGCGCTGACGCCGTGGCTTGCCGGGATAGCGGCCGACCGAGGATCGGGCTAGGCGCCCTGAGCCGCTCGCCGCGCGGCTCCGGCAACCTCGCGTCTCTAATAGGTCACGACGGTGCGGATCGATTCGCCCTCATGCATGAGGTGGAAGCCGTCATTGATCTTCTCGAAGGGCAGGACATGGGTGATGAGGTCGTCGATGTTGATCTTGCCCTCCATGTACCAGTCGACGATCTTCGGGACGTCGGTGCGGCCTCGGGCGCCGCCGAAGGCGGTGCCCTTCCAGACGCGGCCGGTGACGAGCTGGAACGGGCGCGTCGCGATCTCCTGTCCCGATCCGGCGACGCCGATGATGACGCTGACGCCCCAGCCCTTGTGGCAGCATTCGAGCGCCTGCCGCATGACATTGACGTTGCCGATGCACTCGAAGCTGTAATCGGCGCCGCCCTTCGTCAGCTCGACGAGATAGGGAACGAGGTCGCCCTTCACCTCCTTGGGATTGACGAAATGCGTCATGCCGAGCTTCTCGGCGAGCGCCTTCTTCCTGGGGTTGATATCGACGCCGACGATCATGTTGGCGCCGACCATCCGGGCGCCTTGAATGACGTTGAGACCGATGCCGCCCAGGCCGAAGACGACGACATTGGCGCCTGGCTCGACCTTCGCCGTGTTGATGACGGCGCCGATGCCGGTGGTGACTCCGCAGCCGATGTAGCAGACCTTCTCAAACGGGGCGTCCTCGCGGATCTTGGCGAGGGCGATCTCGGGAACGACGGTGTAATTGGCAAAGGTCGAGGTGCCCATATAGTGGAGGATGGGCTTGCCGCCGAGCGAGAAGCGGCTCGTGCCGTCCGGCATCACGCCGCGCCCCTGCGTCGCGCGGATCGCCTGGCAGAGATTGGTCTTGCGGCTGAGGCAGTATTCGCACTGCCGGCATTCGGGGGTGTAGAGTGGGATGACGTGGTCGCCCTTCTTGAGGCTGGCGACGCCGGGGCCGACATCGACGACGATGCCCGCCCCTTCATGGCCGAGAATTGCTGGAAACAGCCCCTCGGGATCGGCGCCGGACAGCGTGTAGGCGTCGGTGTGGCAGATCCCGGTCGCCTTGATCTCGACGAGGACCTCGCCGCTGCGCGGTCCATCGAGCTGGACGGTCTCGATCGTCAGGGGAGCTCCGGCCTTGTAGGCCACTGCGGCGCGCGTTTCCAAGGGTCACCTCCATTGAACGAATGCGCGGCCCGGCTCCGATCCTCCGCCGGAGCCGGGACGCCGAATGCCAGCCGAATGTCTTGTGCCGACGGCTTGCGAGGCGGCGCGGCTACGCCTGAAGCACGCCCTTCGCCTTCGCCGTGTGCGTCGCGATCGCGTCCATCAGCGCCGGCGACAGGCAGTCATAGGGTTCGAGGTGCAGCTCGCGGAGCCGCGCCCGGACCGCGCCCATCTGATCGGGCTTCGTTCCCGATTCGATGATCGAGGAGACGAAGGCGGCGAATTCGGGCGGCGCCCAGCCGGTCTCCTTCGAGAGCTCGGTATGGATGAAATCGAAGCCGTAGAAGGGATGGCCCTTGTTCTCGATGCGGCCATACATGTGAACGCCGCAATCTTTACAGGCATAGCGCTGAATGACGGCCGAGGAATCGACCACCTTCAGCTTGCCCGCGTTCGCCGTGACTTTGAGGTTGTCGCGCGGCACGACGGCGACAAGCGAGAAGAGAGCGCCCTCCGGCTTCCAGCATTTGGTGCAGCCGCAGACATGGTTGTGCGCGCAATTGCCCTTGATGCTGACCTCGACCGGGTTCGTGCGGCATTTGCAGACGAGGGTGCCGCCGGCGAAGGACGCTGCCCCGGGCTTCACGCCGTTATCGACGGACGGATGAATCGAAATCATGCTGGCCATGATGATCTCCCTTTCCGTGCTTCTCTTCTCGCGCCGCCCGCAGCGCCGGTTCAGCACGTTCACCGGCCGCCGCGGAAAAGGGTAATCCGGCGCCGTCCTCTGTCAATCTCGGGAGGCGGCGCCGGCTCGCCTCGTCAGGCCGGCCATTGAATGTGGCAGCCCGTCTCCTCGACGGGACCCGCCGCCTTCTCGCCCGGCACGAGCGAGCGCACCTTGAAGAGGTCGTTGGGATCGCCCTGAGGCTTCTGCGCCTCGCCCGCGAAGACGGTCGCCATCAGCTCGTGGTCGCCCGCGCGGTATTCGACCGTGCCGGGCTGGAGCGCCACTTCGGGCGGCAGCTTCAAGCCCTGCATCGCCTGCGCCATCTTGACGCCGTCGAGGCTCTTGGCCGCGGCGGCGGCGAGCGCCACCGTGTTGACCGCGACGAAGCCGAACCAGTGCCGGGCCGTCGCGATCTTGCCGGTCGCCTTCTTCACATCGGCGACGAACTCCTTCACATGCGGCACGTCGGGCTGATTCCAGTACCACTCCATGACCCACCAACCGATGCGCGCCTCGTTCGGCAGCGCCAGCAGGCTTTCGAGCTCGAGGAGCGAGCCGCCGAGCGCCATCTGCTTGTCGAGGCCGAACTGGACGAACTGCTTCAGGCTGTTCACCTGGTCGACGCCGCCCATGACGTTGATGAGCACTTGCGGGCCGTAGGATTTGGCCTTGATGAGATAGGCCGAGTAATCGACCGTGCCGATCGGCACGAGATCGCCGGCCGAGGTGCCGCCATGCTCCTTCAGCTTCTTCTCGAAGGCGGCCTGCACCGAATGGCCGTAGGCGTAGTCGGGCGTGATGAAGTACCACTTCTTGCCGAACTTCTCGATGAGGGTGTCGGCGATCGCGTTGGCGTCCATCGTCGTCGTGTTGCAGACGCGGAAGACGTTCCAGCGGCAGTCCTTGCCGGTGATGGGATCGGTATGGCCGCCTGGCACGATATGCAGCTTCTTCTTCTCGTTCGTCACTTGCGACATCGCATAGGCGATGCCGGAATTGACATCGCCGAGGACGACATCGACCTGGTCGCGGTCGATGAGCTTGCGCGTCTTCTGAACGCCGGTCCCGGTATCATTCGCCGAATCCTCGACGAGGAGCTCGAGCGACCGGCCCAAGACGCCGCCGGCCTTGTTGATCCGCTCGACCGCGAGCTTGGCCCCCTCGACCTCGCTCTGCGCCAGGGCG
The DNA here is from genome assembly GCA_021325525.1 of Alphaproteobacteria bacterium. Lineage (GTDB taxonomy): Bacteria > Pseudomonadota > Alphaproteobacteria > ATCC43930 > CGMCC-115725 > URHD0088. Next base: position 116,838 of record JAJPHB010000079.1, read on the forward strand.
GCATAGACGCCGGTGATGGGATCGACCATGCCGATCTTCACCGGGGTCTCGCCGCGCGCCGCGATGATGAAGGGCGATGCGACCTGCAAGGCGACGACGGCAGCGCCGCCTTTGAGGACCGTGCGGCGGCTCGGGATGTTCGATAGCAACAAGGACATTCTTTCGCTCCCTGAGGTTGGTTATTGCTTCTTCAGCCTTAGACTAGCGCGAAACCCGCATTCGGCGCGCGCAAAATTTGGCCGTTGAATATCGCGCCGGGATGAACATACTGCCCTGGCCGCCGGCGAGCGGCCGAAAAATGAAGGCGGCGAAGCCGCTCGACGGTTGGACAGGGAGCGACAATGATGACCGAGACAAGGGAACGTGCGCTTGCCGGCTGATCGGCCGCAGCGCTCGCCGTCACCCTCCGACACCGTCATCGCGAGCGCGAAGCGATCCAGCCTGCGGCGAGATCGCTCGATGGCTTGGTCCCGGACTCGCGATACCGACGCCGGGGTGGCGACGGATGCGGCTGGCGTCGCGCCGTCGCGCCCGAAGCGCATCGCGCGCGCGGACATTCCGCGATGACCCAGCTCATCCTTTTCAACATCACGAACGGCCTCATCACCGGGGCCTTCTACGTGCTCATGGCGCTCGGCCTTTCGCTCATCCTCAATCTCTCGGGCGTCATCAACTTCGCGCATGGCGGCTTCCTCGCCATCGGCGGTTATCTCGCCTATTCGCTGAACCCTTATCTCGGCTTCTGGGGCGCCTTGCTCGTCTCGCCGCTGCTGACGGCGCTGCTGGGGCTCGCCATCGAGCGCGGCCTCATCCGCCGCCTCTACGGCCGCGACCCGCTCTACAGCCTCCTCCTCACCTTCGGCCTCGCCTTCATCTTCGAGGACGGCACACGCTTCCTCTGGGGCGCGCAAGGGCTGCCGGTCTCGATCCCCGCCTTCATGGCGCAGCCGCTCAGCCTCGACCTCTTCTTCATCACCGGCTATCGCCTCTTCATGGTCGGCACGGTGGCGGTCGCCGTGGCCGGCCTCTTCGCCTTCCTGCGCTACACGCGGATCGGCGTCCGCATCCGCGCCGGGACGCTCGACCTCGAGACGGTGTCCTCGCTCGGCGTCAATATCCGGGCCCTGCGCTCGTTCAACTTCGCCGTCGGCATCTTCCTCGCGGGTCTCGCCGGCGTCCTCGCCGGGGGGCAGCTCGGCCTCGAGCCGACGATGGGGACGGGCCTCCTCATGCCGAGCTTCATCGCCATCATCGTCGGCGGAGTCGGCAGCCTGCCGGGCACGCTCTTGGGCGGCCTCCTCATCGGCGTCGCCGCCGGCGTCACCACGGTCTTCTTCCCCTCGGCGAGCGAGGCCGTCATCTACATCATGATGGCCGTCGTCCTCCTCATCCGGCCGCGCGGTCTTCTCGGCGAGGAAGGCCTCCTCACATGAGGCGAAGCGAAATCCTGAGAGGGCGGCTGATCCTCTTGGCGATTTGGGCGGTGCTGATCGGGGCGCCCTATTGGATGCCGGCGATCGGAGGCTACACGGCGCTCGGAACGCGCGTCCTCGTCCTCGGCCTCGCCGCCATGTCGCTCAACTTCCTCCTCGGCTTCACCGGCGTCCTCTCTTTCGGCCATGCCGCCTATTTCGGCCTCGGCGCCTATGGCGCCGGTCTCACCTTGAAGCTGCTGGCGGCGAGCACGCCGCTGGCGCTGCTGCTCGGGACCCTCCTCGGCGGCATCGCCGGGGCGCTGCTGGGTGCGCTCATCGTGCGGCGCCGCGGCGTCTATTTCGCCATGGTGACCATCGCTTTCGGCCAAGTCTTCTACTTCATCGCCTTCCGCTGGAACGCGCTCACCGGCGGCGATGACGGGCTGCGCGGCTTCGCCCGGCAGCCGCTGCATCTCGGCCCCGTCACCATCGACATCCTCAACAATGCCGAGGCCTTCTATTATTTCGTGCTCGCCTGCTTCGCCGTGGTGACGGCGGTGATGGCGTTCCTGCTGCGCTCGCCCTTCGGCCACACATTGTTGGCGATCCGCGAGAACGAGCGCCGCGCGCGCTTCCTCGGCATTCCCGTCGAGCGCCATATCTGGCTCGCCTTCACCCTTTCCTGCTTCTTCATCAGCCTTGCCGGCGCGCTTTACGCCATGCTCAACAATTTCGCCGATCCGCGCGGCCTCCATTACGCGCTCTCGGGCGATCTCGTCATCATGGCGGTGATGGGCGGCATGCGCTCCTTCTGGGGACCGTTGCTGGGCGCCGTCGTCTTCGTCGTGCTGCAGGACTACCTGTCGAGCATCACCACCAACTGGCAGTCCTTCATCGGCCTCCTCTTCGTCCTCGTCGTGATGTTCTTCCCGCGCGGACTCCTCGGATTCCTGCAGCGGCGGAAGGCGGCGGCATGAGCCTCCTCGACATCCGCCGCGTCTCGAAGAATTTCGGCAGCCTCGTCGCCGTGCGCGATGTGTCGATGACGGTCGAGAGCGGCGAGCTGCGCGCCGTCATCGGTCCGAACGGCGCCGGCAAGACGACCTTCTTCAACCTGATCAGCGGCCTCTTCCGGCCGAGCGCCGGCTCGATCGCCTTCGACGGCGAGGATGTGACGGGGGTTCCGGCGCATCGCCGCGTCGCCCGCGGCATGGCGCGCACCTTCCAGATCACCGAGATTTTTCCCGAGATCAGCGTCCTCGAAAATGTGCGAATCAGCGCCGAAGTCGCCGCCGGCTACCGCCTGCGCCCGTGGCTCGGCCGCCGCGCCGCCGCCGAGATCCGCCAGCGCGTCGAGAAAATCCTCGGCCTGACCGGCCTCGTCGCCAAAGCGGACCGCCTCGTCGGCGAGCTGAGCCATGGCGACCAGCGCGCCGCCGAGATCGCCATGGCGCTGGCGCTCCGCCCGCGTCTTCTGCTGCTCGACGAGCCGACCGCCGGCATGGGCGACCAGGAGACTTACGAGATCGCCGCACTCATCCGCCGGCTGCACCGGGACAACAAATATACGATCGTCCTCATCGAGCACGACATGCGCGTCGTCTTCAACCTCGCCGACCGGATCACGGTGCTCGATCAGGGCCGGCTTCTCGCCGAAGGTCCGCCCGCCGCGATCGCGCAGAACCCGGCGGTGCAGGCCGCCTATCTCGGAGAAGCCGCGTGACCGCGCTCGCCGCCGAGGGGCTGCACACCTATTACGGCAAGAGCCATATTCTTCACGGCGTCAGCTTCGCCGTCGAAGAAGGGCGCATCACCACCCTGCTCGGCCGCAACGGCGCCGGCAAGACGACGACGCTCCGCAGCCTCATGGGGCTGACCCCGGCACGCGAAGGCCGCATCAGCGTCTTCGGCCGCGACACGACGCGCTGGGCCACCTTCCGCATCGCGGCGCTCGGCGTCGGCTACGTCCCGGAAGGGCGGCGCATCTTTCCCAATCTGACGGTCGACGAGAATTTGCGCGTACCGCTGGAGCGCGACGGTCATTGGACGCCCGAGCGGATCTACGACCTCTTCCCGCGGCTCGCCGAGAGGCGGCAGAATCTGGGGCGGCAACTCTCGGGCGGCGAGCAGGAAATGCTGGCGATCGCTCGCGCCTTGCTGCTGAACCCGAAGCTCCTCATTCTCGACGA
>JAJPHB010000032.1 GCA_021325525.1 Alphaproteobacteria bacterium
CGAAGATCTTGGCGACGCGGCCATCGGCGTCCCGGATCGGTGCCAGGATGACGCGGCGGGCGACGCGCCCTGAAGGCAGCTCGGTGTCGAGCTCGTATTCGACGCGCCCCGCTCGCGCCCGCGCGACCGCAGCGTGGTAGGCATCGAGGTCGGCGGCGGGAATGCGCGAAAAGAAGGCGAAGGCGCTGCCGCTCGGGAAGCCGGTGATCGCTTCGACATCGCCCGTCCGCTCGACCTTGTCCGAGCGGAAATCCCAGTCCCAGACCAGGAGCCGGCCCGCCGACAGGATGTCGGCAAGGAGATCGTCCGTCGCTTCGGCCACCCGCCTCCCCCGCACGTTGCGATCGGGCGCGAGGGTACAAGAATCCAGCGCCCTTCGGGAGTGGTCGCGTCGGTAGCCTTTTTTGTCACGGCGATGGACGCCCCGCCACCGGCCGTGGCTCAATAACCCCGGCTCGGGGCCAGGGAGGGACCATGAAATCGCATGCGCAAGCCGTGGTGATCGGTGGCGGCGTCGTCGGCTGCAGCGTCCTCTATCACCTGACGAAGGCGGGGTGGCGCGATGTCGTCCTCCTCGAGCGCGATCAGCTGACCTCCGGCTCGACCTGGCATGCGGCGGGCGGGTTCCACACGCTGAACGGCGATCCCAACGTGGCGAAGCTGCAAGGGTACACGATCGCGCTCTACGACGAGCTCGAACGGATTTCGGGACAGTCCTGCGGCCTCCACCGCTCTGGCGGACTGATGCTCGCCGATACGAAGGAGCGGATGGAGTGGCTCAAGATGGCGCATGCGCGCGCCCGCTATCTCGGGCTCGACACGGCCCTGCTGAGCGCCAAGGAGGCGAAGGCGCTTTTTCCGCTGCTCGAGGACCAGTATTTCGTCGGCGCCATGCTCGACGCCGCCGACGGCAATCTCGACCCGGCCGGAACGACGCATGCCTATGCGAAATCGGCGCGCATCGCCGGCGCCGAGATCTATCAGCAGAACCGCGTCGTCGAGCTGCGCCCGCTTTCGGACGGGGGGTGGGACGTCGTCGCCGAAAAGGGGACGATCCGCGCCGAGCATGTCATCAATTGCGGCGGCCTCTGGGCGCGCGAGATCGGCCGCATGGCCGGCATCGAGCTGCCGGTGCTTGCCATGGAGCACATGTATCTCGTCACCGAGGACATGCCCGAGGTCATCGCCTTCAACAAGGAAAAGGGCCACGAGCTGCCCCATGCCATCGACTTCAAGGCCGAGATCTATATGCGCCAGGAGCACAATGGCATGGTGCTCGGCACCTACGAGAAGGCCTGCGTGCCTTGGCAGCCGCGGACGACGCCATGGGATTTCGGCACCGAGCTGCTGCCGCCCGATCTCGACCGTATCGCCCCCTCGCTGGAGCTCGGCTTCCGGCACTTCCCGGCGATGGCGAAGGCCGGGATCAAGCGTGTCATCAACGGCCCCTTCACCTTCTCGCCCGACGGCAACCCGCTGGTGGGACCGGTCCAGGGGCTGCGGAATTTCTGGTGCGCTTGTGCCGTGATGGCCGGCTTCAGCCAGGGCGGCGGCGTCGGCCTCGCGCTCTCCCAATGGATGGTGAATGGCGATCCGGGATTCGATGTCTGGGCGATGGATGTGGCGCGCTTCGGCGAATGGGCGACGCGCAGCTATACCAACGCCAAGGTGCGCGAGAACTACGCGCGGCGCTTCTCGATCCGCTTTCCCAACGAGGAATTGCCGGCGGCGCGGCCGCAGCAGACGACGCCGCTCTACGACGCGATGCTGGCGCAGGGCGCCGTCATGGGCGATAGCTGGGGCCTCGAGACGCCGCTATGGTTCGCGCCGCCGGGCGTCGAGGCGAAGGACGTCGTCTCCTTCCACCGCTCCAACGATTTCCCGCATGTGAAAGCGGAATGCCTGGCAGTACGCAATGGCGTCGGCGTCACCGAGATCGCGAATTTCGCCAAATACGAGGTCTCGGGGCCGGGCGCCGAAGCCTTCCTCTCGCGCCTCATGACGAATCGGATGCCGCGGCTGGGACGCCTCGTCCTGACCCCGATGCTGAATCACAAGGGCAAGCTCATCGGCGATTTCACCATCGCGAGAGCGGCGGAGGAGCGTTTTCTCGTCTGGGGCTCCTCGCAGGCGCAGAAATACCATATGCGCTGGTTCGAGGGACAGCTGCCCCCCGACGGCTCGGTGCGCATCCGCCGCTTCGACATGGCGCTCGTCGGCCTCTCGATCGCAGGCCCGCAATCGCGCGCGGTGTTGCAGAAGCTGACCGATGACGACGTCTCGAACGCCGCCTTTCGCTTCCTCGATCACCGCGCGGCCGAGATCGCCAACGTCCCGGCGCTCGTCAACCGCGTCACCTATACCGGCGACCTCGGCTACGAGATCTGGGTCGCGCCCGAATATCTGCGCCGCCTCTATGCGGAGGTAATGGCGGCGGGGCGCGAATTCGGCATCGTCAATTTCGGCATGCGGGCGCTGCTCTCGCTCCGCCTCGAGAAGAACTTCCCGACCTGGTATCGCGAGCTGCGCCCGATCTACGGTCCCTTCGAGGCGGGGCTCGACCGCTTCGTCGATCTGGAAAAGGCCGACTTCATCGGCCGCGAGGCCGCGGCGACCGAGAAGGCCGGCGGCGGCGCGCTGCGCCGCGTTTGCATGATGGTCGATGCCGATGACGCCGACGTCCTCGGCGACGAGCCGATCTGGCATGGCGGCGAGGTGGTCGGCTGGGTCACCTCGGGCGGCTACGGCCATTTCGTCGACAGGTCGCTGGCGCAAGGCTATGTGCCGCGCGCCTTGGCCAGCGAGCTCGCCCCGGGCGCCTTCGCCATCGAGATCATCGGCGCGCGCCGCGCCGCCACCATCATCCCCGAGCCCCTCTTCGATCCCGAGGGCCGGCGCATGCGGATGTAGCGAGGCTTCGCCCGGCCCGTCTCGCATGGCATAGTCGCCCGCGCATGAGCCGTCCTGCGCCTCAACCTTTGTCGGCCCCGCCGCTCCTCGCGGTCGAGCACCTCGCCTATGCCTATAGCGGCGCGCTCGCGGTGCGCGATGTCTCGCTCACCGTCGGCGCGACCGAGATCGTGGCGCTGCTCGGCGCCAACGGTGCCGGCAAGTCGACGACCGTCAACATGATCGCCGGAGCCTTGCGCCCGTTCTCCGGCACGATCCGCTTCGCCGGCGAGGCGCTGCACGACAAGCCGAGCCATGTCGTCGTGCGCAAGGGGATCACGCTCGTCCCCGAAGGCCGCCTCGTTTTCCCGCAAATGACCGTGCTCGAAAATCTGCAGATGGGCGCTCTGACGCAGCCGGCGCGTGCCCATGCCGCTCTGCTGGACGAAGTCTTCACGATTTTCCCGCGCCTCGCCGAGCGGCGCCGCCAACCGGCGGGGCTGATGAGCGGCGGCGAGCAGCAGATGCTCGCCATTGCCCGCGGCCTGATGAGCGCGCCCCGCCTAATGATTCTCGACGAGCCCTCCCTCGGCCTCATGCCGCGGATGGTGCAGGATCTCTTCCGGCTGATCGCCCTCGTCAACAGGCGCGGCATCGCCATTCTTCTCGTCGAGCAGAACCTGCATCAGGCGCTCGCCATCGCTCATCGCGGCTATGTGCTCGAAAAGGGCGCGGTCGTGCTCGAAGGGTCGGGCGCCGAGCTGCTCGGCAACAGCTTCGTCCAGCGCGCCTTCCTCGGGCGGTGATGCCGGACCCGCGGACGCTACGCGCCGGCGCTTGCCGCCGGCGCCGGCTCGGGCGTGCCGAGATAGGCGGCGACGACGCGCGGGTCGCTCGTCACTTGCGCCGGCGTGCCTTCCGCGATCTTGCTGCCGGCATCGAGGACGAAGACGAGATCGGAGACTTCCATCACCGCCGCCATGTCGTGCTCGACCAGCAGGATGGTGACGCCCGAGGCGCGAATCTCGCGCAGGATGCCGACGAGCTCGGCGGTCTCGGTGGGGTTGAGGCCGGCGCAAGGCTCGTCGGCGAGGAGCAGCTCCGGCCGGGTCGCCACGGCGCGCGCGATCTCGAGACGGCGGAGCTGGCCGACCGTCATCGCCCCGGCCGGCGTCTCGGCGAGTTCGGCGAGCCCGGCAAGGTCGAGCGCGCGCCGTGCCGTCGCGTCGACGTCGCGGGCGCCGCTCTTTCCGAACATCCCCGCGATGCGGAGGTTGTCGGCGACGGAGAGATCGCGGAAAGGCCGGGCGATCTGGAAGGCGCGGGCGATGCCGAGCGCGGCGATGCGGTGAGTGGCAAGGCCGGCAATCGGCCGCTCGCCGTAGAAGATCGCGCCCGCAGTGACGGGCGCGTAGCCGGTGATGAGGTTGAAGAGCGTCGATTTCCCGGCGCCATTCGGGCCGATGAGGCTGGCGATGATGCCGCGCGGCACCACGAGCGATACGTCGTTGATGGCGAGAAGCCCGCGGAAGCGCTTCGTCACATGCTCGATGCGCAGGATGGGATCATCGCTCATCGCCGCACCTTCTTGCGGCCGACGAGCTTCCGCGCAAGGCCGACGAGGCCGGAGGGAGCGAGGAGGACGAGAAGCACGAGCAGGAGCCCCGTCGCGAACATGTGGAAATCGAGGAAGTCGCCGAGCACCACATGCGTCAGCACGACGAGGATGGCGGCGCCGATGATGGGGCCGATCAGGGTTCCCATGCCGCCGAGGAGCGAATAGACAATCGCGTTGAGGTTGGTGTCGTCGCGATAGACCGAGCCCGTCGTAATGTAGCCGAGGCTGTGCGCGTAGATGAGGCCGAGCACGCCGGCGATGACCGCGCTGACGACGAAGGCGGCCGCCTTGTAGTGCTCGGTCGGAACGCCCAGCATGCGCGCCGTATCCTCGTCCTCGCGGATGCTGAGGAGCCCGTAGCCGAAGCGCGAGCGCCGGATCAGCCAGGCAGCGAGCAGCGTCGCCGCAGCCGCGACGAGAAAGAGCTCATAATAGAAGACATGGGGGTCGAGTCCGGCGATGCCGATATTGGGAAAGGTGAGGCCCAGCGAACCCTGGAAGATGTCGATGTTGTTGTTGAGCTCGGCGAAGACGTGCGCGACGCCCAGCATCGCGATCGCGAAATAGATGCCGCGCAGGCGCAGCACGGGATAGGCGAGGAGGGCGGCGATGACGGCGCAGGCAGCGCTCCCGGCGGCAAGCCCGACGAGGAATTGCAGCGCCGGCGGGGCGGTGGCGAGTTCGGCCTCGGCCAGGCCCCCGACGAAAGCGCCGATGCCGATGAAGGCGCTCTGCCCGAAGCTCCAATAGCCGGCGAAGCCGCCGAGGATCGCCCAGGCGAGGCCGAGTGCCGCGGAATAGAGGACGAGCTGGCCGACGCGGACGTAGAAGGGCGCAAGGACGAGCGGCGCCAGCGCCGCCGCGACGAGTGCGGCAAGGCTGAGGCAGATCCAGGTGCGCTCGCTCCGCTGCCGCGTCATCGCGAGGGGCTGAAGGCGTTGCCGAGAAGGCCGCTCGGCCGCACCAGCAGCATGAGGACGAGAATGAGGAACATCGTCGCGTTGGGAAAGGCGGGGCCGACATATTGCGCCGTCAGCGTGTTGACGATGCCGAGCAGCAGCCCGCCGACAAGCGCGCCCGCCGGGCTGCCGACGCCTCCCAGTGTGACGACGACGAAAGCGTTCAGCGTCCAGAACGCCTCGTCGGGCGGGGCGAAGGGCAGCACCATGCCGATGGCGATGCCGGAAGCGCCGGCGAAGGCGGCGGAGACGCCGAAGGTGAGGGCGTAGACATGGCGCGCATCGACGCCGCAGAGCCGCGCCGCCAAATTCTGCTGCGCCGTCGCTCGGACGATCCGCCCGAACCGCGTCCAGTGGAGCGCCGCCGCGAGAAGGCACAGGAGGACGAGGCTGGTTGCCAGCGCGCTCACCCTGACGAGATCGAAGGTGAGCTCGCCGAGATGGAAATGGACGAAGGCGTAGGGGGGCGAGATCGTCTTGAAATCGGGCGAGAAGATCCAGACGAGGATGTTGCGCAGCATGAGCGCGACGCCGAAGGTCAGCAGCATCGAGGCAAGAAGGCTCGACCGCTCGACCGCGAGCTGGACGAGCCAGCGCTGATAGGCGTAGCCGAAGACGAAGAGCGCCGCCATGACGAGAGGGATCGTCAGCAGCGGATCGACGGCGAGGAGCCGCGACAGGATGAGGGCGAGGTAGGCGCCGATGACGACGATGACGCCATGGCTCAGATTGATAACCTGCATGACGCCGAAGATGAGCGAGAAGCCCACTGCCGCCAGCGCATAGATGCCGCCGAGGACGAGGCCGTCGGCAAGCGTCTGGAGAATGAGGTTCATCGGGCCGTTATCGAGGCGATCTGCGCATCCTCACCCGCCACGCCCGCGAGAGCCGGCGCCTCTCACGCCTTCTTGTCCCAGGGCGGCACCGGGTAGATGGTCGGCGCCGTCCGCGCGTTCTCGGGGAAGACGAGCTCCAGCTTCCCCTTCTGCACCTGTGCCATCGACGGTCCCATGAGAAGCGGGTCGCCATCGCCGTCCGGCGTGAATTTGATGCGGCCGTAGAAGGTCTCGTAATCCGCCTTGGCGAGGGCGTCGCGCACCTTCGCGGGCTCGGTGCTCTTGGCGTCCTGCATCGCCAGGATATAAGTCACGATGCAGGCGGCGGCGCCGGCGACATGGTAGGTGATCGGGCGCGTGAACTTGCTGTGGTAGTATTCGGCGAATTTCGCTGCTGTCGGGAAGAACTTGCCCTTGAACGGCGCGTCCGGTTCCCAATAGGTGTGGACGCAGATTCCCTCGGCATATTTGCCGAGCGATTCGCGGTATGAGGCGAGCTGCGGGCCCAGCTCCTGCAGCAGCAGCTTGACGTTCGTACCGGTCGCGATCATCTGGCGCGCGATCAGCAGCGAATCCTGATCGTGCGTGACGCAAGCGAGGATGTCCGGCGTCTTGGCGCGAATGGCGGCGAGAACGCTCGAGACATCCGTGACCTTCTCCGGCAGCTCGTAGGTGCCGAGCACCTCGAAGCCCGCCGCCTTGCAGTCATTCACCATCCCCTGCGCCGAGGTCTTGGAGAAGGCGTCGTTCGTCAGCACGACCGAGATGGAGCGCGGCTCCGGCTTCAGCCCCTTGAAGAATTCCGGCGTCGAGCGCGTCTGCCGCGAGGCGCGCGGATACATGCCGAAGATGTTCTTGTAGCCCTTGGTGAAGATCTGGTCGGAGCCGCCGCCCGTCTGCACCATGAGCTTGCCGGCGCGCTCGACGACCGCTGCCGTCGGCAGGACGATGTTGCTGCCGAAGGAGCCGAGGAAGAATTGCGTGCCTTCGTCGAGCTGGCGCTGGATCAGCGTGACGGCGCGCGAGGGATCGCTCGCATCGTCGAAGAGGCTGAGCTTCAGCTGATACTTCTCGCCGCCGATCTCGACCCCGCCATGCTCGTTCAAATAGTCGACGGCCGTGATGTAGCCGTTGTTGACGTTGAGCCCGGTCTCGGCCGCCGCGCCCGAAAGCGGCACCGAGCCGCCGAAGACGAGCGTCTTGCCGGATTGCGCGGCGGCGCGCGAGACGAAGGGCGCGGCGATGCCGCCCGCGACGAGCCCGGCGCTGAGTCCGCGGATGACGTCCCGACGATGCATGCGAGGATCCCTCCCCCTTTCTCTTGGCCGGGCCGAGCCTAGACGACGGGCATTGTCGAAACAAGCCGCGCGCCCGCTCGATCCGGCAGCCTTGCCATGCACCGGGCGGGGTGGTGCTCTGCCGCGGCGCCGCTTTACCGCCGCCCGGCCTCTGCCCTAGGCTCGCCTGCTTTCGGAGGATCGCGCATGGGTTCGGTTCCGGTGATCTCGATCGGCGAGAGCTTCAGCGCCGCTGAGGCGGCGGCGCGGCGGCGGGCCGCCGCCTTGGCCGATGCGCTCGCGACGATCGGCTTCGCCTATATCGTCGACCACGGCGTGGCGCCCGGCCTCGTTGACGCCGCCTTCGCCGCCTCGCGCGAATTCCATGCCTCGGACTCGGAGTTGAAGCGCTCGCTCGCGATCAACGAATTCCACCGCGGCTATATGGGTCTTGCCACCTCGACCATCGTCACTTCGAGCGTGGCGCGCGTCACCAAGCCCAATCTCAGCGAATCGCTGATGCTGATGCACGAGCTCGCGCCGGACGATCCCGATCTCCTTGCACGCAAGCCGCTGCAGGGGCCGAATCAGTGGCCGGAGTGGCTCCCGAGCTTCCGGCCGACCATCTCCGCCTACATTGCGGCGCTCGACGCCGTGGCGCGCCGCCTCATCCGCATGATCGCCGTCGGGCTCGGCCTCGGCGAAGATGCGCTCGACCGCTATTTCGCAAAGCCGACGACCTTCCTGCGGCTGCTGCACTATCCACCGCATCCGCCCGACGCGCCGGGCGGGCAGTTCGGTGCGGCGCCGCATACCGATTACGGCATCATCACGATCCTGGCGCAGGACAGTCAGGGCGGGCTCGAAGTCCGGCCGCGCCATGCCGACTGGATCGCGGCGCCGCCGCTTCCCGGCGCCTTCGTTCTCAATGTCGGCGACATGCTGGCGCGCTGGACCAATGGCCGCTTCGTCTCGACGCCGCATCGCGTCGTCAACCGCTCCGGCGGCGACCGCTATTCGCTTCCCTACTTCTTCGATACCGGCATGGACGAGGTGATCGCCTGCCTTCCCGGCTGCAGCGACGCCGCGAACCCGCCGCGCCATCCGCCGGTGCGCTATGGCGATTACCTGATGGAGCGCCTCGAGAAGAACTACGCCTACCGGCAACGGGTCGGTGCCGGCGGATGAGCAGGCTACGCCGCCTCCTGCCCGCCTTCGCGCACCGCAGCGCCTTCCGTATAGGCGAACCACAGCGCACGGAAGCCGGCTTGGCGCTTGAGGAGTTCATCGAGGCTGCCGGCGTCGACGATGCCGCCGTCGGCCATGATGACGACCGTGTCGAAGCGCGGCAGCAGATGCAGCCGATGGATCGCCGAGACGATGCAGGCGCCGGGAAAGGCGGCGAGGAGATTGTCATAGATGCGCGCCTCGGTTTCGGGATCGAGGCTGCTCGTCGGCTCGTCGAGAAGGATGAGGGAGCAGCTTTCGGCGGCGAGAATGCCGCGCGCGAGGGCAAGGCGCTGCTTTTGCCCGCCCGACAGGTTGATGCCGCGCTCGGCGATATGGGTGGCGAGACCTGACGGCAGCGCCGCGAGGATCGGCGCGAATTCCGCCACGGCGCAGGCGCGGTGGATCGCCGCCGGCGGATAAGCGAGGCCCATGGTGATGTTCTGCCCGATGCTGCTCTCGAAAATCTCGGGCTCCTGCGGCACCAGCATGGCGATGGCGCCAAGATCGCGCAAATCGGGGCGCGAGGTTCCATCGATGGCAAAACCGGCGCGATCGGGCCGGTAGAGGCCGGCCAGAAGGCGCAGCAGCGTGCTCTTGCCGGAACCCGATGGGCCGATCAGCGCGATGCGGCCGCCGCGCCGGAGAGTGAGCGAGATGTCGCGGAGCGACGCGGCGCGGCGCCGCTCTCGCGCATAGGCGAAGGCGAGGCCTTGCACGCGAATCTCGCGCCACGCCGCGGGGATGGGACGCGCGCCGCTCGCCGCTGGCGGGGCGAGGTCGAGGATGGGCGCGGCATCGGCGAAATCGGTCTGATAGCGCACCAGCTCCTGGTAGTTGCCGGCCATCGAGCTGACGACGCTGCCCGCCTGCTGGGCGTATTGATAGACCATGACGGCGCTGCCGAGCAGGATGCCGCCTTGGCTGCGATAGGCGAGCCAGGCGTAAAGCACGACGAGGAAGCAGCGGATGCCGTTGTTGAGGAGGTCGATCGCGCACCATTTCGCCTCGTTGAGGACGATGCTGCGGCGGAGCGGCACGAACACGGCTTCGAGGCGGTCGCCCAGCATCCGCCGCGTCGCTTGCTGGAGGCGCAGCGCGATCACCGTCGAGATGTTGCCGAGGCAATCGGCGAGCGCCGCGCCGAATTGATGCTCGGCCGCGTTCTGCGCGCGATTGAGGCGGACCATCCGGGCGTCGAAGACGACGAGGACGATCGCGATCGCGACATAGCCGAGCAGCGCCGCGATCCCGGTCGGCACCGACAGGAGAAAAAGCGCGGCGATCGGTCCGGCGAGGTTAACGCCGTTCTGCAGGTAGATGAATTGATGCTGGGAGAAGTTGAAGAGCGCCGCGGCGGCGCGGTCGAGGCGCTGGATGGTGGCGCCGGAATGATGGTCCTCGTGCCAGCTCATCGGCAGGCCGGCGATTTTGGCATAGAGCGCGTCGGTGAAGCGGCGGCGGATGCCGGTCGCGACCAGGCGCTCGATGACCCGTCCCGGCCCGTGCAGCACCCAGCCGAGAAGGCAGGCGGCGAAAATGAGCGCCATGTCCCGCGCCGCCAGGGCAAGGTGAGGCCCGCCCGCGCGCTGCATGGCGTCGACCGCCTCGCCGGTCAGATAGGGAATGGTGAGCTTCACCGCCTGCGAGGCGAGGAGCAGCGCGGCGAAGCCGACGACGCGCGGCCGCTCGGCGGCGGCATAGTGCCACAGGGCGCAGTAAAGCCGGCCGAGCGCGCTGCCCCGCGGCGCCTGAAGATTCTGGCCGGTTCCTCTCATGAATGTGCTCCCAAGGTTCTCTCTCGCAACGGCACCGGGATCATCGGCGCCCTCATCCGAAGAAACGGTTAGGGAGAGAACCGGGAAAACATGGCCGTTTCTGGACGAAAGTGGGTCAACGGTGGAGCGAAGGCTTCGTCATGGCGAGCGGAGCGAAGCCATCCAGCCCGGCGTCCCGGCTCCTGGATCGCCGCACCGGTTCGCGGGTCACGATGTAAACGTTTACAAAAACCGCTTTCGGGACCTTCTCGGCATTGCTAGCATCGCCGCATGGCGAGAGAAAAGCCGATGCCGACGGTGAAGGACGTGGCCGCCCGGGCGGGGGTCTCGATTGCCACGGTCTCGCGCGTCATCAACGAGCGGGGCGTGACGCGGGCGGAGACGGCGCGGCGGGTGGCGGCCGCCATTCGCGAGCTCGGCTTCCGGCCCCACGGCATCGGCCGCAGCCTCAAGACGGCGCGGACGCGCACAATCGGCATCGTGATCCCGGACCTCGCCAATCCCGTCTTCGCCGAGGCGGTGAGCGGCATCGGGGTCATGGCGAAGGCCGTCGGCTACAGCCTCCTCCTGGCTTCGACCGCGTATCGCGTCGACGAAGAGCGGGCGGCCGTCGAGGCGCTCCGCTGCCGCGGCGTCGACGGGCTCATCCTCACCGTCGCCGATCCGCAGCGCAGCCCGGCCCTGGACGAGCTCGACCGCGACCGCATTCCCTATGTGCTCGTCTACAACGCCCCGGCGGAGGCGGCGCGGCCGACCGTCACCGTCGATAACGAGGCGGCGGGCCGCGAGATCGTCGGGCGCCTCGTCGCCCGCGGCCATCGCCGCCTCGGCATGGTGGCGGGCAGCTTCGCCGCCTCGGACCGGTCGCGCGCGCGCCACCGTGGCTTTCTCGCCGGTGCGGCCGAGGCGAAGCTAGCCGAACCCGCCCTCATCGAAATCGATTTTTCCGAGATGCGGCTCGCTTCGACCCTGGCGCCGCTCTTTGCGAGGGGCGACCGCCCGACCGCGCTCTTCTGCTCGAACGACCTCGTCGCCATTGCCGTCATCGGTGCGCTCCGCGAGCTCGGGTTTCGCGTTCCCGCCGACGTCTCGGTGATCGGCTTCGACGGCATCGCTGTCGGCGCTCTCATCGACCCGACGCTCGCCACCATCGTCCAGCCCTCGCGCGAGATGGGCAGCGAGGCGGCGCGGGCGCTGCTCGATTTCCTTTCCCGCGGTGTCATGCCGGGCCACGCGATCCTGGCGCACGATTTCCGCCCCGGCGGCTCGCTCGATGCGGCGCCTTTCCGCGGCCCCGTTCCGATCCCCACAACAGCAAGCGGAGGAAGCCGACCCATGCTCGGACGAATTCTGCGCGCCGCCTTCGTGGCTGCCGCGTTTGCCGCGATGGCCGCCGGAACGGCCTCGGCGCAGGACGTGATCTGCTACAATTGCCCGCCGGAATGGGCCGATTGGGGCACCATGCTGAAGGCGATCCAGCAGAATCTCGGCATCGCCATCCCGCAGGACAACAAGAATTCCGGCCAGTCGCTGGCGCAGCTCATCGCCGAGAAGGCGAACCCCATCGCCGATTTTGTCTATCTCGGCGTCTCCTTTGGCATCGAAGCCAAGGAAAAGGGCGTGACGCAGCCCTTCAAGCCGGCGAATTGGGACAAGATCCCGGCCGGCCTCAAGGATCCGGAGGGCTACTGGTTCACAACGCATTACGGCACGCTCGGCCTCTTCGTGAACAAGGCGGCGCTCGGCGGCAAGCCCGTGCCGCAATCCTGGGCCGATTTGCTGGATCCGAAATACAAGGGCCTCGTCGGCTTCCTCGATCCGACAAGCGCCTTCGTCGGCTATGCGGGCGCCGTCGCCGTCAACAAGGCGCTGGGCGGCAACCTTCAGGACTTCACGCCGGCCATCGACTATTTCAAGAAGCTGATGAAGAACGATCCGATCGTGCCGAAGCAGACGGCCTATGCCCGCGTGCTCTCCGGCGAGATCCCGATCCTCTTCGATTTCGACTTCAACGCCTACCGCGCCAAATACAAGGACAATGCCCAGGCCGAGTTCGTGATTCCGAAGGAGGGCACGATCATCGTCCCCTACGTCCTCAGCCTTGTCAAAGGCGCGCCGCATGCCGAGAAGGCGAAAAAGGCGCTCGACTTCATTCAGTCGCCGAAAGGTCAGGCGATATGGGCCAACGCCTTCCTGCGTCCGGTGCTGACCGACGCCATGCCTCCTGAGGTCGCAAAGAAGTTCCTGCCCGAAGCCGACTACGAGCGGGCGAGCTCCGTCGACTATGCGGCAATGGCGGCGGCCGAGAAGAGTTTCACCGAGCGCTATCTGCGCGAGGTGCGCTGAGCCGTGGCCGCGCCGCGCCGCCATCCCCGCAGCGAAGCGCCGCTCCTCGCGGCGCTCACCCTGCCGGCCTTGGCGGCGGTCGTCGCCTTCTTCGTCCTGCCGATGATCCGCCTCGTCATGCTCGGGGCCGCCGGACCGGAGGGGCTCGGCGCCTATGCCGCGGCGCTGACGACGCCGCGCTATGTCGAGAGCCTCGCCGCCACCATCCTGCTCTCCGCCGGCGTCACCCTCGTCACCCTCGCGATCGCCGCTGCCAGCGGCCTCTTCCTCGAACGCAATCGCTTCCGCGGACGGCAGGTGCTGATCGCGATCCTGACGCTCCCCCTTGCGTTTCCGGGCGTCGTCATCGGCTTCATGGTCATCATGCTGGCCGGCCGCCAGGGGCTGATCGGGTCGATTTCGGCGGCGCTGACCGGTCAGAAGATCGTCTTCGCCTATTCCGCCGCCGGGCTCTTCATGGGCTATGTCTATTTCTCGATTCCGCGCGTCATTCTCACCATCATGGCGGCGGCCGAGAAGCTGGATCGGGCTCTCGAAGAGGCGGCCCGCTCGCTCGGCGCCTCGAATTGGCAGGTCGTCCGCGATGTCGTCCTGCCGGCGCTGAGGCCGGCGCTCATCGCCTCGGGCGCCATCTGCTTCGCCACGGCGATGGGCGCCTTCGGCACCGCCTTCACCCTTGCCACCAACATCGACGTGCTGGCGATGACGATCTATACGGAATTCACGCTGCAGGCGAATTTCGCCATGGCGGCGGCGCTCAGCATCGTCCTCGGCGCCATTACCTGGGTCGCGCTCACCGTCGCACGCTCGCTGACGGGCGCCACCGTCGCCGCGGCGGGGTAGCCATGAAGCGCGCCGGCCTTTTCTATGCCCAGCTCGCCTTCACGATCCTCGTCTGCGCCTTCATGGTCGTGCCGGTGGTGCTTTCGATCCTCGCCGGCGTCACCGCGAACTTCTTCCAAGGGATCGGCAGCGGGCTGACGCTGCGCTGGGTCGTGCAGGTCTGGGGGCTTTATGCGGACACGATCCGCCTCTCAGTCATCATCGCCCTTGCCTGCCTCGCGGCGACGCTGATTGCCGGCGTGCCGACCGCCTATGTTCTGGCGAAGCGGCCGGGGCGCGTCGCGCGCCTCATCGAGGAGCTCCTCGTCCTGCCCATCGCGATTCCAGGCCTTGCCATCGCGCTCGGCCTCATCACCACCTACGGCGCCTTCGAAGGCTTCCGCAAGAGCTGGCTCTTCATCCTCGCCGGGCATGTCGTCTTCACGCTGCCTTTCATGGTGCGCGCCGTGCTGGCGGTGCTGCTCGCCATCGACTTCCGCACGCTCGAAGAGGGCGCCGCCAGCCTCGGCGCCGGCTTCTGGCAGCGCTTCCTCGGCGTCGTCCTCCCCAATTGCCGTCCCGGCATCCTCGCCGGCTCGCTGATGGTCGTCACGCTGTCGCTCGGCGAGTTCAATCTCACCTGGATGCTGCACACGCCCTTGACCAAGACGCTCCCCGTCGGCCTCGCCGACAGCTACGCCTCGATGCGGCTCGAAGTGGCGAGCGCCTATACGCTCGTCTTCTTCGTCATCCTCGTCCCGCTCCTCGTCCTGCTGCAGCGCTTCGGCCAGCCGGCGCGGCGGGCGGAGAGGGCGGCACCGGTCGCCGCGACCGTGCCGGAGAGGGCGCCCGCATGACCGGCGCCTCGATCGCCCTCGCCGATTGCGGCAAGACCTTCGCCGATGGAACCGTGGCGCTCCACCGGCTCGATCTCGAAATCGCCGGCGGCGAGACGGTCGTCCTGCTCGGGCCCTCGGGATGCGGCAAGACGACGTTGCTGCGCCTCATCGCCGGGCTCGAAAGCCCCGATCCCGGCGGGCGCGTGCGTTTCGGCGGCGAGGATGTGACGGCGCGCCCCATCGAGCGGCGCAATGTCGGCATGGTCTTCCAATCCTATGCTCTCTTCCCGAACATGACGGTCGAGGAGAATGTCGCCTACGGCCTCAAAGTGCGCCGGGTCCCGCCAAAGGAGCGGGCGCGGCGCACCGCCGAGATGCTGGAGATGATGCATATCGGCGCGTTGCGCCGCCGCCGCGTCGACCAGCTCTCGGGCGGCCAGCGTCAGCGCGTCGCCCTCGCCCGCGCCATCGCCGTGCGCCCGACCGTGCTCCTCCTCGACGAGCCGCTGACGGCGCTCGATGCGCTCTTGCGCGAGCGCCTGCGCGTCGAGATCGACGCGCTGTTGCGCGGGCTCGGCATCACTGCGATCTACGTCACTCACGACCAGGCCGAGGCGATGGCGCTCGGCGACCGCATCGTCGTCATGCGCGAGGGGCGGGTCGCTCAGATCGGCACGCCGCGCGACGTCTACTTCCGGCCGGCGAACCCGTTCGTCGCCGACTTCATCGGCACCATCAACCGGCTCGTCGGCGTTGCGCGGAACGGCGCCGTCGAGATGCCGGGCGGCCGCTTTTCCTGGCGGGCGGATGCGGCGGGGCCGGTCGAGCTGCTGTTTCGGCCGGAAAGCGCTCGCCTCCTGCCGCCGGAGGGTGCGCCCTTGCGCGGGCGCGTCGCCAGCGCGCTCTTCATGGGCGACCGGACGCGCCTCGTCATCGCCGGGATCGGCGAGACGCCGATCATCGTCGATACGACCGAGCGCCGCCAGTTCCATGCGGGCGAGGAGGTCGGCATCGGCCTCGATCCGGAGGGGCTCTTCACCCTGGCCGAGGCCGCCGCGCCCGATCCGCAGCCGCGCGAAGGCGCCGCCGAGCGGGTGACCGCGTGATCTTCGCGCAGATCAGCGATACCCATATCCGTCCGCCGGGGCGCCTTGCTTATCGCAAGGTCGACACGGCGGCGGCGCTGGAGCGGTGCGTTGCGCATCTGAACGCACTCCGCCCGCGACCCGCCTTCGCCGTCGTTACCGGCGATCTCGTCGATTTCGGTTCACCCGCGGAATATCGTCGATTGCGCGAGCTGATGGCGCCGCTCGCCATGCCCTACTACGTCATTCCCGGAAACCATGACGAGCGCGGCGCCTTGCGCGACGCCTTGCGCGACGCCGCCTACCTGCCTTCCGAGGGCGAGTTCCTGCACTATACGATCGAGGGATACGAGCCGCGGTTCCTCGCTCTCGACAGCGTCGTCGCCGGCGCGCCTTACGGGGAGCTCGGCCCCGCGCGGCTCGCTTGGCTCGAGGCGCGCCTCGGCGAGGCGCCGGACCGACCGACGGTCCTCCTCATCCATCACCCGCCCTTCCTCACCGGCATTCGCCACATGGATGTGCAGAATTGCCGGGACGGCGCCGCACTCGGAGCTGTCGTCGAACGCCACAGGCAGGTCCGGGCCCTCCTCTGCGGGCATGTGCACCGCTTCACGACGACGCTCTGGCACGGCATCGCCGCCACGATCTGTCCCAGCCCCTCGCATGCGGTGGCGCTCGACCTCGACCCCGCCGGTCCCTCGGCCTTCGCGCTCGAGCCGCCATCCTGCCTCGTCCATCTCTGGAGCGAAGGCCGGCTCGTCTCGCATGTCAGCTTCATCGGCAGCTTCGACGGCCCTTACCCTTTCTACGACGCCGAGGGCAAGCTCATCGACTGAAGGTCATCCTCCGACGGCCTGGCGCTGCGCTGCCCCCGCCTCGCGGTGCGGCGCCCGCAAGACACGCGCTTCCGGCAGCCAAGCGGTGACCGTCGTGCCGAGTCCGGGCTCGCTCTCGAGATGCAGCTCGCCGCCATGCAGCTCGACGAGGCGCTTCGTCAAAGGCAAGCCGAGGCCGGTGCCTTCCTGCCGGCGGTTCAAGCCATGGTCGATCTGCCCGAAAGCCTCCATGACGCGCGGCATGTCCTCGGCCGCGATGCCGATGCCGCTATCGGCGACGACAATCGAGACGCCGCCGCGGTCGGTGCCGCTCGCTGCCGACAACGTCACGGTGACCCGGCCGCCGGCGGGGGTGAATTTGATCGCGTTCGAGACGAGGTTGAGCACGATCTGCTTCAACCGCCGCTCATCCGCACGCAGGCCCAGCACGTCGCCCGGCAGCTCGTTGCGCAGCCCGATCTCGAGCTGGGCGTCCGCGGCGCGAGTGCGCAGCATGCGGAGCGCTGCGCCGACTGTCGCCACGATGTCGACATCGTCCTCCTGCAGCTCGAGGCGCCCGGCATCGACTTTGGAGAAGTCGAGAATATCGTTGATGAGATCGAGAAGATGCCGGCCGCTATCGACGATGTCGCGGGCGTATTCGACGTAGCGCGTGTCGCCGAGCGGCCCGAAAGTCTGTTGCGCCATGATCTCGGCGAAGCCGATGACGCCATTGAGCGGCGTCCGCAGCTCATGGCTCATATTGGCGAGAAAGGCCGATTTCGATCGGCTCGCGCCTTCCGCCACCTCGCGCGCCCGAGCGAGGTCCTCCGCCGTCGCGCAGAGCGCCGCCGCCTGCTGTTCGAGCCGCTCGGACGCGTCGCGCAGCTCGTGCTCGCGCGCGACCTCCTCGGTCACGTCGCGATAAGCGCCGAGCCAGCCGCCATCGGCGGTCGGCACGCCGCGGATATCGAGCCAGCGCCCACTTTCGCCTTGCCGGCGGAAATGGATCGGGCGACCGGCCCGCGCCGTCGCCTCGCGGCCTTCGACGAGGACATCGGGATCGCCGGGGCCGTAATCGCCGCGCTCGGCGAGCGCGTAGCGGAAGGCGCGGCCGGGATTGGGCGCTGCGAGTATCCGCTCGCGCTCCTCCGAGGTGAAGTCGGCGAGCTCGAAGAGCTGGTCGTTCCAGGCGATCATGCGCCCATCGCGGTCGAAGATCTGAATCCCGTCCGGCATTTCGCGGAGGACCGCCGAGAGCGTCGCGTTCTTCTCGGCAAGCGCCTCTTCCGCGGCCTTGCGCGCCGAGACGTCACGGAGCGCGGCGACGAATTCCCGCGCGCTCCCTTGCGCGGCATCGACCGCCAAGCGAAAGGCGGCTTCGATCCAGACATAGGATCCGTCTTTCCGTCGCCAGCGATGCGTGTCGAGCGCGATCGTGTTGCCGGCGCCGTGGAAGGCGAGATCCTCGAGAAGATCGCTGACGCGGCCGGCATCGCTCGGATGAATGAGGGTCGTGACCGGCACGCCGAGGATCTCGTCCGGCGCATAGCCGAGCACTTCTCGCGCCGCCGGCGAGACGTAGCGCGGCGTCCGGTCGAGGCCGAGAGCGAGAATGACGTCGGTCGCGTTCTCGGCGAGGAGGCGATAGCGCTGCTCGCTCTCGCTTGCCGTATGCTCGGCCCGGCCGCGGCGACGCAACTCGGCCCCGAGCGCGAGCCCCAGCAGACCCGCGGTGCCGGCAAGTCCCAGCACCACCAGTCCGATGATCACCGCCTTCTGTCGCCATTCGAGCAGGATCGTGTCGGTCGCCTGGCCGAAGCTGAGGACCAGCGGCACCTCGCCCACTCGGCGATAAGTGTAAAGGCGGCGCACGCCGTCCACGGCGGCGCTGACAACGAAGGAGCCGGATGGCGCCTGGCGCAGATATTTGAAGAGCACCGCCGCGCTCCGGTCGCGCCCGATCTCGCGAGCGTCGAACGGCGCGCGCGACATCATCATACCGTCGGTTCTGAAGAGCGAGATCGAGCCGTTGCGGCCACGTTCGACGCTCTCGAAGAGCCGGCGGATGTAATCGACGTGGAACGAGCCGGCGACGACCCCGCCGAAACTGCCGTCCGGCCGATCGACGCGTCGGGAAAGCGGGATGG
This sequence comes from Alphaproteobacteria bacterium, assembly GCA_021325525.1. GTDB lineage: Bacteria > Pseudomonadota > Alphaproteobacteria > ATCC43930 > CGMCC-115725 > URHD0088. Next base: position 18,642 of record JAJPHB010000032.1, read on the forward strand.
ACCAATCTCCCGTTTGCGGATCCTGCACCGGCGCGCCGACGCGGAGGTTGGTATCGGCGTGATCTCGATGCCAGCGGAAGTCTTCGCGATCGGCCAGATTTTCGGCCGGCGGGGTCAGGGAGCGCGAATCGAAGATCTGTCGACCGGTCTCGTCCAGCACGATGATCGCGCCATACTGCTCGGCATCGGCGGCGCGATCAAACAGGATGAGCCGGCGGGCCTGCGGGCTCACCGTGCGTGTCTCGGGAAGCTTCAGCCCATCGATAACCGATTGCAGCGAAAGGTCGTAATTTTCGATGACGTGCCTTAGATCGAGCGCCAGCGTGCTGACGACGTTGTCCGAGTAGAGGGCTGCCTGCTCCCAGGCGAGCCGCTGCGCATCCCAAATCATCCAGGCGGCGACGGCGACGACGCCCATGATGAGCAATCCCGCGCCGATGAAGAGGACGCGCGTCTGCCGTGCCGCGACCCCGCTTATCCAATGGGCGGCCGCGCTCAGCAGATCATGGACTCGGGACCGCTCGGTCGCGGCTTCCCGCATCGCCGGCTCCGTTTCACCGCAAAGCCGGCGATCATGCCCAAATCTTGCTTAACAAATGGCGAAGGGGGGACGGAGCGTCCCGAGACAGCGCCTCGCGGGTATGGCTGGATGGGGCGGAATCGCCCGGCCGGGCGTTCCCTCTTCGAGTGGGATGCGGAGCGGCCGCCATCCCCGGCGAGCGGGGCCAGAGGGAATGCCATGCGCTGCCCGATTGGTGCCATTCCGGGAACGCCGGTCGGCCATGTCATGGTTTGACACGGCGGCTCGACGCGCTAGCATTACTGACGCGCCATTCGGTCCTAGTCCCTCTGCCGCGCGCGGTCCGGAACGCAAGCGGCTGACACCAAGGCCCAGGGCGACGATCCGGCTCCGGACGCATGTAGGGGTAGGGAACCCCGGCGCGGACATCGCGTCGGGCTTCCCTCGATCGGGGGCCGGGTTCCCGCCATCGTCCTGATCTGGACATCGCCGTCATGCGGCCGTCCGCGGCCGCGCCAGAACTGAGGTGAGCATGAAGCAACCCGAGGAAATGACCCTGAACGAACTTCGCACCGAGCTGCGCCAGATGGGCGTGACCGACCGGCTGACGGCTCTCGTCCGCCGCGAAATGCAGGCGGCCGAGCAGCGCGTCGCCAAGGCGTCCGGAAAAGCCGGCAGCGGCAAGGCGAAATACGACCCCCTGCGCGCCCAGCTCTTCGTCCTCAAGGCGAACGGCATGACCAACCCCGACCTGACGCTGAACCGGAAGGGGATGCTGTTCGTCACCCTGACGACCCGTGAGGAGATCGAGCGGGCCGCCTGAGTTTCAGGAGCTGCCGCCGCGCACGAAGCGCAATGTCCGGAAGGCGCGGCGGAAGCCGATCACCTCCTCCCTCACCCGCGCCGGCTCTTCGCCGGCCCGCGCCGCCCGGGCGATGAAGCGGGCGATCGCCGGCATATCGGCCGGCGTCATGCCCCAGCGCGTGACTTCCTGCGTGCCGATGCGGATGCCGTTGAGGTCGCCCTCGACCGGCGGCAGCGGCAGGCCGATGCCGCAGAGCAGGAGATTGGCGGCGGCGAGGCGCTTGGACGCGCGCTGACCGCCGCCGAAGGGCGCCGCGGCCAGCGCCAGATGGTGACTCTCGGTATAGCCCCGCCCGGCGACAGCGTGGACGGGGAGGCCTTCTTCGGCGAGCGCCGCGCCGAGGGCGCGCGCATTGGCAATGCACATTCCAGCATAGTCCCGGCCATGCTCGATGAGGTCGAGCGTCGCCAAGGCGAGAGCTGCCGTCTTGCCGAGGTCGAAATTCGCCGTCAGCCCGGGATAGGCGATTTGGTCGATGCGCGCCGCGAGCTCGCGCTCGGTGGTCAGCACCAACCCGGCGGGTGGGCCGCCATAGGCTTTGTAGGTCGACATCGTCATGAGATGGGCGCCTTCGGCGAGCGGCGCCTGGAAATGCCCGCCGGCGATGATGCCGCCCATATGCGCGGCATCGTAGAGGACATAGGCGCCGACCTCCTCGGCGATGGCTCGCACCTCGCGCACCGGATAGGGGAAGAGGCAGAGCGAACCGGCGAGGGTGATGAGCTTCGGGCGGAGCCTGTGCGCCTCCGCGCGCAGCCGGTCGAGATCGACGGTCATGCGCGCTCCCTCATAGGGCACAGGGTGCGTCTCGATGCCGTAAAGCCCCGCGGCGCCCGCTCGGTGATGCGTGACATGGCCGCCCATTTCGGCGGGGAAGGCCATGATGCGGTCGCCCGGCCGGTAGGTCGCCATGAAGGCGTAGAGATTGGCCAGCGCGCCGGAGCCGACGCGGATTTCGGCATAAGGGGCGCCGAAGAGGCGGCGGACCAGCCCCTCCGTCATCACCTCGATCTGCTCGGCGAATTCCATTCCCATCTCGTATTTGTCGCCGGGATACCCCAGCGACGGGCGGTTGCCGAGCGAGCGCGACAGCAGCGCCGCCGCGCGCGGGTTCATCACATTCGTCCCGGCGTTGAGGCCGATGCTCTCGAAGTCCATGTGGCGCTCATGCGCGTCGATGAGCCCCATGAGCCGCGTCTCGATCTGGTCGGCGCTGTTCGAGAGCAGCCGCGCTTCGGCCTCATCGACGACGGCGCGGCATTCGGGAGGAAGCCAGTGTTTTTCCGGAAGGGCGGACATGTCTCTGGTTTCTCAGCTTTCTTCGATGACAACGAGCGAGGTTTCGTCGGCCTCGGCGAGGACGGCCAGCAGGTCGGGCAGCGCCAGCGCGACGCATCCCGCGGTCGGCGCGAAATCGGCCTGCGCCAGATGGAGGAAGATAGCGCTGCCGGCGCCCGGGACGGCCGGGGCATCGTTGTAGCCGAGCGGCACGACAAGATCGTAGATGCGGTCCTCGCGCCACAGGCACTCGGCGCTTGCGGCATAGGGGAGTTTCACCGGGCGATTGTAGTTGCGGTCGGCGGGCGCATCGCACCAGCCGTCATCCGGTGCGATGGGCGAGGCTGCCAGGAAGGTGGTCGGCCGGTCGACGCGGTCGGCGCGGTAGAGAAGGCGGCGCATGGGCCAGGACCCGACGGGCGTCGTCCCATCGCCCTCGCACTTGCGGGCGCTCACCCCGCCGCGACCGAGGGCGCAACGCAAGCGCGCGCCGCGCCAGAATGCCCAGCCCTCGCGGCTGACTGCCAGATCCATGCATGGGACTATACGCGCGGCTCCGATCGGAAGCGATCCTGCTCGGCGCTGCCCTGCCGGTTTCGGATCGATGTCGGAACGGTTAATCTCGTCAGCCGGCCGCCGATGCGCGGCATTAGAGGAGGGGCGGGCCATGCCGCAGCCGTATCGCAGCGAAGCCGAGCTTCTGGAGAAGGCGGCGCGCTATTCGTTTCGCGCCCGGATGGACAAGAAAACGGCGGAAGGCCCGGTCTTCGCCTCGGCCAAGGGCTCGACGGTCGTCGATGTCAACGGCAAGGAGTATCTCGACTTCAATTCGGGCCAGATGTGCGCGGCGCTGGGCCACAACCACCCGACGGTCGTCGCCGCCATCAAGGAGGCGTGCGAGACGATGCTGCACGCCCACAGCAGCCATTACAATGTCAAGGAGATCGAGCTTGCGGCCCGGCTCGGCGCCATCATGCCGGCGCCGCTGCAAAAGAGCCTGTTCGGGGAATCGGGGTCGGACGCCAATGAGATGGCGATGATGATCGCGCGGAAATATACGGGCGGCCGCGAGATCGCCAGCCCGCATCTCAGCTTCCACGGCCTCTCCGATGCAACGCGCGCCGTCACCTTCGCCGGTTGGCATGCCGGGCATGGCGAGCTGCCGGGCGGCACCTGCGCGATGGTGGCGCCTTATTGCTACCGTTGCCCGCTCAACCAGACCTTCCCCGCATGCGAGTTCGCCTGCCTCAAGACCAGCTTCGAGCTGATCGATGCGCAATCGACGGGTCGACCCGCCGCCGTCATCACCGAGCCGCTCTTCAGCGCCGGCGGCGTCGTCGAGCCGCCGCCCGGCTGGCTGAAGCGCCTGCAGGAGCTGTGCCGCGAGCGCGGCATGCTGCTCATCCTCGACGAGGAGCAGACCGGGCTCGGCAAGCTCGGCGCGATGTTCGGCTTCGAGCGCGATGGCATCGTTCCCGATATCGTGACGCTTGCGAAGCATTTCGGCGGCGGCGTCGGGATCAGCGCCGTCACCACATGCGCCGAGATCGAAGAGAAGGTGGTTGCCGCCGGCTACGCCGCGACGCATTCGCACAGCAACGATCCGCTCATCTGCGCCGCGGCATCGCCAGCCTCGACGTAATCGAGGGGGAGGACGTGCCGGCCAAGGCGCGCGCCATCGGGACCCGAATGCGCGAGCGCCTCGCGAGCCTGATGCAGCGCTACGAGATGATCGGCGATGTCCGCGGCCGCGGCCAGCTCATCGGTGTCGAGCTCGTGCGCGATCGCCAGCGGAAGGAGCCCGCCTGCGAGGAGGGGCGCGCGATCGGCCGCTACTGCTTCGAGCGCGGCCTCATTTTCAGCCTGCGCCGGAACGGCAGCGTGCTGCGCTTCGTGCCGCCGGCGACGACGAGCGCCGATCAGATCGACCGCGCCATGGACATTCTCGGCGCCGCGTTCGAGACGGTCAGCGCCAGGGCGTGAAGGACAGGATGCAGAGCAGCCTCTCTGCTCGCCGGCTTTGCTCGTGCACGCCGTCTCTCCCCGAATTGTAGTTTGAAGGAACCGTTTTATGCCGTTCCCGTTGAGCGGACATGCCGCGTCGTCGCACAACAGGCGATGTCGCTGACGCTCCTGGAAGCCGAGACCGTCTCAGACAGTATCACCGCGTCGCCATCGCCTTCAGCAAAGATGCGCTCGGCAGCAGCGATCCCGCATCGCTCTTGCAACGCGCGACCGAGCGGGTGGCGGAAGGTATGGGCGTCGCGCGCGTCAAGGTGCTGGAGTACCGGGCGGAAACGGATGATCTCCTCATCTGCGCCGGTGTCGGCTGGCATGAGGGTGTCGTCGGCCAGGCATCATTGCCGAGCGATATGGCCTCGCCGCCGGGACGCTCGTTCCGCACGCGCCGCTCGGTCCGAATCGCGAATTTGCCCGCGAGCCGCGCCTTCAAACGGTCCGACCTTCTGCGCGCGCACGGCATCGTCTCGCTCCTCAATGTGCCCATCCTGACCGATGATCGGGCCTGGGGCGTCCTCGAGGTCGACAGCGCTTCGCCGCGCCGCTTCACCAAGGACGATGAGGAGTTTCTGCTCGGATTTGCCGGCGTCCTCGGCGATGCCATCGAGAGCAAGCGCCGGGCCGCGGCGGTAGCCTCGACCCATATCGAACGCGCCATTCTGCTCGAAGAACGCGAGCTCCTGTTTCGCGAGCTTCAGCATCGGATCGCCAACAACTTCCAGAGCATCATGGGCTTGCTTCAGACCGCCAGCCGCGCCGTCGCCGATCCCGTCGCCAAGCAGCGCCTCGCGCATGTCCTCGAGCGGACGAGCGCAATCGTGCTCGCCCATGAGCGCCTGTCGCTCCGCGAGGTCGAGGAGGATATCAGCCTCGGTTCCTACCTCTCGGACCTGTGCGCCAATATGCATGGTCCGGAGAACGTTCGCATCGACCGAAGCTTCGCCAATGCCGCCGTCCCGGTCCGCACCGCCGTTCGCCTCGGCCTCGTCCTCAACGAGCTGGTGACGAACAGCTTGAAGCATGCATTCGGCGAGGCGGGCGGGGTGATCGCGGTGAGCCTCGCCGTCAATCCCGATCGCGGCGAGGGACGGCTCGTCGTCGCCGATAATGGGCGCGGCATGGCGCCCGCGCGCCGGCGGGGTGCCGGGCTCGGCCTCATTACGTCCCTCGTCGATCAGATCGGCGGCGCCCTGTCGCAGGCGAGCGAGCCCGGCAGAGGGACAACAATGACGGTCACCTTTCCGCTCCAGCCTTGATCCGCGACGGCGCGGCTACTCTGCGACCTCGGCGCGCGCGCCCGCGATTTGGCGCTGGACGAGGCGGGCATAGAGCCCCTCGCGCGCCAACAGCTCGGCATGGGAACCGGCCTCGACGATCCGTCCGCCGTCGAGCACGACGATGAGATCGGCGTTGCGCACCGTCGACAGGCGATGGGCGATGACGATGGTCGTGCGCCCCTGCATCAAGGCGGCGAGCGCATCGCGCACCTGCGCCTCGCTGAGCGCGTCGAGATGCGAGGTCGCCTCGTCGAGGATGAGCGTCGGCGCGTTCTTCAGGAACGCGCGCGCGATGGCGACGCGCTGGCGCTGCCCGCCCGAGAGCTGAACCCCGCGCTCGCCGACCCGCGTCTCGAGCCCGTCCGGCAAGGAGGCGACGAAATCGCCGAGCGCTGCCTGCGCCAGGGCGCGGCGGACCGCCTCCTCATCGGCATCGGGCCGCGCCAGCAGGACATTGGCGCGCAGCGTGTCGTTGAAGAGGTAGGTGTCCTGCGCGACGAGCGCGATGCGGCGCCGCAAATGATCGAGGCGGCAGCGGCGCAAATCGACGCCGTCGACGCGGATCTTCCCCTCCGTGGGATCCCAGAAGCGCAGCAGCAGATTGGCGATCGTCGTCTTGCCGGCTCCCGAGGGGCCGACGAGCGCGACGGTGGCGCCCGGGGGAATGTCGAGCCGGATGCCCGAGAGGGCCGGCCGGCACGCTTCTGGATAGGTAAACCCGACGCGGTCGAAGGCGATGGCCGAACCGGCGCGGGGCGCCGGCGGTTCGAGCGTGCCATCCGTGACGGCCGGACGCTCGCGATGGACCGCATCGAGGCGCCGCGTCGAGGCGATGGTGTCGGCCAGCTGCCGGCCGACCTGCGCGATCTCGGAAATGGGCAGGAACGACGCGCCGGCGAGCAGGATGAGGAGGGGGAGTGTGGTGGGCGCGAACTCGCCCGCGGCCACCCAATAGGCGCCGACGACGGCGACTGCGAGGCCGCCGAGCCCGGAGACGATCTCGAGCTGTGCGCCTTGCCATGAGAGGTCCGTCTGGACGGCAAGGCGGAGGGTCCCGTATCGGCGGAGCAGCGCCACGAAACCGTCGCGCCGCCGCGTTACCGCCTGGAAGGCGATGAGATCGGCGAGGCCCTGGATGGTTTCGGTGAGATAGGCGGCGGTGCTTGCCAGCGCGCCGCGCGCCTGCGCGCCGAGCGCGTCGATCCGTCGCCGCGCCAGGACAGGGCCGAGCCCGGCATGGAGGACGAAGGGCAGCAGAGCCAAAGCGACCGGCCAAGCCATCGCCGCAAGAGCGGCGAGGACCGCCGTGGGCACCAGGATTGCCACCGCCGCCGGCCCTACCGTATGGGCGAAGAAATACTCGATCGTCTCGATATCCTGCGTCGCCAGCGCGATGAGATCGCCCGAACGGCGGCGCAGGAGATAGGCGGGCGCCAGGCTGTCGAGCTTGCGGAAGAAGTCGATCCGCATCTCGGCGAGAAGGCGATAGGCCATGTCGTGCGCGAGCCAGGATTCGACCCAGTGCAGCAGCCCGGCGAGCGGGGCGGTCAGGGCAAGGGCGAGGAGCAGCCAGCCGAAGGGCAACGCGCTCTTGACGGCTCCGACCGCCAGCGCGCTGACGACGCTGACGCCGATCATCGCGGCGACGCGGCCGATGCCGGAGCCGACGATTGCGGCGAGCTGCCGGCGCCACGGGCGAACGAAGCGAAAGAGGCTGGCGAGGGTCGCGCCCCAGCGCAGGGTGCTCTCGCTGGCGAGCCGCGATTCGGCCGCCGCCTCGGGCGCGGCGCCGTCTGACATTGCCCGCGCCGACGGCAAAGTCGGCGCTTCCTCGCCGATCAATCCGATATCTGCATCTTCGGCCTGCGATCCCATGAGGCGACGGTACGGGCCGTCGCGGCGGATGAGCGCGGCATGGCGACCCTCTTCGACGGCACGCCCCTCCTCGATCACGATGATGCGGTCGGCATCGATGACGCTCGACAGACGATGCGCGAGAATCAGCGTTGTCCGGCCCTGGGCGAGGCGATCGAGCGCTTCCTGAATGACCGCCTCGTTCTCGGCGTCAACCGAGGACAGCGCCTCGTCGAGGATGAGGATCGGCGCGTCGCGCAGCAGCGCGCGGGCGATGGCGAGGCGCTGGCGCTGGCCGCCCGAGAGGGTGACGCCGCGCTCGCCGATGACGGTCGCATAGCCCCGCGGCAGGCGCTCGATGAATTCATGGGCATTAGCGGCGCGCGCCGCCGCCTCGATTGCCTGGCTGTCGGCATCAGGACGGCCGAGGCGGAGGTTCTCTTCGACGGTGCCGTGAAAGAGGTAGGTGTCCTGATGGACGATGGCGATCATCCGCCGCACGGCTTCGGGATCGAGTTCGCGGACATCGCGGCCGGCGATCCGTATGCATCCCGAAGACGGGTCATGGAGGCGAAGCAGCAGGCGAGCGATCGAGGATTTCCCGGAGCCGCTCGGCCCGACGATGCCGACCCGCTCTCCTGCGCCGATGCTGAAGGAGAGGCCGTCATGCGCGGCGCGCCGCCCGCCCGGATAGACGAAGCGGACATCGGCGAATTCGATCTCGGGCGTGAGCACCGCATGGGCCGTCTCGCTCTCCCGCATGCGCGTGAGGGCCGCCCCGGCGTTCCGGCGTGCTTCCCGGACGGGCGAGGCGGGCGGCGGCTCCCCGTCGCTTTCATCCTCTTCCCGAGGCGAGGGGACATGTCTCGGCAGCGCCGATCGCGCTTCGAGCAGAGCGTGGATGGCGCTCGCCGCCGATTGTCCGACCATCCCCTGATGCAGGACGGCGCGGAGATCGCGCAGCGGCCGGAACACCTCGGTGCCGGCCATGAGAACGACGAGGAGCGCGGCGATGCTCATCGCGCCTTGCTCGACGCGCCAGGCGCCGAGGGCCAGCGCGGCGGCGGCCCCGATCGCGATCGCCCCATCGGTGACGCCGCGCGTCATGAGGCTCGTCGAGAGGACCCAGAAAGTGCTCTCCGACAGCGCGCGCGCCTTCGCCGCCAGCTTCTCGCCGAAGGCCGCGCTCTGACCGAAGGCCTTCAAAGTGGGGAGCCCTTGGACGGCGTCGAGGAATTCCGAGCCGAAGGCCTTCATCGCCTGCGAGCGCGCGAGGCTCGAGCGTTTGTCGAGCCGGTGGAACGCCATTGGTGCGACCAGCGCCAGCAGCGCGAAGCCGAGCATGACCGCGGCAACCGGCGCGTCCCACCAGGCGATGACGGCGAAGATCGCGACGGGCGTCAGGGCGGCGACGCTGAGCTGGGGCAGATATTGGCCGAAGAAGGTCTGAAGCTGCTCGACCCCGTCGACGACCGCGAGCATGACGCCGCCCGTGCGCTCGCCGGCGAACCAGGCGGGGCCGAGCGCGGCGATGCGATCGTAGAGGCGACCGCGCAGCGCCTCCTGGATGCGGGCCGCGTTGCGATTGGCGATCGTCGTGCGGGAATGGTCGAGGAGCGCGCGCAGGATGACGGCGGCGGCGACCGCCGCCGCGAGCGGCATGAGCTGCGTCAGCGGCGCACGCTCGAAGACGCGCGCCAACAGCATGCCGAGGAACACGAACCGGGCGATGCCGAGCGCCGCCGCGGCGAGGCCGAGCGCGACGGCCGCGGCGATGCGCAGGCGCACGCCTTTCGTCATTTCCCACAAGCGACGGTCGAAATACATCAGCGCCTCGCCGCTTGGCCCATGCCGGCCGAAGCCGCCACGGCGCCGGAGGCGGCGCCGAGATAGCCGCCGGCGATGATGTCGCTCAGCCAGTGATAATCGGCGCCGAGAAGGCCGATGGCAACGAGCGCCGTCACCGCCGCATAGAGCCAGCGGAAGCGCGGCCAATGCACCCAGAGCACGGCAGCGATGGCGCAAATAGTCGTCGTGTGGCCGGATGGAAAGGACGCCCAACCCTGCCCGCCGTGGAGCGGAAAGAAGCCGAAGGTGCCGTTGCCGATGAAGGAGGGGTTGTTGTTGACCCAGGTCTCGGGCCAGGTCCGCCCGAAGACGTATTTGAGCTCGTCCTTCACCATCAGCGCCGCTGCGAGGCTGACCGAGCAGCGCAGCAGCACCATGCCGAGCGGTCCCCAGAGCCGGCGGCGCGCCCGGCTGAGGGCGAAGGCGATGAGAATGAGGGCGGCGAGCCCGGCGAGGACCTCGGGGATGTGGGTGAGCGCCGGGAAGATAGCGGCGCCGTGCAGGTGCCGATGCGCGAAGATCGCCAGCGGTCGGTCGGCGAATTCGAAGGCCGCCGCCGTGCTTGCAGCGCAGGAGCCGACCGCGAGGAGGAGCCGGGCGGGCCCACGGCGCGCGACGATTACGGCTTCCGTCATGGGGCGTTCGACTCTCCCGAAAGCTGCGGCGACCGCACAGCCTGCATCAGCACCGCGGCAGTTTCGAGACTTTTCCGCCGCTTGCGCCGCGAGGCAGCCCCGCTGACGCAACATGGCTGGCGGGGTGTCGGCGCGGCTCAGGCGCCGAGATAGGCGCGGCGAATCTCGGGCCGGCGAAGCAGATCGGCGGCGGCGCCGGTCGCCGCCACCTTGCCGAGCTCGAGAATGACGGCGCGCCCGGCGAGGCTCAGCGCCCAGTTGGCGTTCTGCTCGGCCAGGATCACTGCGAGGCCCTCGGCCACCTGAATCTCGCGCAGGATCTCGCCGATCCGCTCGACGATGATCGGGGCGAGGCCGAGCGAGGGTTCGTCGAGCAGGAGAAGCCTCGGCCGCGGCATGAGCGCCCGGGCGATCGCGAGCATCTGCTGCTCGCCGCCGCTGAGGCTGCCGGCGCGCTGACCCGCTCGCTCGGCCAGGCGCGGGAAATAGTCATAGAGGCGCCGGATGCGCGCGGCGTTGTCGTGGGCGGATCGCGCAAAGCCGCCGACGCGCAGATTCTCGCTGACCGACATGGCGGAAAAGACGCGGCGCCCCTCGGGCGCGTAGCCGATGCCGTGCCGCACGATCTCGGAGGGCTTGCACCCGCGAAGCGCCGCGCCCGCGAAGGAAATCGCGCCCGCAGGATAGGGCGCCATGCCGAGGATCGCTTTGAGCGTGCTGCTCTTGCCGGCGCCGTTGCTGCCGACGAGGGCCAGAATCTCTCCGTCGTCCAGGGCGAAGGAGATGCCGTCGGTCCCGATGATCGGACCATAGCGGACGCCGAGATCGGCGACTTCAAGCAGCGCCATGGCCGCGCCCGAGATAGGCAGCGATGACGGCGCTGTCCGCCAGCACTTGCTGCGGGGTTCCCTGTGCCAGCTCCTGGCCGTGATGGAGAACGACGAGGCGGTCGCAAAGACCCGAGATGAAGCGCATGTTGTGATCGACGACGATGAGGGTCACGCCGCGCTGGCGGATGCGCCGAATCGTCTCCAGCACCTGGTCGGCCTCCTCTGCCGCCAGCCCGGCCACCGGCTCGTCCAGCATGAGGAGGCGCGGCCTGGCGGCGAGCGCGATGACCATGCCGAGCGATTTCTGGCGGCCATAGGGAAGGCTGCCGGCAATCGCCTCGCCAAGATGGTCGAGGCCGAACCAGGCGAGCAGCTCGGCGATGCGGTCTTCCGTCTCGCGGCGGCGGGCACGGGCGCGGAGGGTGCCGAGGAAAGCCGGAACGACCCCGGGATAAAGGCCGAGAAAGGCGCCGCGCAGCGCGTTCTCGCGGACGGTGCGATGGCCGTAGACGACAGTCGATTGGAAGGTCCGCACCAGCCCCTTGCGCGCCAGATGATGAGGGGGGAGCCCGGTCACCTCCTCGCCGGCGAAAACGACGCGCCCGGCATTGGGCTTGATGACGCCGCTGAGGAGATTGATCGCCGTCGTCTTGCCGGCCCCGTTGGGACCGATGAGGCCCAGGATCTCGCCTTCCGCCACCGCGAAGCTCAGTCCGGCGACGGCGCGCAGCCCGCCGAAGCTGCGGCTGAGCCCGCTCGTTTCGAGGAGGCGGCTCACCGTGCCTTCCCCAGCGCCCGCAGGCGGGCGCCGATCTCGATGATGCCGCCGGGCAGGGCGGCCATGACGATGATGAGGATGATGCCGAAGAAGACTCGCTGCATCTCTACATAGCCGCGCAGCAGCTCGGGCAACGCCGTCAGGAAGAGGGCGCCGATGAGTGCGCCGGCGAGGCGCTGCATTCCGCCGATCACGTTCATGACGACGAGGTTCAGCGATTCGACGATACTAAAGGTGGTGGGGTCGATGAGGCGGAGATAGTGCGCCTGGAGCACGCCTTGAACGCCGGCCAGCGCGCAGGCGACGACGAAGACGGCGACTTTCCAGCGGATGACTGGCACGCCCGAGCATTCGGCGAGACGCTCGGCTTCGCGCAGCGCGTCGATGGTGCGGCCGATCTCCGAGCCGAGAATGCGGGCGACGATGCCGACGCAGAGCACGGCCGCGCCGAGCGCGAGATAGTAGAAGCCGAGCGGCGTCGCGAAGACTGGAGCCGGCGGCGGCACGTCGAAGATGCCGTTTGAGCCGCCCGTCACCGCGGTCCACTCGGTGAAGACGAGGCGCAGGATCTCGCCGAAGAGAAAGGTGACGAGGACGAAATACTTGCCGGTGACGCGGAGGATGAGCGGCCCGATCGCCAGCGCCACCGTAGCCGCCGCAAGGCAGCCGAGCGGGAGCGCGGCGGCGAAGGGCAGGCCGAGGCGCATCTGGCTCAGCACCGCAACATAGCCCGCGACGCCCATGAAGCCGGCATGGGCGAAGGAGACATGGCCGGTGCGGATGATGAGATGGAGGCTGGCGGCGCCGATCGCGTAAAGCGCGACGAGCGTCGCCAAGGCGAGGAGGAATTTGTTGCCGAAGACGAGCGGCCAGAGCGCCAGGAGAAGGGCAGCACCAGCGACAAGGCCGTGCAGCGCCGAGATCCGGGGACGCGTTGATCGGGCCGCCGCGCCGATGACGCTCGCCATCCCGCTACTCCGGCGTGCCCAGGAGGCCCCAGGGGCGGAAGATGAGGAGAAGGATCACGACGCCGAACGAGACGAAGGCCGACAGCGTTGCGCCATAGAAGGTCGAGAGAAAGCTCTCGGTGAAGCCGAGAATGAGGCCGCCGAGCGCGGCGCCCGGGATGCTGCCCATGCCGCCGAGAATGACGGCGATGAAGGCAACGACCAGCGGCCGGTCGCCCATGAAGGGCGAGAGCGCATAGATCTGCGCATAGAGGCCGCCGGCCAACGCCGTCATGAAGATCGCGATGAAGAAGGCGAGGCGGTAGGTCGAGAGCGTGTCGATGCCTTGCGCCTCGGCGATCTCGACATCCTGCGCCGCGGCCCGCATCGCGAGGCCCCAGCGCGAGCGGCTCATGAACAGCCAGAAGAGGGCGAGAATCGCCGCGGCAATGGCGACGACCATCAGCCGGTCGAGCGGCAGGATGACGCCGCCGAGCTGCAGCATGCCGTTGAAGGCTGGCGGGATCGCACGCTCATAGGTGTCCCAGATGATGACGCTGCCGAAGACGAGCGCCATGTTGAGCCCGAGCAGGCCGATCATGCTCTGGAACATCTTCTGGTAGAACCAGCGGAAGACGCAGCGCTCGAGCAGGAGCGAGATCACGGCGACGAGCAGCGCCGAGAGCGGCACGGCGAGGATGTAGGGCAGGCGGTACTGGCCGTAGAGGTAGTAAAGAGCGTAGCCGCCGAGCACGGCGAAGGCGCCGTGGGCGAAGTTGACCACCCGCATGATGCCGAAGAGCAGCGTGAAGCCCAGCGCGACCAGCACGTAGATGGCGCCGAGGCTGAGGCCGTTGACGACGACTTGCGCGAGGAGCGTCGGCGTGAACACGGCTCAGGAGCGATCTTCCGCCGCCCGCCGCACGCCCGCGCTCAACGCTGCTCGGGCTGAAGCTCGGCGCGAGTCACGCGCTTGCCGTCCTTCACCTCGACGATGAGGAACTTCAGGAGGAGCTGGTGATTGACGCCGTAATCGGCCATGCCGCCCCAGCGCACGGGGCCGAAAAGCCCGGCATCGTAGCCGTCGAGCTTCTCCAAGGCGTCGCGCACCTTGTCGACATCGGTCGTGCCGGCGCGCCGCATGGCCTCGAAGAGAACCTTCGCGGCGTTGTACCAGGCCGGCGCCTGGGCATTGATGATGCCGGGCCATTGCTTGTGGTAGGTGGCGACGAACTTCGCCGCCGCCGGCGAATCGAAATCGAAGACGTCATAGGAGAGAAAACCGTCGGCGAGCGGACCCGCCACCGCCATGATCTCGTCGACCGAGGGGCCGCCGACCTGCCAGATGCGCCCCTTGTAGCCCGCCTGCCGCGCCTGTTTCAGCAGCAGCCCCGCCTCTGTCGGCGCATTGAAGTTGAGATCGAAGAGGTCGACGCCTTGCGCGATCATGCGCGTCATCAGCGGCGTGAATTCCTTGGTGCCGCGGTCATAGAGCTCGGACCAGACCTCGTAGCCCGCCTTCTTGTAGGCGTCGATGAGGAGCGGCAGCGCCGCCTGGCCGACGGCGTCGTTGGTGCAGACGAGGCCGATCTTCTTCACCTCGGGCATATTCTGCTTGAGCCAGGCGATCATCGCCGGGGTGAATTCGACATTGCTGTTGAGGGCGCGGAAATTGTAGGCGGCCTTCGCCTCGTTCTTGAGGATGGCCGGCGCATAGCCGTCGGAGAGGACGATGACCTTCGCCGGATTGGTGACGCCGATGACGGCGAGCGCCGGCGGCGAGCCCGCGGGACCCAGGATGAATTTGACGCCATCCGAATTGACGAGCCGCTCGGCCGCCGTCTTGCCGCCGGTCGAGGTGTATTGGTCGTCATACATGACGAGCCGCGGCTTGTAGGTCTTGTCGCCGAGCTTCAGCCCGCCCGCCGCATTGACCTCATCGATAGCCATCTGGGTCCCGCGCTGAATCGCGAGCCCCCAGGCGGTGCCGCCGCCCGACAGGCTGCCGACGGCGCCGATCTTGAGCTCTTCCTGCGCCGTGGCCGCGCCGGCGCAAGCCAGCGCCACAGTTGCCGCCGCGATCAGCGCCAGCAGCGCTCTCGTCATGGCACCCTCCCTCGGTGTGGTCGCCGCCTCGCTTTCGACGGGCGAGCGGCCGTTTTGATCAGCGAGCCTAGCCAGCCGCCTCGGCCATCGTCAACACGAGGCGCCTTCCTCAGCGCTCCTCGCCTCGGAACTCCGTCGTGGCGGCGATCGCCGCGACCGCGATGGCGCAGAGGCCGATGGGGGCGAAGCCGGCGAGGGGCAGTCCGGTCGCGTCCCAGAGCAGCCCGCCGAGGATCGGCGTCAGAACGGCGACGGTATAGCTGATCGCGAACATGCCGGCCGAAGTGCGGTGGACGTCCTCCGCCTTGCTGACGAGCGCCGGCACGGCAAGGCCGAGGATGAGCGCCGCCGCCAGGGCGAAGCCGAGCGTTCCCGCCCAGACGACGACCCATGCGCCGGGCGTTGCCACAATCCCGAGAATGCTGAGGAGAGCGAGGCCGCCCGTTCCGACATAGGCCCAGCGCTGCAAGGCGAGGCGGCCGGCGAAGACCAGCATCAGCACCGAAGCCGGAAGCTGCATGAAATTGAGCGCGGTCAGCGCCGCGCCGATGAGCTGCGGGCTGCCCGCCGCCGTCAAATAGTCGGGAAGGAAATGGTTGGTCGCGAAATAGGTGCTGTTGACGCAGCCGAGGATGAGACCGAGGCGCCAGATGAAGGGCCGCCGCCAATCGGGCCACCAGAGGCGCGGCGCTGCCCCGGGGGCCGCGGGCGGGCGCGGCGCGAGGACCGCGACCAGCAGCAGCGTCGCGATGATCGGCAGGGTCCAGAGGATGAAATTCCAGCGCCAGCTTCCGCCGGTCAGCGGCAGGATCACCGGAATCGTGAGAGCCACGACCAGAACTTCGCCGGCCAGCAAGCCATTGCTGTAGAGCGCCGTGCCGAAGCCGATGCGCCGCGGCAGCCAGGCGCGCACGAGCGGCGGCAGCGCCGGCTGCATCAGCGCGACGCCGCACCCCATGACGATGGTCGCGGCATAAAGCAGCGCGGCGTTCGGAACGGCGGCGCGCGCCGCCGAGCCGGCCGCGTTGAGCAGCAGGCCGACGATCAGCGTCGGCACCGCGCCGAAGCGGGCGATCAGCAGCGATCCCGGCAGCGCTGCCACCGCGAAGAGCAGCGAGACGACGCTTGACAGCATGCCGATCTCGGTCTCGGAGAGATGGAGGTCGGCATGGAGGCGCGGCACGACCGGCGGGACGGCCAGCACCGTCAGGCGCAGCGCGACGCCGGAGAGCCACAGCAGAGCGTAGCAGGTGAAGGGCCGCGCGATGCTGCGATCGCCGCCGCGGGCGAGGGGGTGGACGCTCATGAGGGGGAAGGGCGGCTCCGGTCGATGCGGGTCACGCGCCCGAGCGCGCCACCTGCCGCAGCGCCGGCCGCAGCCGCCAGGCGAGAGGCAGCGTCGTCAGCACGATGGCGGCGACGAGCACCATCATGAGCGGCACGCCGGCGGCATCGCTGAAGAGGCCATAGAGGACGGGGGCAAGCGCGCCGCCGCCGATCGTCCCCGTGTAGAAGACGCCGAAGGCGTGCTCGCGCCGCTCGGCCGGGACGAGCTCCGGCACGGTGCCGTAGAGCACCGACGAGGTGCCGTTGAGAGCGACGCCGATGACCGGCAGCAACGCTAGCCCGCCGGCGAGCGGCAGCGGCAGCAGCGCCAGGATGCCGGCTGCGGTCAGCCCCTCGGTGAGGAAGACCGTCGCCAGCACGCCGAGCCGCGCTCCCAAGAGCCCGCAGACGAGCTTCCCGGCGGCGCCGCCGGCGAAGATCAGGGTCAGCGCCATTCCGACCATCGGCACATCGGCGCCTTTGGCCTTCAGCAGGAAGGGCAGAAACGTCAGGAAGCCCATGCGCGTCGCGCTATCGATGATGCCGATGACGAGCAGTACCGGAAAGCCGCCGGGCGCCGGAATGGAGGCGCTTTTCGCCGTTCCCGTCGTCGCCGCCGCATGCGAAGGCGCGGCCGCGGCAGGCGCGCCGCTTTCGCCGCGGAGCAGCCCGGCGATGAGCGCCGCCGCCGCGAGACCGACAAGGCCCAACACCATGATGCTGGGGCGCCAGGGCATGAGATTGACCAGCCAGGCGGTGGCCGCCGGCAGCGCCATCTTGCCGAGATCGCCAGCGAAATTGTAGGTGCCGAGCGCGGCACGCGAGCTCCGCCCCTCATATGCGCGGGCAACCAGGCTGGAAGCGATCGGGTGCTGCGTGCTGGAGCCGATCCCGCCGAGGATCAGCATCGCGGCAAGGAAGAGAAAGCCGGTGCTGACGCCGGCGAAGAGATAGGCGAGGGCGGCAAGCGCAGTGCCGCCGACCAGAACCGCCGGGCCGCCGAGACGGCGCGACAGGACGCCCGCCGGGACCTGCAGACCCGCCATGGCGCCGGCATAGATGGCACGCAGCGCCCCGACCGCGGCGTAGCCGAGCGCGAATTCCGTCTGCCAGATCGGGAGGAGCACATAGAGCAGATCGGTGTATCCGTCATGGAGCGCATGCGCGCCGCAGGCCGTGGCCAGCACGCGGCGCGGGTGCTCCTTGAGCCGTCCCGTTCCCCCCCTCACCATGCCCGACAGCGCGACCATCGACCGTCTCTCCGAGTGGCGGGCTGCATCTTGGCGGCCGCCGCGACGGCCGGCAAACGCCTTTTCGTGATTGGCGCTACGCGCCGAACGCGTGTCGGCGCATGACCTGCGCCATCATGGCATGTCTTTTGCCGCCGCGAGGGCTTCGAGAACGGCGCGCGCCTGCCGCTCGCGGCTGTGACGGGGCGCCGCGGCGAGGCTGGCCGAAGCGAGCCGCCGGCGCAATCCCTCGTCATCGGCGAGGCGCCGAATCGCGGCGGCGAGCGCTTCCGGATCGCCGGCGGGAACCCAGAGGCCGGCTCCGCTCTCTTCGAGGACCGTCCTTGCTTCCCCGTCCGGGGAAGCAAGGAGGATCGGCAATCCCATTGCCATCGCCTCGAAGATCTTCGAGGGAATGACCTCGGCAAAGGCGGGTGCGTCCTTCAGGTGGACGAGAGCCACGTCGCACAGCGACCACACGCGAGAGATCGTCTCCTTCGGCTGCATCGGCTGAAAGACGACGTTGTCGAGGCCGCGGCGCTTCGCCTCGATGATGAGCCGTTCGCGCTCGGCGCCGGCGCCGACGAAGAGGAAGCGCGGGGTCGGCGACGGGCGAAGCAAGGCCGCGGCGTCGAGCACGCGCGACAGGTCATGCGCCATGCCATGCGTGCCGAGATAGCCGATGACGAAGGCGTCGGCGAGCCCCCAAGCGCGCGCAAGCACCGCATCGCGCGGCCGCGGCGCGTAGCGCGGCAGGTCGACGCCGTTGCGGATCACCGTGATCTTGTCCGGGCGAATCCCGCGGCGGGTCAAATCGTCCTTGAACGCCTGGGTCAAGGCGATGACCTTGCGGGCGCGGCGGTAAAGAAAGAGCTCGAGCCGCTCGAGGGCGGCGATCGCCGCGCCGTTGCGCAGGGCGC
Source organism: Alphaproteobacteria bacterium (assembly GCA_021325525.1). Lineage (GTDB taxonomy): Bacteria > Pseudomonadota > Alphaproteobacteria > ATCC43930 > CGMCC-115725 > URHD0088. Next base: position 37,074 of record JAJPHB010000032.1, read on the forward strand.
CGACGGCCAGGATCGAGCGCGGCCACAGATCGCCCAGCTCGAAGACGAACGGGATGCGCCGGCACGCGCCGATGGCCCAGCCGGCGACGGCGGTGAAGAATTGCGGCGACGTCGCGACGACGACGTCGGGCCGGCGCTCGAAAAGCCCGGCGAGATAGCCGTTCGCCATGAAGCTGAGGAAATCGAGAGTCCGCAGGACGACGCCCTCGTTGCGGGCGATGAAGGTCTTGACCCGGAGGACCTCGATGCCGTCGGCGCGCTCGCGCTGACGCCAGCGATTGGCGTAGCCCGGGAAGAGCTTGCCTTGCGGAAAATTGGGCGCCGAGGTGATGACCGTCACCTCGTGGCCCCAGCGCGCCCAGTAGACGGCCCTCTCGTAGACGCGCGTCGCCGCGGCGTTCGTCTCGGGCGGATAGTTCTCGGTCAGGAAGAGAATGCGCATGCGGCGCGGAGATTACGCGGCCTGCTCATGCGCGTGCCAGAGGTCGAGGACGAGAAGAGCCCAGATTTTGAGGGCGTGGTCGCGCAAGCCGCGGCGATGCTCGGCCAGAAGCCGCTCGACCGGCTCCCAGGCGATTCCCAGCGCCGCGAGGCGATGGGGTTTGAGGCGCTCCGCCACGAGCGGCGCCAAATCGCGGCGCAGCCAGACGCCCATCGGCGGATTGAAGCCGCGTTTCGGTCGGCGCAGAATCGCGGGCGGCAGCAGGCGCGCCGCGAGCGCCTTCAGCAGCGTCTTCTGGCCGCGCGCAAAGCGCAGCGCCGGCGACAGCCGGCCGACCGCCTCGACGAGCCGATGGTCGAGAAAGGGCAGGCGCAGCTCCAGCCCGTGCGCCATGCTCATCGCATCGCCGTAAGCGAGGAGGTTGCCCGGCAGGAAGGAGAGCAGGTCCGTTTGCTGCATGGCGTCGAGCGGCGCCGCCGATGGCGCCGCCCGGTAGAGCGCGGCGATCGGACTCCGCGGCGGCGCGGACTCGCCGAGGAGCGCGGCGCGTTCCTCTGTTGTGAAATACTCGACCCAGCCCGCATACATCTCGGCGTCGGGGGCGCCCGCGCCCTGCAGGAACTCGCGGGCGCGGCGAAGGCCGTGAAGGCCTCGGCTGCTCTCCGGAATGAAGGCGGCGAGCGGCGCCGCCACGCCGTCGCGCAGCATCGCCGGAAGCCGCCGATAGCGCTGCGCGAGGAGCCCTCCGCGATAGCGCGGATATCCGGCGAAGACCTCGTCGCCGCCGTCGCCGACAAGCGCCACCGTGACGTGCTCGCGCGCTTGGCGCGACAGTTCCTCGACGAGGAGCGCCGTCGGATTGCCGAAGGGTTCGCCGAAACGCGCGACCATCGCCATCGCGCGATCGGCGAGATGCGCGCCGGCGCGCAGCTCGGTGTGTCGGCTGCCGATCCTTGCGGCGACCTCGCGCGCCGGCTCGCTCTCGTCGTAGGCCGCCTCGTCGAAACCCATCGTGAAAGTGCTGAGCGCCGTCCCGCCGCGCTGCCGCAGCTCCTCGGCCATCAGCGCCGCGATGACCGCGCTGTCGACGCCGCCCGAGAGAAAACAGCCGACCGGCACATCGGCCACCATATGGTCGGCGATGGCGCGGCGGAGCAGCGGCATCAGCTCCTCGACGGCATCGTCCAATCCAAGCTCGCGCCCACCAGTGAATGCCGGTTGCCAGTAGCGCTCGATCGCGATGGGCCGTTGCGGTGCCCAACGCAAGACATGGCCGGGCGGAAGCTTGCGGATGCCGCGGTGAATGGTGCGCGGCGCCGGGACGTAAAGGCAGGCAAGATATTCCGAGAGGGCGACGCGATCGAGGGCAAGGTCGAGTCCGGGATGACGGCGCAGCGCCGCCATCTCCGAGGCGAAGGCGAGGTCGCCGCCCGGAAGAGCGGCGTAGAGAAGCGGCTTGATCCCGAGCCGATCGCGGCCGAGCAGCAGCTCGTGCCGCTCGCGGTCCCAAAGCGCAAAGGCGAACATGCCGACGACCCGGTCGAGACCGGCGGCGCCTTGGCGCTGGAGGAGACGCAGCAGCACCTCGGTATCGCTTTCGGTTCGGAAACGTTCGCCGCCGGCTTCGAGAGCCGCGCGCAACGGGCGGTAATTGAAGATCTCCCCGTTATAGGTGAGGGCGAAGCGGCCATCCTCGGAGAGCTGCGGCTGCGCCCCGCCTGGCGAAAGGTCGATGATGGCGAGCCGGGTATGGACGAGGCCGGCGCCGCTCGTCGGGTCGCGCCAGAGACCGCTTCCGTCGGGCCCGCGATGGCTCAGGCAAGCCTGCATCGCCGTCAGCACCTCGGGCGCGGCGTCGGTGCTGCCGGCTATGCCGCACATTGGCCGGCCTTCCGTCCCGCCGCCTCGCGCAGCACCGCCGCGGTCCGGGCAGCGCAGTCCTGCCACGAGAAGTGGCGGGCGCGTTCGAGCGCAAGGGCGCAGAGGCGCTGCCGCAGCGCCGCGTCGCCGATGACGCGCTCGATTGCTGCGGCAAGGGCAGGCGTGTCTTCCGGGTCGACGAGCAGCGCCGCGCCGCCGACGATCTCCGGCATGGCGGCGCGCCGGGATGCGACGATGGGGGCGCCGCACGCCATCGCCTCGACGAGCGGCATGCCGAAGCTCTCCTCCAGCGAGGGGAAGACGAAGGCGGCACAGCTCCGGTAGAGCTCGATCAGCGCATCCTGCGGGCAGCGGCCGAGAAAGGTGACGGCATCGGCGAGGCCGAGCGCTGCCGCTTGCTTGCGCAAGGACATGGCGTATTCGCCGTCGATCGCGGCGCCGGCAATGCGCAGGCCAAGAGTTGGCCGCCCGCGGCGGATGATCGCCAGCGCCTCGACGAGCCGATGGAGATTCTTCTGAAGGTAGAGGTCGCCTACGGCGAGGAGAAAGGGATGTGGCGCGACGCTCGGCTTCGGCGTGAAGGTCTCATCGACCCCGTGATGAATGACGGTCGGCGGCCGCACCGAACCGGTTTCCTCTGCGACATAGCGCGACACGGCAATGGCGCGGCAGGCACCGCGCAGCGAGAGCCGTGTCATGAGGCGAAGCGCCCACCAGTAGAGCTTCTTGCTCCAGCGCCGCTCGAAAGCGCCGACGCCGAGAGCGTTCTGCAGCACGATCACTTGCCGCCCGAGGGCGAGCGGCCCGAAATTCGCCGGCGACAAGACAACATCGTAGCCGATCCGCCGCGCCCGCAGCGGCAGCGCGATCTGCTCCCAGAGAAGGAGCGGCAGCCACCCTCTCGGCGCGCCGATCGGGTGAACATGGATTCCGGGTCCGGCGAAGGCCTGCGCTTGGCTCGGATGCGGCACGACATGGATGTCGAAGCCGCCCTCGCGTGCAAGCCGCGGCAGGAGTTGGCGCAGATAGGTGAGGCCGCCCCCGGCGCGTGCATGAATGGCGTTGACAAGGAGGCGGATCGGCTTCGCGGCGCCGCTCGGCGCAGGGCCAGAGACGTCGTCCTTGGCCGGCGCAATCAACCTGTCATAGGCCGCGCCGATTCGCTCGATGCCGTAAGGTTCGACAATCCGCCGTGCGGAGGCGGGGTCGATGCGCGGCGGCGCCTCGACGAAAGCGAGCACCGCCGCGATTGTCGCCTCCCCGGGCTCGCCTGCCGCATCGACAGTGAGCGCGGCGGGATGCTCGGCAAGGAACGCGACCGAAGTGTCGGCGGGGCCGGCGGCGAGGTTCAGAATCGGCCGCGCCGCCGCCACATACTCGACGAGCTTGCTTGGCAGCTGATGCGGGGTGCGATTGCCGATATTGACGAGGATGTCGGCCGAACGCATCGCGGCAGCGATGCTGTCGCGCGATACCATTCCATGGAGATGCAGGCTGCCGCCGAGCGCCGCGCGGTGGCGGGCGATGGACGGCGCGCAGTCGTTCAGCGCGCCGAAGATGTGGAGGTGAAGATCGGGCCGCCGACGACGCAGCGCCGCGAAGAGCACAAGAAGATATTCGGGATCGCGGAGAGCACGATAGAAGGTGCCGATGCAAACGAGGTGAATGCCGCGATCCGCGAACGCGAAATCGGCGGCGGGGCCTTCCGCTGGCAGCGAGAGCAACGGCGGAACGACGGCAATCTTGTCGACGCTTTCGGGAAAGGCCTCGGCATAGGCGACGCGGCAGCTTTCGACGGTGACGGCGACGGCATCGCTGCCATGCAGCACCGCGGCCTCGACGCGCCGGTTCAATCGGCCGTAAAGGCGCTCATTATTGAGCGGGATTTCGCGCAGCAGGCTGAAGGGATCGCCGATATCGGCAACCCACCGCAATTCCGGATGAGCGCGTTTCAGCACGAGGCCGACGAGATGCGGGGTGAAGGGATGGGATACCGTGACGATCGCATCGAATCCGCGCTGGCGCAGCAGCCGGCGCGCTTTTCTCAGCGCCGGCCCGTACCAGTGGAAGGCGTAATCCGGCCAGAAGAGCTGCTTCAGAGTGAGGGCGTAGGCCGCCTTTGCCGCCCGTCGTAGCCGATTCACTCTGGTATGCGTCGGATGCTCGATATCGGATTGGGCACGGTGGCTCGCTTGGTGGAGCATGCCGCGAAGACGCTCGACGATTGCGCCGCCGACGCGGTGAATGACGACTCCTCCTTGCGCCTCGCAGCGCGCATCGCCCGCCTTCCACGCGGCGACGACCTCCACTTCCCGCCCCTGTGCCGCCCAGCGCTCCGCAAGCGCGGTCCAGCGATAGGCGCGAGGCGAGCGGTCGGGCGCGTAGATGTAGCTGAGGATGAGCAGCCTCATGGGCCGGTAATGGCGCGGTCGCGATGGCGCTTGCCGTAGCCCGGCGAGAACGCCACGGCGGGCGGGAAGCGGGCAAGGAGAGCGCGCTGGCCGACGCAGCGAATCCGGGCCTCGCTCTCCTCGAAGGGGAGGCCGCAATCGCGCACCACGATCGTCGTCTCGCCGATCACGATGTGGCGCCGCACGATGGCGCCGAAGCCGCGATGCTCGCCGACGAAGCCGTTCTCGTCGAAGCGCAGGCACTGCGCCTTCGCCTCGTCGCCGAGCCAGAAATCGCCGAGGTCGAGCCGCGCCGGCTCGCGCGCCTCGCAACGGGGCGCGAAATGCGCCGTAACCGAGCGGTAGGCGTTCCGCAGCCGCCGGTCGGCGGTATAGATCGGGCTTCCCGGATCGGCGATCCAATCGGTACCGTCGATTGCGAGCTCGATCGCGAGCTGGTCGTTGTGGTCGTGCGCGCCGCGCCCGCCATAGCCGAGCGGACCGCAGCGCACCGCAAGGAAGAGGCGCCGCGAACGGACGATCCAGAGCCCGAAATCCGGAAAGGCCTCGAGCGAGAGACCGCCGCGCAGATCGGGGCCTGTGGCGACGATCTCGATCTCGCGGCAGGGCTGCGGGTCGGCGCCGATCTCGAGAGCGGCGGGCCGAGCGCTGCGGCGTGCCGCCGCGATGGGCGCCGATCCGGTGTTCTTGCCCGCAAGCGCTTCGACGAAGGCGGCATCGAGCCAGCCCGTGCCGGCGAAGTCGGCGAGGTCGCGCCGTCGCGTTAGCGCCGCGGCGGCGGCGACAAACGGCCGGTGGTCGAGAATCTCCTCGTCGAGATAGGCGGCATTCGCCGGCAGCCCGTCATAGCCATCGAGATTGGCGTAGACGATGCGCGCTTCGGCGACGCTGCGCGTGGTGAAAATGGGATGCAGCTTCAGGAACCGGCCGCTGTCATTGTCGCCGATCTGCGCGACGCGCCCGTTCGGCTTGGTGACGGCGCGGCTGAATTCGGCCATGGCGGCGATGCGGGCCAGGTGATCGCGATCGGGGAAGCGGCGCTCGGGTTGGAGGCGCCGGCGCGGGCGCGTGCGCAGCAAGCCAGGATCGGCGCCGCGCAATGCCGCGAGGCGACCCTCGGGAAGACCAAGCATCAGCGCCGTCGCGAACACCACCATCTCGGCAGCGAGGCGGTGATAGCTCGTCGAGCCCTCGAATGTCGCGCCATCGGCGCCGAATTGATGCGTGGTCTCGATGCAGAGCTCCTGCGCGGCGAAGGCGAGCCAGGCGTCGGTCTCGGGGCTCTCCGGCAGGGCGGCCGCGATGAAGGCGAGGCCGCAGATATCGGCGAGGTAATGATTGCCGCGGCCCTCGGGGTAGAGTTCGAGATGAGCGAGAATATGGCTCGCATGATCGGCAAGGCTCGCGCTCAGCATCGCCGTGAAGGGCGCATCGAAGGCGGCGCCGAACAGACGAAAGAGATCGTAGGCGGCGACCCAATTGGCGGCGCGAATGGCGACGTCCATGGTGCAGCGCCAGTTGATGCCGAAGCGCGGCGGATTGGTCGCGATAAAGTCGAGCACCACGTTGCGGAACTCGGCGCGATAGCGTTCGGCCGGCTCCAGCCCCGGCTCGTCCGCAGCCGCGAGCGCATAGGCCCAGGCGAGGGTCGACAGGTGCTGCATCCGCGCCAGCTCCCAGGGCAGCTTGACATCGACGCCGGGCAGGTGGCCGATGGGCAAATCGGCCGACCACGCGCTGTCGCTCCAGCGAAACCCCGACTTCACGTCGCGCTGCCAATCAATTGGCTGATAGCCGGGATCGACGAGGCGCCAGACGCGCCGGCTGTCGGCAAGAGCCGCGGCCGGCATTCTGCCGCAGAGCCACGCGCCGTCCGGATCGGCCGATACCGGCGAGGCGGCGTCATAGCGGATGCCATCGAGGCCGCGGCAGGGGGCGCCATGCGCGACCGTGACCCAGCCCGAGCCGAGGAGATCGAAGATGTGGCGGCAATAGAGCGCCGCGGCAGGCGCAATCCATGAGCTGGCGGCCCGTACCGTCTCGAAGGGGATGGCCGAGCGGAGAAGAGGCCGCAGCGTGCCGGCCGTTCCGATATCGCCGTAGGTGCTGCGACGCTGATCGAGAAACCGCTTCGCCGCCGCGCGCGGCCGCCGCTCGATGACGCCGAGCGCGCGTCGGGCGACGGCGCTCGGCGGGAGTCGCCGCAGCAGGGCGAAGCGCCGGTCCATCATGCTAGCGCAGCCCCCAGCGCCGCTCGTTGAGACGCTTGCGCCAGCGGGCCCAGGCGCTGCGCCGCCATCGCGCGGCTCTCGGTGGCCGGACCGGGCGCAGCTCGAACATCCAATCGCTGGCGCACCAGGCCGGCAGCCTGTCCGCGATCCCGGCGTTCAACGCGGCGAGGCGCGGCTGCCGCAACAGGCTGTCGGCAAGATAGCCGCAGAGAACCGTGCGCGGCCGATAGCGCTCGACGGCGAAGCCGAGATCGGCGAAGAGCCGTCCGAGTTCGCCGAAGGCGAAAAAATTGATATGCGGGCTGACGGCAAGCGTCGTCGGCGCCGCATTGAGTCCGCTGTCTTGGCGCCTTTTGAGCCGGCGGAGCCTCGCTTGAACGCCGGAGAGGTTGAGCAGGGCTTCGATGAGCGCCAGCCATTCGAAGCCGCCATATCCGTTCGGGACAGTAAGAAGCAGCGGCGCTCGCTCATCGAGACGGGCGCGCAAGGCGAGGAGGAAATCCGGAGGGTCGGGGACGTGCTCCAGCACCTCCGAGGCGATGACGAGATCGAAGCGCTCCTCCGCCGCGAGCGCCGCAGGCGCGAGAAAGCGGATGTTGCGCGCGCGGACATGCTCGCGAGCCCAGGCGAGCGAGTCCGGGTCTTCGTCGATCGCGGTGATCTCGATCGCGGGGAACCGCGCGGCCAGCGGTGCCGTGAGCTGGGTCCCGGCGCCGCAGCCGACATCGAGAACGCGCCGCGGCGAGCGCGCCTCGATGGCAGCGCAGATGAAGTCCAGCCGTTTGGCGCGCCCATAGGAATCCTCAGGCAGCGACATACGATTCCCACCACAGCGCGAAATTGAGGAGATACCAGCTCTGGGCGCCGCGGCCCTCGCCGAGCAGTGCCTCCACCTCGGCACGGTCGAGGAAATCGGTATCGCGGCAGAAGCGGTCGAGCGTCGCCCGCGTCTCCTGGCCGAGCTTGCCGTAGAACCATTCGCGCACCGGCACGCCGAAGCCTTGCTTCGGACGGTTGAGGATCTTCGGCGGCAGCAGCGACGCGACGGCGCGCTTCAGGAGATATTTCAGCTCGCCATTGCGGGTCTTCGCGGCGCTCGGCACGCCGAGCGCGAAGGCGACGATCTCGTGGTCGAGATAGGGCACCCGCGCCTCGAGTCCGACCGCCATGGTCATTTTGTCGACGCGCATCAACAAAAGCTCGGGAAGCCGCAAATTGAGATCGAGATAGGTCATCCAGTTGAGCATCGACGGCTCCGCGGCGCGCTCATGGAAGCGCCGATGGAGCGGCGCCAGCACGTCCCACGAGCTCAGCTCCTGGAATTCGCGGCGCAGGCGCGGCGAGAGAAGGCGCCGCTTCATCGTCTCGCCGAAGGCCTCGGCGCCGCCCCAGAAGATCGACTGGCCGGCGGCGGCGCGGCGCAGCAGCTCGGTGTAGCTGCGCGCGCCATGGCCGACGCCTTCGAGAATGCCGACTCCCATCCGCTTCAGCCCGGCCGGGACCGGCAGCGCGTTGAGGCGCTGCAAACGGTCTACTGTCTTCCAGCCTGGATATCCCCAAAAGAGCTCATCGGCGCCTTCGCCCACCTGACAGGCTTTGACGCCGTTCTCGCGCGCGAGCTTCGCCACGAAATGCACGGGTACGCAGACCGGGTCGGCGATCGGTTCGTCCTGAAGCTCGACGAGGCGCGGCAGGAAATCGAGAAGGTCGGCCTGCGTGAGGCGCAGCTCGTGATGCTCGGCGCCGACGCTCTCCGCCATCAGGCGGGCGAAGGGCAGCTCGTCGGCGACGCTCGTATGCGCGCCCGCATAGCCGATCGAGAAGGAGCGGACGGGCCCACTCTCGCCCTCGGCGAAAAGGCGGAGATTCGTCGACGAGTCGATGCCGCCGGAAAGAAACACGCCTTGCCCGACATCGGCGACCTTGTGATAGCGGATGGACTCGCGCAGGAGCGCAAGAAGCCGCTCCGCCAGCGCTGCATCCGTCTCCTCGGTCGCGGCCTGCGCTTCGTCGAGCGGATCCCACCAACGCTCCTCGCGCATCGCCCCGTCGGCCGAGATGCGCAGCCAATGCGCCGCCGGCAGCTTGCGGACGCCTTTGAAGAGCGTGCGCGGCGCCGGCGCCGTCAAAAAGGAAAGGAAGTGGAAGAACGCTTCCTCATCGACGGCGCGCGGCAGACTCGGATCGCGCAGCAGAGCCTTGATCTCCGAAGCGAAGGCGATCCCGTGCTCGCCCGGCGCGTAATAGAGCGGCTTGATGCCGAGGCGGTCGCGCACCAGCCAGAGCTGGCGCTCTGCCACATCCCACAGCGCGAAGGCGAACATGCCGCGAAAACGGTGAAGGCAGGCGATGCCCCATTCGGCGAAGGCGTTGAGGATGACTTCGGTGTCGCAGTGATCGGTCCGCCATTGCGTATGCCCGCGCGCCTCGAGCTCACGGCGGATCTCGCGGTGATTGTAGATTTCGCCATTGTAGACGATCCGGAATCGGCCATCGCGGCTCGCCATCGGCTGGGCGGCCGCGGCGGAAAGATCGATGATGGCGAGGCGCCGGTGCGCGAGGCCGATCCGCCCATCCTCGGCGAGCCATAACCCTTCGCCATCGGGACCGCGATGCGCGACCGCCTCGCCCATGTCAAGGAGGAGGCGCGAATCGACCGGCTGACGGTCCGGCACGAAGGAAAGGATCCCGGCGAGGCCGCACATCTATTTCATCGCACGGATGGTGATGAACATGCCCCAGCGCTGCGGCATCCAGGCGGCGATTGCCGGCGGCCAGTGCTGGAGGTCGTAGGGCGTCATATATGTGGCGAGCGAGCGCCGGCGGAAGGCGGCGAAGAGCCGATCGACCTCGCGCAGCGTATAAGCCTTGGTGCCTACGCTTTCGAAATGGTGCCACAGAATGTCGGCGAAGCTCCGCCACGGCTTACCGGCAAGGAGCCCGTGCTTCAGCCATTCGGCGAAGACCGAGAGCGAGCGGCGATTGTAGAGCATGCCAAGGAAGAGTCCGCCGGGCCTGAGCACGCGGTGGATCTCGGCGATAATGCGGTCGGGGTTCTCCGAATGGTGGATCACGCCCCACGACCAAACGAGATCGAAGCTGCCATCGGCGAAAGGCAGCGCCTCGGCGTCGATGCGCCGGAGCTCCGAGGAAAAGCCGTGCAGCGCCAGATGCGCGCGCGTCGTCTCGATCGCCGCCTGCGTCAGGTCGACGCCGTGACAGAAGCAGCCGGCGCGCGCCCATTGCAGATGATCGGTGCCGGCGCCGACGCCGATCTCGAGGAGACGCTTGCCGCGATGGCGCGTGAATTGCGCAACGGCGTGGATGAACGGCTCATTGGCGTAGCGATTGTCCTCGACGCGCTGGAACCAGGCAGGAGAGCGCGGCTCGGCGGCGCCGGTAATGCGCCAATCGGTGCCGACCGGGCCGCGCTCCCAGAAGGCGCGGACCTTATCGTTGAGCGGCTCAGGCATGAGAGACCTGCCGTCTCGCGCCGGCGAGCGTCGCCTGGAAGCGCGGCCGGATGGTCGCGGCATCGTGCCGCGCGGCAGCGCTCCGCTGCGCCGCCGAGAGTTGGCGGCGCAGCGTCATGTCGCTGGCCAGACGCCGGATCGCCGCGCCGAGCGCCGCCGGGTCGCGACGGTCGACGACATGCGCCCAGCCGCCGGCGCGCGCATAAGCGATCTGCGCCGTCTCGGGCGGGCCATAGGCCAGCACCGGCGTGCCGCTGACGAGATAGGCGGGCACCTTGGTCGGCATCGAGAGGCGGATGTAGCGCTGCGAATGCGCATCGAAGTTCACCGGCAGCAGCAGGATATCGGCGGCAGCGAGGGTGCGGAAATAGTCCTCGTCCGCGGCGATCGTGTCATGAATGCGGACGGCGCCGCCGCACTCGAGGCGATGGCGCAGCGGCGCCGTTTGCGACAAGGGGCTGTGGATGTCGAGGGTGATCGCCAAACCCTCGCCCGCGAGCGCGGCGACGACGGCGCAGCAATCGGCAAGGCTCGCCGCCTGCGCGAAGCCGAGGACCGATCCCGTATAGAGCAGGCGGATCGGCGTTCCGACAGCAAGATCGCGCTTGGCGAAGGCGCGCCACCGCGCGACGTCGACCGCATTCTGAAACGGCGTGAAGGAGCGGCCCCAACGCCGCGCATAATCCTCGCACATCGCCTCGCAAATGCCGAGACGCACCTCGGCCGCGGCGACCAGCCGCGCGACCAGCCTCTGCATCTGACGGCGCTGCAAGGGCGAGAGAAACCCGCCGCGATGGATCGCCGCTTGCCAATCGTCCATGAAATGAAGGGCAAGCGGCAAGGCGAAGTCCCGGCGAACGGCCTCGATGAGCTCCATGAGTCCGATCCCACCCAGAATTGTGTAGATGAGGTCGGGACGATACTCGGCAATCCAGGAACGAAGCCGCGGAGAGAGATGGCCGCGTTCCGGCAGCCCGTCGCCGAAGACGATCGATTTGAGGCGGTGTCGGAGGCGGGGATTTGCCGCGCCGGAGCCGAGCGCCGCAGCGCTCGACGCTGCGGGGCCGCGCAGGCGGCGAAGCAGGAGCCAGGTCGCGATCTCCGCCTCGCCCAGCCGGTAGTAGCGCTCGCAGATATCGGTGGTGACCGGCGTTGGATCACTGTGCACCGTCGCGATGCGGTCTTTCGGCCAGCCCCGAAACAAGTTGCTGAATGTGATGCCGCCGCCGCTCGTGCGATTGAACGCCGCCGGGGTGATGAAGAGAAGGCGCGGGAACGACCCGCGAAAAGGGGCGCTGTCGGGCATCACGCCGCCGCCCGCGCGGCACGAAGCCGCTCGTAAAGGGCCAAGAACTCGCTGGCTTCGCGGTCCGCGCTGAAGGTGGTTCGCGTGAGTGCGATGCCGGCTGCCGAGAGCCGCGCGCGCTCCTCGGTGTCGGCGAGGAGATGGCGGATGCCGTCGGCGAGGGCGGCGTCGTCGCCGGGCGGCGCAAGCCAGCCGGTCTCGCGATGCCGCACCGCCTCGCCGATGCCGCCGGTGGCGAAGGCGACGACCGGAGTGCCGCACGCCATGGCTTCGAGAATGGCGTTCGGCAAATTCTCGACGCTTGCCGGTGCAAGCGCGAGGTCGGCGGCGGTATAAGCGGCCGCGAGGAGCCGCTCGTCGCGGATGAAGCCGAGGCGAAAGACGGGGTGGGGAATGCGGCCTTGCCAGCGCTCGCCGCCGCCGCCGAGCAGGAGGACCGCGAGATCCTGCCGCGGCGGAATGCGTTGCAGCGCCGCGACGGCCGCGCCGCTGCCCTTGCGCGCATCGTCATCGACGCTGTGCGCGGCGAAGAGGATGAGCTGCTGCTCCTTCGGCAAATCCAGGATCTCGCGCGCCGCCAGCCTCGGAATGGGGCGGTATACGGCCGTGTCGACCGCCGTCGCGATATGGTGGACGGCGCAGCCGGCGAAGAGGGGACTCTGCCGGGCCAGATCCTCGATCCAACGCGAAGGCGCGACGATGGTCGGCCGCGCCATGGCGTAGAGGCGCCGTTTCCGCCGCCACAGGAGAGCGCTCGTGTCGAAGGCGAGCGGCGGATAGCTGGCGAGATCGGGGCAGCGGCCGCAACCAGCCTGCCAGCGCTCGCAGGGTCCCGCATAGGCGCAGTGACCGGTCATCGCCCACATGTCGGAGAGGCGCCAGACGATGGCTGCCCGGCGCGCCAAGGCCGGCAGCAGCCCGAGGCTTAGATACCCGCCGTGCAGGTTGTAGAGCTGGACGATGTCGGCCTCGGCGACCCAAGGATGGCGCCGCACGCGCCGGCCCGATGGATACCAGACATATTGCAGCCCGACCCGCCGCGTCGCTTCCTCGGCGAGGCGATCGAGAATGCGGCGCATCCCGCCGCCATGGACAGTGGCCGCATCCGCGTCCTCGCTCGCGCGGGTGCCGACCAGCATGCGCGAGACATGGCCGCGTCGGCGCAGGCTCTGATGCAGCCGCCGCGCCGAACGCGCCGAGCCCCCTTCGCTGTCCGAGGTCGAGAAATGCAGGATCTTCACGCGGCGGAACGCTCGACGAGATCAGCGAGCGAGAAATCGGGCGCACCCGACCGCTCGATGAAGACCATGTGCCAGAGCTGGAACATGATGGCGGCCCAGACGCGGTTTGTGTGATCGGCCTTTCCTTCGACATGGGGGCGAACGAAGGCGGCATGGAATTCCGGCTTGAAGATACCCTGCTCGGCGAGGCGGCGCGGCGCCAGCAATCGCTCGGCCAGCGGCCGCAGGCGGCCGCGTAGCCACAGCTTCAAGGGAATGACGAAGCCGCGCTTCGGCGCCGCGAGCACCGTCGGCGGCAACAGCGGCGCCACGGCGCGGCGCAGCAAGCCTTTCAGATCGCCGCGTGCCGTGCGCAGCTCGGCCGGCACCGAAAGCGCCGTCTCGGCGAATTCGGCATCGAGGAAGGGCGTCCGCGCCTCCAGCGCATGCGCCATCGAGAAGCGGTCGGTCATCATCAGGAATTCCTCAGCGAGCTGCGTCTCTATATCGGTCGCGGCGACGCGGTCGCGGATGGTGCCTTCGGCTTCGCGGTAATGGGCAAAGAGGAGCGCGGCGGTCGAGGGCGGCGTGCCGGCTCCCGGCTCGGCGAGGACCCGCCGCCGTTTCTCCTCGTCCGAGAGGTAATAGTAGCGATCGACGAAATCCGCGGCGAAACGTTCCGCATCGATGTCGCGCGCACCGAAAAGCCGCGCCCAGCCTCCGCCTTCGAGCCGCGTCCACTTGCCGTAATTTCCGAAGAGCTCGTCGCCGCCGGTACCGGTCAGGCCGACCTTGACCTCGCGCCCCATCGCCTTGAAGACCGCCCATGACGGAAGACCGCCGCCATAAGGCTCGTCGAGATGCCAGACCATGGCGACGAGGTCGTCGAGCAAGCTCTCGGGGTCGAGTATCAGCTCCTCGTGCCGTGTCGCCCAGCGCTCGGCGACCGCGCGCGCCTGGGGCAGCTCGTTCCATTGTCCCTCGCCTGCGCCGGTAAAGCCGACCGAGAAGGTGCGCGGCGTCAGCCCGCCCTCCGCAAGAAGGCCGACGATGCTCGACGAATCGAGCCCGCCCGACAGCGAGCAGGCGATCGGCACGTCCGAAAGGCTCCAGCGTTTGACGGCCGCGCGCAACGCTTGGCGAAGCCGCCACGGCCATTCGGCAGCGGGTGTGCGGTAGTCGGGGCGGATCGTAGGACGCCACCAGCGCTCGATCGTGACCTCGCCGTCGGCGAGGCGGTAGCTGAGGCACTCGCCCGGGCCGAGGCGCTGCACGCCATCGAGGATCGTCGCCCGGCCGGGCACATACATGAGGCTCATGTAATGCCAGAGGCTGGCGCGATCGAGGCGGCGCTCCAGAAAGGGCAGCGCGAGGAGCGCCTTCAGCTCGGAGGCGAAGGCGAAGCGGCCGGCGGCCCGCGTCCAATAGACCGGCTTGATGCCGAAGCGGTCGCGGGCGAGGAGAACGGTTCCGGCGGCGCGGTCATAAAGGGCGAAGGCGAACATGCCGTTGAGGCGCGGCAGCGCGTTCTTGCCCTCGCACATGAGAAGGCGCAGCAGCAGCTCGGTGTCGGAATGGTCCGTCGAGAAGCGTTCCCCCACCGCCTCGAGGGCGGCGCGCAGCTCCGGCGCGTTGTAGATCTCGCCATTATAGACAAGGACGAAGCGGCCGTCCGCGCTCGTCATCGGCTGATGGCCTCCGGCGAGATCGATGATGGCGAGGCGTCGCATCGCGAGGGCGAGCCGCGCCTCGACGTCGCGGAAGACGCCGTCATCGTCGGGGCCGCGATGGCGCAGGCGCTCGCTCATCGCGAGAATAGCGCCGTCATGCTGAGGACCGTGCAGACCGGCGATGCCGCACATCGGATCAGAGGACTCCGCGCGCGATGCAGACGAGATGAGGCGCGGCGGGCGCACGGCCGAGCAGTCTCTTGGCCATCCGCTTCACGGCGCCGCCCGGCTGCCGCCAAGGGGCTCGTGCGAAATCCGTGGCGAACACCCGCTCGACGGCGAGCCCTCGTGCCGCGAGGGCCGCGGTCAAACTCGGCCCCGACCAGCTCCGCAGATGCTGCCAGCGGTGAAAGACGTGGTTGCAGGCGGGGCAATAGATCTCGGCGGCGCGGAGATCCTCTTCATGCGGCGTCGTGATGATGGCGACGCCTCCGGGAGCGAGAAGCCGGCGCAGCGCGTCGAGGAAGCCATCGAGATGCTCATCGGCAAGGTGCTCGATGACCTCGATGGATATGACCGCGTCGTAACGCCGCTCGGCCGCCAGCAGTTCGTCCAAAAGCACGGCGCCGCGGAACCCCGCGATACCGTGATTCCGCGCGTTGGCGGCGGCGACGGCCTCGGGCGAGATATCGGTCGCGCTCACCTCCATGCCGAGTGCCGCCAGATGCGGCTCGAGGAAGCCGAGGCCGCAGCCGTAGTCGAGAACGCTGCGGCGGCCTTTCAGCCAGGGCCGCAGCTGGCGCGCGATGAGAGCGCCGAAGCGATGCGTGAAGTACTGGTCGGGAAATTGCGCTTGCCAGCGCCAATAGCGCGCGGCGAGCGCGTCGGTCCACTGCATCGCAGGATAGGGCTGCGGTTCCGTCATGGGTCGAGCGGCTTTCGGCCGTTGCCGACGACGCCGTTGCCTCCTTCCCGGACGATGAAATCGCGGTAGCCGGCCGCGCGAAACCAGCCGCGAACCGCATCGAGCGTCACCGGAATGTCGTAGGCCGGTGCCAACGCGTCGAACGTGTCCATGATTGCCCAGCGCCGGCGCTCCGCCCGGCCGAGATCGGTATAGAAATAGTTGAAGCAGGGGACGATCGCGCCGAGATAGCGGCCGAAAAACGGTATCCGCTTGATTGCCGTGTCGAGCGGCAGCCATTTCGGGATGAACCATTCGAGGAACGCCAGCAGGCGCTCGGGCTCGATCCGTGTCGTGAGCGGCCGCCACAGATACTTCGCTTTCCAGGGCTGGATCTTGCCGTCCTTCAAATAGACATCGACCGAGATGCGACCGCCCGGGCGCAAGACGCGATCGAGCGCGCGGAACGCCGCCGCCGGATCGGGCGTGTGCTGAAGGACGCCGTGGCAGAAGACGCGGTCGAAGGCGCCGGCGCGGAATGGCATGTCGAGAATATCGGCCTGCAGGAAGATGGCGCCGCTGCCTTCGCCGAGATTGGCGGCGGCGACATCGACTGCGGTGCTGTAGTCGAACGAGACGAGCTCTGCGCCGCTCTCGGCGAGGAGCGTGGTGAAACGCCCGGCGCCGCAGCCGGCTTCGAGAACGAGCTCGCCGCGCAGATCCTCGAGACGCCATTCGGTTTCGCGGAGAAAGCGGTCGCGCGTCAGGCTGGTCCCGTTCACCGCATCGATCTGCTCGCGCGCAAATTTGTGCCATTGCCGTGCGAAGGAGGCGTTGTAGCCGTCGCCCGTGCGAAACCGGAGAATGCCGTTGGTGATGGGAATGCTGCGGTCGCCGAGGCGCAAGCAATCCACGCCGAGCCGCAATGGCGAGTCGGGAAAGATCCGCCGTAGCCGGTCGACGAGCCGAAGATCGCCGATCTCACAATTCGAGATAGTCGATGTCATTCCCGGCGGCCCAGACGGCGAAGCGGTGCAGATCGCCATTGGCGCGCAGCTCGGCCACGGAGCGCGCCACAGTGGCGAGATTCTGATCGAGCGCTCCGACGCCGCGCTCGCGCCTTTGAAACACGGACCGGAAGCTCGACATCGACCAGGGGCGCAGAATGAAGGCGGCATGCGCATGGCGCCGCGCCCGCAGGACGAGCTGCGGCGTCATCGGCGGCGCGTCCTGGAGCCGCGCGAGGCGGCCCAGATATTCCGCTCGGCTGCTCGAATCGACCGTGAAGCCCAGGCCCGAATAGCGTCCGGTCCCCGCCGTCAGCGTCGCCTTCCCGAAGCAGGGGAGCTCCATCCCGCATGTGCCGCGTACGGTCACTCCGAAATCGCTCGCGGCGAAGAGCGAGGCGGTGGAAATACGGGTGTCCGGCAGCAGCAGCCTCACATGCGGCGGCAGCGCCCCGAGACGCCGGCGAATGAGCGACAGCTCGGAATATTCGCCGGTCGCGCCGTCGCGCGCGCGCTTCCAGAGATTGGCCGGGTGCAGCTTGATCAGCCATGAGAGCGCGGGATTGCGCGCGGCGGCCCGCACTGTCTCGATGAACCACTCGCCATAATCCTCGAAGAGATCTTCGCCATAGAAGAGATTGGCATCCCACAGCACATGCGAGAAGACGGTGGCAATCTTCTTTCCGGGATCGAGCGCCAGCATGCGCTTCAGCGCGCCCGGATCGGCGTCTTCGGTGTCGGGTTGGTTGCGGCGCTGCAGATACCATTTGCCGCTGTAGCGCGCCGCCAGAATCTCGTCGACCGCGCGCTCCTCCGCCATGCCCCAGGGCCGGCGCAGTACCGCCGCGAAACTCTCGGGCGAGACCGAGGAAGGATGCATGCGGCGGGTCTCGCGCGTCAGCCGCTTGAAGATGAGCGCATCGTCGCGCCAGGGCTGCGTCACCTGGATGACGGCGATGCCGCCGGCGATGAGGCGATCGACGAAGGGGCCATAGACCGTGTAATTGGCCTCGATGACGAGGCCGAGATCGGCGCGCGCGGCCGCGACGACGCGCTCGGCCGCGCGGACGCGCCGCAGCACCTGCGGGAGCAGCGTCGCGATCTCGCCGCGCGTCGCCTCCTCGGCGGGATCGGGTGCGCCTTCGAGCCGGCGACGCGATACGGTCGAGAGAATCTGCGGGCCGATCCAGGAGCCTCCGAAGGTCCAGGCCTTGACCGCCTGGAAGGAGGGCGCGCCGGCCAGCAGCCGCGCCGCCTCGGCTTCGGCTTCCGCCGCCTCCTCGGCAGTGGGCGCGAAATCCTCGAGATAGAGGAAATCCGCGATCCCGAAGGCTGCGAAATAGCGTCGCGCCCGCGTATTTGCCCGCGCGTTGGTGAGGATGATCGGCCGCCAGCCCGCGAGCTTCAGCGCCGCACCCAGCATCGCCTCGATCTTCAGCTGATAGACCATGTCGGAGAGCGAGACGATGAGAAGCCGCTTCGCCGCCAGCGTCGGCTCAGGCAGCGCCGCGCGGAGCCAGGCAAGCTCCTGCGCCGTTTGCCGCAGATCGGCCCGCACTGCCCTTTCGGTTTCGGGATCGCGCAGGCTGCGGGCGAGGTCGATGATGGCGGGGCCGATGACCGGCAGGCGCGCCACTTTGGCGGCTTTATGGCGCATTGCGGCGCTCCCGGTCGGCGAGAAGGAGCTCGGCCAGACGCAGATCGTCCGGACCGTCGATATCGAGCGAGTCTTCGCGGCTCATCTCATAGCCGAAACTGCGGTCGGTGTAGAGCATGCCGGCGCGGACGATCTCGGGTCGCAGGACCAGCACGGCCGGGCCGTTGCGGGCCCAGAGCCGCTCCTTTTTCTGTCTCAGGTAAGATTGCGGGGTTGCGGCGAGGTATGGCGTCACCCGCCCATCCTCCATCCGCATGAGCGAGGTCGGCGTGAACTGGTGCGGGACCGCGACGACACTGACCACCGAATCGGCCTCGCGCGCCTGGAAGAGCGCGACGGCCTCGTCGATATGCTGCGCCGTGCGAAAGGGCGAGGTCGGCTGCAGCAGGACGATTGCTTCAATGGGACCCGTGCCGTTCGCTTCGAGCCATTCGAGCGCATGGGCGATCACCGCGATCATCGGCGTGTCGTCGCCGGCGATCGCCGACGGCCGCAGGAACGGCGCTTCGAGGCCGAGGCTGCGCCCGAGCGCGGCGAGAGCGGGATCGTCGGTGGAGATGAGCCGGCGGTTGATGGCGCGGCTGCCGGCGGCCGCATCGGCGGTGTAGGCGAGCAAGGGGCGGCCGCCGAGCGGCGCCGCGTTCTTGCGCGGAATGGCCTTCGAGCCGCCGCGCGCCGGGACGAGCGCAATGATGCTCATCGGTCGTAGAGCTGGTAGCCGCGCAGCGAATTGCGCAGCCGGACGATCGGCCGCTCGACGAGAATGCGAATGAGGACCGCAAGCGCGAAGCTCGCGGCGACGGTGAGGCCGAAGGCGGCGCTGTTGCCGAGATGGAGCGTGATGACGGCGAAGATCACCGAGGGATGGACGAGATAGAGGGCGTAGGTGAGATCGCCGAGGCGCTTGTCGATGCGCTCGGCGGCGCGCGAGGCGCGCAGCGTCGTAAGTCCGACCATGAGCAGGAAGACGGTGATGAAGATCGCCGTCGAGGCCGTCACATGAAAGGACGGGCCGGCCGCGAGCCCGCGCGCGTTGTAGCCGAAATATGCATGGACCGCGAGAAGGAAGGCGACCGCGGCGGGCAGCGAGAGGCGTGCGTCGCCGCGGGCAAGGCGGAAATAGAGGAGCGCGCCGAGGATGAAGAACGGCGCGAATTGGAAGGCACCGTAAAAGCGCGCCTGCGCGCCGCTCCTCCAGACCCAAAGATAGAGAATGAGCGATGCCGCAGCTGCGAGCGGAAGCACGGGCATCCGCGGCAGAAGGCGCGTCGTTGCGAAGGCGGCGGCGGCGAGGAGATAGAACTGACATTCGACGATGACGGCCCAGGCGACGGATATGACGAGCAGCGTGTTGCCGTGCGGAAGATAAGCGGGCAGGAGCCCCAAATTCACGGCGATGCCGAAGGGGCTCCAATCGGCGGTTTCGCCCGCCCACAGCCGGGCGGCATAGGCGACCGGTACCGCCGCGAGGTAGGCGGGATAGATCTTGAGCGCGCGGTTGAGCAGGAACTTCGTTGTCGAGCGGCGGTAGAAGATGTCGAGCGCCTCGGAGATGACGAAGCCGGAGACGACGAAGAAAAGGAGGACGCCGACATTGCCGAGGGCCAAGGGACCGACGAATCCGGGCAGGAAGCCGCTCGCATGGCTGACGAGAACGAGACTCGCCAGGAGAAACCGGTAGGCCCCGAGGACGCGGTAGGGATGCGCCGTCACGCGCGGGACGGCGGCTGCCGTGCTCGGAGCGGCGGCGTCGAGCGCCAGCGTCTTCATGTCGACCCGAGGAGCCGGCTCATCGCGCTGTTCATCAATATCGCGGCGTAATGGCGGCGCGCTGCGCCGGAGAGAGCGCCGGCACCGCGGCGATGAAGGCGGCGCGGTCGAAGAGCGGCGCGCACCATTGCGGCGACAACGGCCGCGCCGAGTTGTAGCAGAAAAAGAGCGCGAGGCGGTCTGCGGTCGCGGCGATGCGGCCGCGGTGATAGACGCGGCAGGTATCGACGAAAACCGCGGTGCCGCGCTTGCCGGTGCAGCATCGCCAGCGCGCCGGCGGCACGAGCCGGGCCATCGCGGCATCGCTCGCGCGCGAGCCG
Source organism: Alphaproteobacteria bacterium (assembly GCA_021325525.1). Lineage (GTDB taxonomy): Bacteria > Pseudomonadota > Alphaproteobacteria > ATCC43930 > CGMCC-115725 > URHD0088. The sequence goes on from JAJPHB010000032.1 coordinate 57,366, forward strand.
TCGTGCGGAACGCGCCAGGACGCCGGCGTCAGCGGCCGCGGAATGAACTCGAACGGCCCGCCGTTTTCGTCCACATCGTTCAGATAGACGATGATCTTGAGGATTCGGTTGTCCTCATTGTCGCGATGCAGAAGACGCGTCTCGACCTTGTCGCCGCCGACGATGTCGCGCCGCACGGTCAAGCCGCGATAGACGATTGGGAGCCCGATATAGTTTTCGGCGATGGCCAGCAGCCGCTCGTCGAGCCCCCAGCGGATGAGGTCGGGATAGCGCCCGATTTCCTCGGCCGCCGCCTGCACGCCGAAGCCGCCCTTGACCGGGGCGCGTCCTGCCATCGCCCGCTGCAAGGCATCGCCCGCCGCCAGCATCGCCGCGGTTCCGGGGATCGCGAGATCCTCGAGGGACGTGGCCGCCCCGCCCTCGCCTTCGATGCGCCGTACCAGCGCGGCGTCCGCGGCCGAAAGGGCCGGCAATGCCGCGCGATGGCGCCGTCGCCGGTCCCAGTAGACGAGATTCCAGCGCTGCTCGTTCGCGTGCTGACGCAGATCCTGCATCATGGCGCCGCCCCTCAATAGGTGATGCGCTTCTGGATGTCGATGCGGCCGGTTGCGGCCAGCACCTCGGCGATGCGGCGGCCGGCCTCGCCATCGCCATAGATGGTGTCGGACGGGTAGCGGCGCTGCGCCGCTTGCCGGCGGAGCGCCGCAACGATCGCATCCTTCTCGTGCGGCACGTCGAGAACGTTGCGGCCGCGCTCGCGACCGGCCTGGCGCGATCCGATGTTGACGACGGGCGTGCCGATATAGGCGCCCTCGCGGATGCCGCTCGACGAGTTTCCGACGAGGCAGGCGGCGCGCGCCATCAGCCGGATATAGGTCTCGACCGGAAGATTCTTGAAAAAATGCATGCCCTGCGCGAGCCCGCGCTCGCGCAGCTTGCGGATGCCGCGCGCGATGTCCTCGGATCCGGCATCGGCATTGGGCCAGAGCACGATCGCGGGCAGGCCGATCTCGCGCACCGCTTCGAGAGTCGTCGTGATCTGCCGCTCGCCCTCGCCATATTCGGTCGTCACCGGATGCTGCGAGACGAGGAGGAAGGGCGCGTCGAGATCGAGGCGGTCGCCGACGCCGAGATCGAAGATGGCGGCATCGAGCGGCGCCGTGCCGTCGCCGAGGATCTCGGCGACGAGATCGACGCGCGGGCAGCCGACGAGGTGCACGGTCTCGGCCGGCTCGCCGAGCCGGATGATGCGCTCGCGCGCACCGCGGCTCGCCGGGAAATGGAGATGGGCGAATTTGGTGACCGCGTGGCGGATGCTCTCGTCGATGGTGCCCGAGACCTCGCCGCCCATCGTATGCGCGATCGGAATGTTCATATAGGCGGCCGCCAAGGTCGTCGCCATCGTCTCGAAGCGGTCGCCGACGGTGAGGACGATGTCGGGCGCGAGCGTCGCGAAGACGGTCGGCAGTTCGAGGAGGCCGAGGCCGGTCGATTTCGCCATGGTGACCGGCGTCTCGCCCTCGATCAGCATGTGCACCTTGGCGGCGATGGCGAAGCCGTCGCGCTCGATGAGCCGCGCGACGGCGCCATACCGGTCGAGCAGCGCCGAGGCGCCGGCGACGATCTGCAGCGATAGCTCCGGATGCGCCGCGATGGCGCGCAGCGCCGATTTGATGCTGCTGTAATTGGCCCTGGAGCCGATGACGACGCAGATCTTCTTCACGCGATGCTCGCTCTCATCTAGTATGTGCATGTGCTTTGCATGTTAAGGAAAGAAGATATGGCGCTTGCGACGGAGCGCGTCGTTGTCCTTATGACCAAACCCGAGCGGCGAGCTTTGGAAGCCAAGGCGCGGCGCATAAGGACCTCGACGGCGGAGCTCGTTCGCCGCTCGATCGCGGCATTCGATCCCGAGGCCGACGAGGCCGAGATTGAAAGCTTGCTCGACGCCCTGACGCGCTCTCATCAGGCGACCCTGGCCGCTCTCGACAAGGCCGAGCGGGAATTGGCCGAGACGCGGAAGCAGATCGCCGAGCGGATGGCCGCGAGAAATCCGTGAGCATCACCGATCGAGTCCTCGAGGCGCTGAGAGCCGCCATCTTGCTCGAAGCGCGAGTCGGCTCTCTCGCTGAGAACGTCGGCCAGTTGGCGCGCGATGTCCGAGACATCGACAAACGCCTCATACGCCTCGAGTCGCTCATCGAGTTCGGCTCTCGCCGCGGGGGCGCTGCTCGCCGCACAGACGCCCGGCTGCCGATAGAGAAGCGTGGAGAATAGTTCGGCCATCACGCGAAATCGGCTTCGCTGAATTTGTGGTCCCGCGGCACGGCGCGGCGGAGGCGGCGGCCGATGACGGCGCGGTGCTCCGAGACCGGAATGCCGTCGCCCGGTTTCTTGAAGGCGAGATCGCCGGCCGCGAGAACCGCGCCCGCGGCGAGCGGGCGTGAGGCGACGATGCTCTTCTCGAAGACGCGCTTCATCTCGCCGTAAGGTTCGAGATCGTCCTTGTCGACGGGATGAGCCAGCATCCTCCGGACCTCGTCCAGTTGTCGCGCCAGCGCGGCGAAATCGGCGGGCTCCATGGCGTTGGCCGCATCCGAACCGTACATGAGCCGCGAGAAGGTCAGATGCTTCTCCACCGTGCGCGCGCCGAGCGCGACGGCGGCCAGCGCCGCCGCGGGCCCTGTCGAATGGTCGGAGAAGCCGACCGGCACGCCGTAGCGGATGCGCATCTCGCCGATCACATTGAGGCCGACGCGCTCGGGCGGGCAGGGATAGGCCGAGCTGCACTGCATCACCATGAGCGGGCCGCCGCGGCGCAGCACGGCGACGGCGGCGTCGAGCTCGGCCCAGGAGCTCATGCCGGAGGACAGGAGCGCGGGTTTGCCGGTGGCGGCGACGCGCTCCAAGAGCGGCAGGTTCGTCACCTCGCCCGATGGAATCTTGTAGGCGCCGGCGCCGATCGCTTCGAGGAGATCGACGGCTTCGATGCTGAAGGGCGAGGAGAGAAAGGTGACGCCCGCGCTGGCGCAAGCTGCCTTCAGCCCCGCCCATTGCTCGCGGCTGAAGGCGGTCCGCTTGAAGTAGGCAAAGCGCGGCTCGCCGGTGAAATAGGCCGGCGCCGGGGCATCGGTCAGCGTCTCGGCCTCGGCGATATGCGTCTGGAACTTGACGGCGTCGGCGCCGCATCGCGCCGCCGTCTCGATCAGCTTCACCGCATTCCCGTAGGAACCGTCATGCACCGAGCCGATCTCGGCGATGAGGAAGGGAAACGGCTCCGCCCTGCCGTCAGGCCCAGGCGACGATGTCGGGAATGTCATGTTTCACCGTGAAGGGGCTGGCATGCGGCACGAACCCGTCTTCGCAATCGTCGATCCGCTCGATTCGCGCGAAGACCTCGCGCAGGAGGGCGACGAACTGGACCTCGCTCGGATGAATGTTGTGGAAGGGGTTGGCGGGCTTGCGCTCGATCTCGTTGCTGAAGAGCGCGAAGCCGCCCGGCCGGAGCAGATTGCGGATCTGCCGAAGCGCCGCCGTGATATCGCAGGAATGGTTGAGAATATGGAAGGTGAAAACCGCGTCGTAAGGACCGGTCGCCAAAAACGGCCCGTCGAGGACGCCGTTGATATCGCCATCGAGCGCGGTGAATTGCGGCAGCGCCTCCTGCGTGTAGCGCAAGCAGACGGCGGACATGTCGAGCCCGGCCGTTGCGGCGCCAAAGCGGTCCGCGACAAAGCGCGGCGCGGCGCCGAACCAGACGCGCAGGAAGAGCGCCGATGCGATGTTGGGGCGCTCGACAGCGAAAAACGCGTTCCAGCGTTCGAGCCGGCGGCCGAAGTGGCGCGCATTGAAGGCGGCGACGTGCTCTGCCGGCGGCGGATAGGCGGCGTAAGCCGTCTCGCTCGTCAGCGCATCCTTGCCGAGCGCGTTCAGCGCCTTCAGATGCTCGGGGCCAAGGCGGTTGAAATCCTGATAGAGGCCACAGATGACGCAGTAGCCGTTCTGCTTCATCAAGAAGGCGCGACGCAAAGCGGGTTCGAGCTTCGCCGGATCGAAATCGGGAACGACCCGGGTCGGCACCACATAAGCCTCCTCGCCGCCGCAATGAATGCAAGGCTTCACCGTGCGCTCGAGCCGTGCCGCGGCAGCGCCGCGCCGCCAGCGCGCAGAAGTGAGCGCAGCCAAGGCAGCGCCCAGGGTCATCGGCCCGCCCCTGCAAGGCGCCGCAGCGCGAGGCCGAGGCCGCCGACGCGGCGATAGGCATTGGCCGGCAAGTTCTTCCAGGTCTCGGTCAAGCGGCGCGCCAGCGGGACGCGCCGCAGCGCCGTCTCGATGGCGCCGATCTCCCGCGGCGGGAGAAGGGCCGCGTCGCGCAGCAGCGAGACGGCGAAGGAGTGGAAGCTGAGCGCCAGATGCACCGCGGCGAGGCGTTGCAGTTCCGTCGCCGCGAGTTGGATGCGGTCGGGATCGAGGGTGAAATAGGCATCGCCTCCGTAAATCGGGCGGCGGTCGTTCTCTTCCGGGATCGCCGTGGGATCGCGGCTGTAGCGGCGGCCATGCGCGTCGAAATCGAGAAGGCGAAACCCGCGCTCGGCGAGATGGATCTGCTGATCGCCGAGGCTCGGATGCTCGGCATAGAAGGGCGCGAGGTTGAATTCGCTGAGGATGAAGAGAATGCGGTGCCGCGCCAGCAGCGCTTCGGCGCCGCGCAGGACGCGCAGCTCGCCGCCTTCGACATCGATTTTGAGAAAATCGACGATATGGTCCGGGGCGAGCAGAGCATCGAGCCGACGGCACGCGACGGGCACCGTCTGGCGCACGGCGAAATGGCGGTCGTACATCGACTGCCCGCCGTCCTTGTTGATCCGGCCGCGATACATGCGCCCGGCAATGCGCGGATCGGCCTGCCCCATCATCGTCGCTGCGCCGACACCGGCGGTGATGTAGAACGGCCGCTCCTCCTCGCGGTCCCAGAGCGCGCAATCGAAGAATGACTCCTTGCGGAAGCGTGGCATCGCCACGCCGCCGAGAATGGCGTCGGTCCGCCGTCCGACCAGCTTCGCGTGCTCTTCCTTGTTCGGCTCGAAGCCGATGAGCTCGGCATGACGCGCGTAGCTGGCGGGCAGGCGGAACATGCCGTTGCGCGCCCCGACATCGACGACGCTGAGCGTCGCGCCGCCGAGCGGCGCCAGCACCGTCTCGGCGATGCTGCGGCCGCCGGGGAGGCGAAGATCGAGGGCGTTCGGCACCGCTGGTTCCGCTACTCGCCCGCGATCCCGGCGGCGACAAGGCCGGCCGACATCGGTCGGGCCGCCGCGAAAAACCGCTGCTCGACCGCCTCGCGAATGCGCCTGCAGGCGAGCGCCTCTGCGCCCTGCGGCGGGGACAGCGGACGGCGCATCGCTTCGGCGAGCCGATCCCCGAGCTCGGCCACGGAATAGGCGTAGAGGGCATCCGGCATGCGAAAAAGCGCGGCGCGTGGCGCGCCCTCGCGGGTCATGCCGTCGTGATCCATGATGACGAGCGGCTTGCCGAAGATTGCGGCGAGCAGATTGGTCGAGCAGCAATGCGAGACGACGAAGCGGCAGTAGGGATAGAGCTCGTGGATCGATGGCACATCGACGACCTTGAAGCCGGGCGTCGCCTCGACGAAGCGGTAGTCCTGCTTGCGGCAAAGCGGATGGAGCGACAGCACGACTTTCATGCCGGTCGCCCGCAGCGCCGCCATATGCTCATGGAAGCGCCGCCAATGCGTGGCGGCCGGAACGTAGCTGTGCTCGAGGCCGGGCTCGACATTGTAGAGAATGAAGGGCTCGTCCACGGCGAGCCCGAGCTGGGCGAAGAGCGCGGCGCGGTGCTTCGCATCGCCGAGCTTCGCCACGATCTCGTCCAGCACCGGCATGCCAGCGACGACGATCTTCGCCGGATCGTAACGCGCCTCGAGCAACATGCGGCGTGAGAATTCGGAGAAGACGAAGACCGCATCGTAGCGCTCGGAGGGCCGCTGCCAGATATTGCGTTCGACGAGGCCGCGCAGCTTGGCGGCGAGGGTGCGGACCGGGTCCCAATAGAAAATAGTCACGCCGTCGCGGGTGCGCGTCCAGTGGGGGAAGAGACGGGCAATCGCGCGATTGATCCAATCGTAGTCGCGGCGGATGTAGTTGCCGGCCATGCCATGCGCGAGATGTGTGAATTTGCCGCCGATATTGTTGGGCTCGCCGAGATAGGGAGAGAAGGAGAGGCAACAATAGGGAAGTCGCTTGCGGTTGCACCAGAGGGCAAAGCCGTTGTCGAAGGAGCCAGCCGCCTGCCACGGCCCGCCGAAGACGATGTCGGGCGCGATCGCCGTCAAGAATTGTCGCGCATAACGTTTGGCGAGCCCGGCGCGGTGAAAGGCGACGATGCCCTCGGCGAGGCGCCGTGGCGCGTGCAGACGGCGTCGCATGAAGCCGGGGAGCCGCGCCGAGCGTGCCCGCGGCGGCGGCGGCGCCTCGCCCGCCGCCGCCGCGGCCGGCGCCTGATGATCGCCGTAATTGAGCGGCGGCGGGACCTCGTCGACTGCCATGCCGAGCGCTCGGCACTCCGCCGCCACGGCGGCGGCGGACGGTCCCGACCAGCCGATGAGGATATGGACCCGCCAGCCCTCGGCGGCGAAATGCCGAGGCACCGGGTGCATCTCCTTCCAGTAATGGAAGATGGAGAAGACGAAGAGCGCGGTCCGCATCAGGCAGGCGTCCTCACCGATTCGGGCATCCTCGCGAGCCAAGTCTCGAGATTGAGGAGCTGCCAGAGGAACATCATGTGGTTCTCGCGCGGCGCGCCGCCGGCGACGATCGCGGCGTGCTCGGTGATCAGCCGCTCGACGACGCGCGGGCGGTAGATGCCGCGCTCGCGGAAGGCGCGCGAGCCGACGAGATCGCGCAGTTGGTCGAGCCTCGCCCCCGAGAACCAGCGATGCGCGGGCGCGTTCCAGCCTGTCTTCTTGATGCGCGCCCGCGTCGCCTCGGGAAGAATGCCGCGCATCGCCTCGCGCAGAAGGCGCTTCGTCACCCCGTCGCGAATCTTCATCGATCCCGGCACGCGGAACATGAATTCGACCAGCCGATGATCGAAGAACGGGTCGAAATGTTCGAGACCGAAGAGGGCGGCATGTCGGTCCTCCGCTCGCAGGCAGCACGGCGCGGTCTCGCGAAAGATGTCTTGATATGTCCGGTTCTTGAGCCAGCTCGTGAACGGGTGGTCGAGCGCGGGCGCGAAATCCGAGAGGTCGAAGCAGGCGGGATCGAGCGCCTCGTAATACCGCGTAAGACGCGCGCGATCGGTCCTGACGCGGCCGCGCGCGGCCGGATCGGTGAGGCGCGCCAAGGCCGCTTCGGCGACCGCGGCGTTCTTGCGAAAAATCGGATGGTCGTGGTGGCGCGCCCAGCAGGCGATCTCGTGGCGCAGCTCCGCATCGCGGCGCTCGGCGCGCAGGTCGGCGAAATGGAAGATGAAGTACTCGTATTCTCCGGCGTTGAGCTCGTCGCCGCCGAGGCCGCCAAAAAGGGTCTCGATTCCGTCAGACGCGGCCTGGCGGCAGAGCGTGAAATGCGACAGCCACGTCGCCGTCGCGACGGGCTCGTCATGCGCCGCCACCATCTCGGCGACAAGACCGAAGACGTCGACGTCGTCGCCGAGCGGCACTTGGCGCCAGGCCGCGACCTTTTCCTCGAGCATCGGCCCGATGTCATCGCTCTCGTCGAAGGTCTTGTCGGCATAGACGCTGGAATAGGCGTGCTGCCTCGCACCGGTGAGGGCGACAGCGGTGGCGAGGACCGAGGATGAGTCCATGCCGCCCGAGAGCATGAAGCCGGGGCGCGATGCCGCCGAGAGGCGCAGCCGCACGGCATCCTGCAGCAATTCGCGGTAGCGCTCGGCCAGCGTCGCCTCGTCGTCGCGCCAATCCTCGGCCTCGGCGACATCCCACCACCGGCGAATTCGCGCGCTGCCGCCAGCGACTTCCAGGAGGTGGCCGGCGGGGAGCTGCTTGATCGCGGCGTAAGGCGAGTCGTGAGGCGCATTGTCGATCGCACGGTAGTGCGACGCGGCGAACAGCGCCGCGAAGCGACGATTGATCGTCGCCGGCACTTCGGGAAGCGCGAGAAGGGCCCGCGGCCGCGAGGCAAAGGCGAAGAGGTCGGGCCGCTCGACATAGTAGAGCGGCTTGACGCCGACGCGGTCGCGGCCGAGGAACAGGCGGTCGGCGTCCTTGTCGTAGAGGGCGATGGCGAAATCGCCGATCAGCTTCTCGAGCGCGCCCACGAAGCCGTGGCGGCGGTAGAGCGCGATGAAGAAGCCGGCGTCGCCCGCGTCCTCCGCCGCCTCCGGGGCAGGGCGGTTGAGGATGCGGCCATCGATGACGGCGATGCAGTCTTGGGCCCGGGCGAACCGCCCTTCTTCCGTGCCGCGCCAGGCGAGAGCAGCATGGCCGAGCGCACCGGTCCTGCTCAGTCCGGAATGGGACAGCGCGTCGGTCATGTGCGGCAGCCGCGCGGCGGCGCGCGGGGAGATGAGGCCGGCGATGCGGGACATCGGCTACATCCGCTCGGCCAGGAAGAAAGTCCACCAATGCGGGTGGTCGATCACCATCTCCGGCAGCCCGCCGCTGCGGCGGTCGGCGATCCGGCGGACGCGGAAGCCGCGCGCGCCGATGAAATCTTCGATGTCGCCGGCATCATAGGCGTTGACATGGACGGAAAGATCGACGCCGGGATCGAGATACGCGTCGCGCACATAGCGGTATTCGGCGCCATTCTTCGCCGATTCCCGCAGGACCAGCGATTTCCGCGCGAGCTTCAGCAGCCGTTCCAAGGGACGATGGAAATTGTCGATGTTGGAGAGGACGTTCATGCACAGCACGTGATCGACCGCGCCGTCGAGGTCCTCGATGCGCAGGACCTTCAGCCTGTCCGCGGAGAGGCCGTGCCTGGGCAACTCGCGCTGACCGATCGCGATGAGCGAGGGAGCAGCGTCGATGCCGTGATATTCGGCGGGGATGCCGCGGCGCTTCAGCGAATGGAAGAAATAGCCGCTGCCGCAGCCGGCGTCGAGCAGGCTGTCGCCGGGGCTGACAAGCGGCGCCAGCAGCTCCGCAGCCTGCGCCGCGCATACCATTTCCTCGGCTTCGCCGCGCGCGCGGCGCGCGTAGAGTTCGCGGACCGTGGCGCTGTGCTCCCAAATACAGTGCGCCGTCCAGCCATCCGTGCGGATGTCGGCGATCACGCACGCCTCCCCGCGAGAAGGAAGGCGGAGGCCATGAAGTAGCCGCGCCAATCCGTCGGATCCTCCATGGCAAGGCTCTGCCGGCGGAAGAGCGCCGGCAATCCCGGCTCCAGCATCGGCGGCAGGCAATGGAAGTGATAGAAAAGGAGCTGCACTTCGGAAAATCCGGCTGCCGCGAAGCGCTCTCTGAGGAGGAGCGGGTTGTGCGTGCGCGACAGCACCTCGTCGTAGCCGGGCTCGCCGGCCTTGCCGCGCCGGGGCGGTGGCAAGTCGGTCCGGAACCGCTCTGCGAGTTGGGCCAGCGCCTCGTCGAGCCTCGCCGTTTCGCTGCCCGCACGTTCGCGCAGCAGGTCGGCGCGAACCAGCTCGCCGAGGAAGAACTCGTGCGAATAGCGATTCAAGGTAAAGAGGGCGAAGAGCTGATTGCGGGCCTCGAGGACGACGAGTCCGCCGGGTCGCACCGCGCCACGCAGATTGGCAATGACCGTCTCGTCGAGCGCGGCCGGGACATGCGGCAGCACGCCGATGCAGATCGCGGCATCGAAGCGGTCGGGTCCGCACGGCGCGCGGAAGGCGCCGGCATCGGCGACGCTGCCCTGCCAAATGCGCTCTTTGGGCGCGCCGCGCGCCGCCATGACGCGCCGCGCCTCGGCCACCATCTCGGGCGTCAGATCGAAGCCGTAGAGCGCGATGTCGAGCTCGGCGAGGCTGCGGAGCATCGAGGCGGGGCCGCAGCCGGCGTCGAGCAGCGTCCGGGCTCCGGAATCGCGGACGAGGTCGCGTACCAGCTTTTGATGCACCGGCGGATAGGCCGCTTCGCTCGCATAATAATCGGCGAAATAATTCTCGGCCCAGCCAGCATAGCAGGACCGCACGGCGGCTTCGGCGGCGTCGCGTTTCGCCTTGTCCGGCTTCCCCGTCACGGTGCCTCCGCTCTGCGGGCGACGAGCCAAAGATGCGAGGAGAGCCCGTTCGCCGCAAGAAACTGCTGGAATGGCCAGCCGAGCCGCTCCCACTCGCCGACCAGCACGCGCTGGAGGAACGGGTCGAGCGCGATATCGCCGGCGAGCGCCGCCTCGCGCACGAATTCGGCATCGAGGCGGCCCGGCGTCGTCGCTTCGAGCACCGCGAAGTTGTGCGCACCGACGAGGCGCGCGAGCGACGCCGGATTGAACAGATTGACATGCTCGGCATCGACGGCGAGCGCCTTGGCGCCCAGCATCGCAATATCGAAGCCCTGTCCGTTGGGGCAGGACAGGACGAGAAGCCCGCCCGGCCGCAGCAGGCGCGCGCATTGCTCGAGGAAGAGCCGCGGCGCGAAGAGGTGCTCGATGACCTCGAAGGCGGCCAGCACATCGACCGTGCCGAGCTCGTCGCCGATCTCTTCGATGCGCTTCTCGATGACGGCGACGCCGCGCTCGCGGCAGGCCGCGGCCATTTCCGGCGTCGGCTCGACGGCCGTCACGCGGGCGAAGATCCCGGAGGATGCGGCGAGCGCCGCGAAGGTGCCGAAGCCGGCCCCGATCTCGACCAGAGTGGGACGGTCGATCCCGAACCGCGCGCAGTAGCCGGCGACCCGCTCGAGCCAGGGTCTGTGGATCTTCTCGCGGCGCGCCGGTTCCGAGGCGGGGAAGATGTGCTTTGCCCAATAGGCGTAATTCTCGGAGGCGGCGTAATAGTCGGCCATCAGCGCGGGCGAGGGCCGCGGGGTCATGTAGATGGTGCCGCACTCGGCGCAAGTCGCGAAGTCGAAGCCGAATTTCGCGAAGGCGGGATGGCGCCGGGCGTCGCCGCAAGCCGGGCAGGCGACCTCGACGAACTCGCTGCGCCGCGCCTGCAGCCGCGCGATGTCGCGCGCGAAGGCGGCTTCCTGGCCGGCGAGAAGATCCGCGGGGCAGAGCTCGCACTCGCTGAGCGGCGCTCCAATCGCGGAAGTTGCGATCGCGGTCATCCTTCTATCCTGCCGTCCTCATCGCCGGCGCGCGCGCGCCGGCGAGCTCCATCTCGCGCACCATGGCGCGGAAGGCGGCGTTGCGCGCCGACAGCTCGGCGAAGCTGCCTTCGTCGGCGATCCGTCCGGCATCGAGGAAGAAGAGGCGATCGCAATTGCGCACCGTGCTGAGGCGATGCGCGATGATGATGAGCGTCTGCGCCTCCTTCAGCCGATGGATCGCCTCGGCGACAGCAGCTTCCGTCGTGGCGTCGAGGGAAGAAGTCGATTCGTCGAGGATCAGCACATCGGCCTTGTTGTAGAGCGCGCGGGCGATGGCGAGGCGCTGACGCTGGCCGCCGGAGAGACGCAGCCCGCGTTCGCCCACGACCGTGTCGAGACCATCGGGCAGGCTCGCGACGAAGTCTCCGAGCGACGCGGCGTCGATCGCACGGCGAATCTCAGCATCGTCGGTCCGGGCGGCGCCGAGCGCGATATTTCGTCTGATCGTGTCGTTGATGAGAAAGCTTTCCTGCGGCACATAGCCGAAGAGCCGGGGATGACAACCGGGCGGGAGGGGGCAGCCGTCGATCCGGACCACGCCGGCCGTCGGCTGGTGAAGGCCGAGAATGATGTCTACCAATGTCGTCTTGCCAGCGCCCGACGCGCCAACGAGCGCCACCGATTGGCCGCGCCGGATAGTGAGGCTCACCTCTCTCAGCACCGGTTCCGCCTCGCCATCGAAGGCGAAGCTCACGCGCTCGAGCCGAATTTCGTGGCGCAGCGTCGGTATCGCAATCTCCTGTGCCGGACGCGATGCCGGGTGTGCGAAGCGGTCGAGATCGGCTTGAACGAGCGACAACATCGGCCGCGCGAATTGCAGGCTCTGGACCACGTTGCTCATCCGCACGAAGCTCGGGAGCAGGCGATAGGCCGCGCTGCCGAACAGGGCCAGAATCGGCACGACCTCGACCACGGGCAGGCCGCGCAGCAGCAGGAAGGCGATGGGTCCGAGCAGCCCGGCGATCACGACGAGTTCGAGAAGCGGCTTCAACGATTGTGCGGCGAAGGCGTTGCGGCGCGTGAGGCGGCCAAGCTCGGCGACCTGTCTGCGAAATCGATCGACGAAGAACGCCTCGACGCCGAGCGTCTTGATTTGCTTGATCCCGCCGAGAGGCTCCGTGACCGCGGCGAACATGCGCTCGCTCGCCTCTTTCGATTTTCGCCCCCATCGCCCGAAATGTGCGCGGCCGAGCCCGACATAGCAGGCGGCGACGACCGCGATGAGGGTGAGGGCGGCGAGGGTCAGCCGGGGCTGCATATAGAGCAAGGTCGCGTTTATGGCGATGACGAGCATGCCGTCGCCGACGAGATCCGCGAGGCCGATCGCGCTCATCCCGACTTGGCCGACACCGGTCCAGACGGTGTTGACGATCTCGCCGGTACTGCGCCGCGACAGGGCGGCGTAGCCGCCGCGCAGATACGCGTCGAAGAGCCGATGAGAGAGGCTGTTGCGGATTTTCCATTCGATTCCGAGCCGCAGCCAGGCACTGCCGAGCTGCAGCAGGAGCTTGATCAAGAGCGTGAGAAAGAGGAGCGCACAGAGCAGGGCGAGGAATATCGCTTCCGCCGGACGCCCAAGCGCATTTTGCAAGGCCGACAGTGCGCCGACCTCGCCGATCGTCGCGGGATGAACGATGACCTTGAACAAGAGGAAGATGAGAGCGAGGCCGATCGATTCAAGAAGGGTTGCCAGCACCTGGATCAGCACGAAGGCGGCGAGCCAGGCCCGCGCCGGCCGATCGAGCAGCTTCAATATCTCAGTCAGACGGAGCATGGAGAAAAGCTGGCGCGCATCGCGCGAGGCGCTTTGCTCAGGCGTCGAGATACTCGGCGACATCGCCGATGTCGCTGGCCGCGAACTTCTTCTGCCGCTCGCCACTGAGGGCGTCGCGGAGCGGGAATTCCTCGACGGCGGGTCCGAGATGTCGCTCGAGGAGCGCGCTCGCCGCCTCGAAGTTCGTCGCGGCGGGCGGCCGGTCGAAATGCGTGCCGTCCTCGCGCAGAATATCGTAGACCTGCGCGCAAGGCAGGTCGATCCGGTGCACGACGCGGTCGTTCTTTGCGACGATCAGCGCCCCCCGGCCGCGGAAGCGCTCGCGCGCATCGCCGACATGGGAATTGCCGATCACCATCTCCGGACCATGTCCGGCAATGCCGCGGACGAAGAAGGCGGGGTTGGCGTCAAAATACGCCTGGTCGCAAACAGTTCCGTTCTTGACGACGACGCCGCCATTGTCGCCCTCCCAGAGGCGGTAGGAATCGCAGAACAGGAAGTCCTCGCCGGCGATGATGCAATCATGCACGCCCATATTGGGATAGGAAAAGAGCCGGATCACGCCTTTGCCGCAGACGCCGAAAGCCGATGCCCGGTTGATCTTGAAGGCGGCGAAGAGCAGGTAATTGGGCTGCGCGAAGACGCTGTTCACGTGATTGTGGTCGTTGAGGATCGGATGGCCGAAGGAGCAGCGGAACGGCCCGATATTCGCGAGCCATGCGCCGGTCCGTCGGTCGATTTTCGTATAGGTGTTGCGCGCCGTGTTGGCGAGCCAGAGCGCCTCGCCTTGCGTTGTGATCTGGTGGATCCTTCCGGCCTCGGTGAGATAGCGGACGCGATAGAGCTCGCGCCAGCGGCAATCGCCGCCGCCGAGCAGGGCGGGCAGGCTCCCCTCCAGCACCAGGCTCTCCTGGCCGTGCCATGTCGCGAGATAGATCTTGTCGGCGGCGATCGCGATGCCGAAGGCCGGGATATTCGTCAGCTTGCGCAGCATGTCGCGGCGCAGGCTGAAGACGCCGCGCTCCGAAGAGAAAATGTAGCGGCCCTCGATCGGCAGGTCGCAGGCCTCCGTATGGCCGCGGAGCGCGGGCGAGGCGAGATTTCGGCGGAACGCGATCTCGGATCGCGCCGCGCGCCCGGCCGCCCGCATGGCAAGCCACGCATCCGTGACGATTGCTGCGCGCATCGGTCAATCGGCTGAACGAGCCTCGAGCCCGGCGTAGCTCTCGGCGGCGTAGCTCGTCCAGATGAGGTCCTGCCGCTCGATGTATCGCCGGCTGGCCGCGCCGATCGCCGCGACGTGAGTGTCCACGGGAATGCCGCGGTGAATGACGAAGATGCCGCGCGCCTCGAGAAAAGAGGAGTAGGTGAAATCGGGCAGGAAGAACGACTGCAGGCCATGCTTGCGCGCCAGTGCGAGATAAGGATGGCACCAGTTGCGCACATTGGGCAGCGGTACCGATCGGGCGGTGCGCGGGTCGATGCCCAGCGAGGCTTTCGTGTACATGTCGGCGACGAGCAGGCACTGGACGGGGCTGGCGGCGACCTCGGCGAAGAACCGCTCCAGCCCCTCGGGCTGAATATTCGACAAGACGGCCATGGCGACGATCATGGCGATATCGGCGAAGTCGTCCGGCCGCGGCTGCTCGAGATCGACGACGCGGAATTGAATGCCGCCGAACCGTGTGCCGGCGAAGCCTCGCTCGAGGTAGCGCAGATGTTCGGCCGAATAGTCGCTGGCGATGATTCGGCCGGGAAAGCCGTCGCACACCAGACAGCGGCTCTCGGTCATGGTGTAGCTGCCGAGCTGCAGGATGCTGGCCGGCTGCATGACACGCGCGTAGCCGAGGACGAGATCGAAATACGGCCGGAAATTGCTGTTGATCTCGTGTTCGATGCGCGCCTCGCTCCACGAGAACCAGTCGCCGAGATACTGCTTCTTCGACTCGTGCCGGTAGAGGTGCTTCACCGCGGCGACGCGTTCTTCGTACGGCAGGGCGAAGAAGGCGCGGATCGGATCGGCCGGTGGAGGCAGCAATTGGCGGATCGCTGCGCGGATGCGGCGCAGCAGCGGGAATCGCGCAAGCGGCGGGGCCATGACGCTCGACATTGGGTGGGCGGTTTCCAAAGCTAAGGGGAGGGGTTCGAAGGGGTCCGCATCGAGAGGAGCTGATACGCGCTGATGTCGGTCGGGCCGCGGCTGCGCTGGCGCGCGATGTGATCGGCAAGGTTCTCGGCCGTGACGCGGACACCGAAATCCTCGTGGCCGGAAACGGGCAGATCGAGCACGCGTTTGACGACGAGCCGGCCGATCTCGGGGTAGAGGTGGTGGCCGTCGTAGAAGTTTTCGTAATCGGTTGTGACGCTGTTGTAGCCTAGAAAATCGTGAACTTCGCCGAACACCTCGACGATCTCGCCGAGCCACCGCGCATAGTCATCGAACCGACCATGCTCGATGACGAGCCGCCACATCGGCGCCGATTCCGGCGTCGTGAACACGACGAAGCGTGAGTGCGGGTGCGAATCGCGCAGGCGCTTCAGCATGTCCTTCAGCTCGGCATTGTACGTATAGCTGACGCCGTAGCGCTCGCGGCCGTAGAAGTTGAGATTGGCGCGGGCGCGGCGAAAGAATTCCTTCAGTGAAGCCAGGTGGCCGACATGCATGCGGCCGGTCCTGTCGAAGACGCCGTAGCCGCCCGGCGTCGTGCCGCAGCTCGTCACATCGGATGCGGCGTAAGCGAGCACTTGCCAGCTCAGCGTGTTTCGCAATCGGTAGAAGGGGTCGGCGAGGCGCTCGATGAAGAATTGCGGCGGCTTGTCGGTGTCGGTCGTCTTGGTGGGCTCCGCCGTTCCATAGAAATCGAGCGCCAGGAACACGGTCTTCGGCTCGCCCTGATAGCGCGCGAAGAGGTCGAGCACCGGCTGGTATTCGAAGGGGAACATGCCGCCGAGGGCGAAGTTGAAAGTGTGGTAGCCGGCAGTGCCGAAATCGAAGCTGTTGCCGCGCGAGCTTGCGAGCAAGACGGAATCGTAGCGCGCGCTGTCGAATCGCGCCTTGTCGATCTTGTTCTGGCGCTCATCCTTGACGCAGTAGAGGCGGGTGATGCCGGTATCGATGGGCGAGATCCAGAGCGGGTCGACCGCGAAGACGAAGGCGCCGACCGCGATCAGCGGACCGATGACGAGAGCCATCATCGACAGAACATAGCGGCGGAAATGTGGTCGGGCGGGTGCCATGCGCGGCTCAGAATTGGAAGTAGAGGAATTCCGAGACGCCGTCCCCCATGCCGAGGATCGCGCTCGCCAGCACGAGTGCTGCCAATGCCGCCCAGCCCGGGCTCGGCCGCCAGGACCAGCGGCTCGCGCTGCGCCGGCCGCCATAGATCATGATTGCCGGCCGGTAGCCCGCGGTCAGCTCGAAGGTGTTCGGCAGCAGCCAGCAGGCGAGGAGCAGCGAAAGCGTCAGCGGCACCACATAGGGGCGCACCGCATAGGGGGTGAGATCATGCGGCAGGAAGCCGTCGAAGCGGAACAGATGGAGCTTCGCCAGTGCCGAGGCGGCGAGGCGTTTTGGAACCGAGATGCCGTTGAGGCCGCCCATGCTTTCGACAATCGCCACCGCAGTCGGCAGATTGGCGGCGCGGAAGAAGACCCAGGCGACGGTCACGGCGGCGAAGGTTGCGGCGCGGCGCCACCAGACGCCGCCATGCCCTGTTGCGCCGCGCGCCCGCCAGAGATGATTGATGCTGAGATAGGCGCCATGCAGCGTTCCCCAGACAAGGAAATTCCAGCTCGCGCCGTGCCATAGCCCACCGAGCGCCATGGTCAGCAGCACGTTGAGGTAGCGCCGCGCCTTGCCGCGCCGATTGCCTCCGAGCGGAATATAGAGATAGTCGCGCAGAAAGCGCGACAGGGTGATGTGCCAGCGGCGCCAGAAATCGATGACGCTCGTCGCCTTGTAGGGCGACCAGAAATTGACCGGCAGGCGGATGCCGACCATGCGGGCGAGGCCGACGGCCATTTCCGAATAGCCGGAGAAATCGAAGTAGAGCTGCAAGCCGTAGGCGGTGGCGCCGATCCAGGCCTCGACGAGGTCGAGCCGCGTGCCGCTCGCGGCGGCGTCGAAGAAGGGCGTCGCGAACTGCGCGATGCTGTCGGCGATCATCACCTTCTTGAAGAGGCCGATGCCGAAGATGGTGAAGCCGAGCGCCAGATCCTCGCCCATGCGGCGGCGACCGCGCAGAACGGCGTCAGCCTCGAATTGCGGCGCCACCTCCTGGAAGCGGACGATCGGACCCGCGATGAGTTGCGGGAAGAAGACGACGAAGAGGCTGTATCGCAGGATATCCTTGGGGCGCGTCTCGCGACGATAGGTGTCGACGAGAAACGCGATCTTCTGAAAGATGAAGAACGAGATCGCCAGCGGCAGGGTGATTCGCTGCAGAGAGATGCCGGTGCCGGCGAATGCGTTCAGATTGTCGACGATGAAGTTCGCATATTTGAACCAGCCGAGGACCGCGAGGTTGCCGCCGACCCCGAGGACGAGCAGCGCCCGCCGCCATGCTTCCGAGAACGGAGCTTCCGCGAGAAGCCGCCCGAGCCCGTAATTCGCCAGCATGATGGCGTAGAGGAGCCAGAGGTAGGCTGGGTTCCACCAGCCGTAGAAAAGCGTCGAGGCGGCGAGCAGCCAGAGCACGGCGCCGGTCGCAAGCCCGAGCGCGCGAATGAGGAGAAAGCCGCCCAGCGTCAGCGGCAGGAAGACAAAGACGAAGATATGCGAATTGAACAGCATCGCCGCCGCGTCAGTACGGGCGAAAACCGTAGGGCAGATGCGTCGTATACATGCTCATCAGCATGATCCGGCGGCCGGACTTGAGCTGGGTTCCGGCGTGGAGGCCGCGAGCATCGAAGATGACGAGCGTGCCGGCGGCGCCAAGAAAGCTCACCTTCTCGAATTGGAGCGGCTCGACCGTGTACCACGAACCGCCTGCCGAGGCGGTCGGCAGAAAGCGCGAGGCGTAATCCTTCTCGCGCCGCCACGGCACCCGCTCATGGCTGCCGCGGAGGTAGAGGGTCGGCGCGTTGTCGGGGCCGACATCGGTCACATAGAGAAAGCTCTTGAGCCGCACGCGCCAATCGTCCCAGTGCGGCGCGGCGGAGGAATCGATGCGCTCGGGATCGTATTTGTTCAGCACCGTCGCCCCGGTCAGATGGCACTCTGCCCCGAAAAGCGCGCGTGCCAAGCGGTGCATCTCGTCGTTTTGGACGACGAGCCGGTGCGCGATGGGGAGGGCTTCCGTGATCTGCAGCCCGCAGATGCCGTCATGGGGAAAATTGCGGAAGCTGACGGGGCCGTCGTAGCGTCCCGTGGCAAAACCCGGAACGGCCTCGATCTCCGCGCGCAGCGCCGCGACGGTCGCGGCGTCGACATAGTTCGGGATGATGCAGAAGCCGTCGCGCCGCACCGCGTCGAACTGCGCCTTGTCCGGCGCCAAGTCGCGATCGGGGACGATGGCGCGCCAGTATTCGGCGTAGATGCCGTCGAAGATGCGCATGCTGCGGTCGAGCAAGCGCTTCGCCCGCGCCTCGGGGGCGAAGAAGCGGCGGGCGCCGCTGACGACGCGTCTTGCACCGGTCAGCATGGCGCTCCCGTCGCGTCGTTATCGGCATCGAGCTCGTCCTTCTCCCAGCCATGCGGCCCCATGCGCCAGACGCGCGGGTCGCGGAAGGTGTCGGCGATGCGGTCGAACTCGTCCTCGCCCATGCCGACATAGTCGAGCCAGCGCTTGAGATCGCTCGGCTTCACGGGATCCATTTGCTTGACGAGCGCGATGCCCTGGCCGCGGCCCATGAGGCCGGCGCGGATGTCCTTGCAGACATGGTCGGTGCAGCGGCCATAGCCGAATTTGATGAACTTCAGATAGTCGTGGACACCGTTCTCATGCATGTCGTCGAGATTCGACATGCGCCGGTAGGTGCGCTCGAAAGGCTGCTCGCTCACCTCGAAGCCGTATTTTTCGATCATGAGCTTCGTGTGCTCGTTCGCCTCCCAGTAGACGTAATTGCCGAGATAGAGGCCGCGCAGATCGAGCTCGAAGAGCGTCTCGTCGCCGGGATATTGCCAGGCCGCCAGATCCTGCGCCGTCAGCCCGTCGCGCCCGACGAAATAATTCCATTCATAGCCGCGCGCGAAATGCTCGAGCCGGTCGCGGTAGCTCATCTCCGGAAAATCGTCCATGGAGAATTGGCCGCAGAGGTCGAGATAGCCGTGCTCGCCCCAGATGACGAGCGGGATTTTGTGCTGCGCCGCAATCCGCACGGGCACGGTCGTGATCCCGACATGCGCGTGCCAGTTCATGTCGCCCATCACGGCGAAGGCGAGGCGGTTCAGCTTTTTCAGAACCTCGACCGACGGCCGGTAGACGATGTGGTCGACGCCGAAGACCTCCTTCATGCGCAGCATGTTGCGCCAGCCCGCCGGCGTCCAATTGTTGCCGTCATAGGTGACGAGCAGGGGATTGAGGCCGAATTCGTGCTTTACCACATGCGTTTGGAACCACGAATCCTTGCCGCCGGAGACGGCGATCACGACGTCGTGCCGGCTGCCGTCGCGGCAGCGGTATTTCTCGAAGATCTGCCGCAGAAGCTCGCGTCTCCTGGCCCATTCTGCCGGCGGAATCGCCGCCTTCACCTCGGCCATGCGGCAACCCATGCAGACGCCCGCCTCGTCGAACTCCATCGGCGCCGCGCTGATCGAGGGATAAACGCAGCGTCTGCACCAGCGGATCTTGTGCCGGTTCGCGCGCGGCCGCGCGGCCACGTAGTCGCGCGCCGCCGCCTGGCGCCGCCGCTCGGCAAGGCGCGCGTCCTCGGCGGCACGGTCATAGCTGGGTTCGCGCCGTTGCCAGCGGCTGTTGAGCTTCACCGGGCGCATGGCGAGGCCGGCATCGAGGCAGGCCTTCTTGGCGAAAGGATAAGAGAGTTCATAGAAATGGAAGATGTTGGCGGCCGCGACGGCGCTGGCCCCCGCGCAGATTCCGGCCGCGAAATCCTCGTACTTGCCGACGCCGCCACAGGCGATGACCGGGATCGTGACGGCGCGTGTCACTTGGCGGACGAGGTCGAGATCATAGCCCTGCGCTGAGCCGTCGCGGTCGATCGCGTTGAGCAGGATCTCGCCGGCGCCGCGCGCCTCCGCCTCGCGCGCCCAGGCAGCAGGCTCGCGCCCCGTCGGCCGCCTCCCGTCGGCGGCAAAGACCTCATACCGCCCCGGGCCGAGTCGCCTGGCGTCGATCGAGACGACGATGCATTGCGCGCCGAACCGGCGCGATGCCGCATCGATGAAGCCAGGATCGGCGAGGGCCGCCGTGTTGATGATGACCTTGTCGGCGCCTGCGGCAAGGCGTGCCGCGATATCCTCAGGGCTGCGCACGCGGCCGCCGAAGGCGAGCGGCATGAACGAGACCTTCGCCACCTCGCGCAGCACGTCCAGCGCCGATGTCCCATGGTAGCGCTGCTGGATGTCGTCCCGGCGCAGGTCGTGGACATCCTCGCCGCTGATGTCGAGAAGCACGAGCTCATCGACGTTCCAGTTGGAGAAGCGTTCGATCGTGCTCATCGGATTGCCGATGACCTGATGCACCTTGAAGAGCTGGCTGCGGACGATGACCCCCTGCTTCAGCAGCAGCACGGGGATGAGACGCGGGCGGGTCATGGGCGCAGCGGATACACCGTCAATTGGTCCGCCCCTGCCGCCGCAGGTGATCCAGGAACGCCGCGAGGAGATCGAGGCCGTCATCCTGGCTCTTCTCGGTGTGGAACTGGACGCCGAAGAGATTGCCGGCTTCGATCGCGACGGGAACGGCTTCACCCGAATAGTCGATCGTCGCCGCGACGCAAGACGGGTCGGCGGGTTCCAGGCGATAGCTGTGGACATGATAGAAGCTGCCGCCGCGAGCCTCGGGGAAAAGCACGCCGCGCCGCGTCGGCGTCACATCGCACCAGCCGATATTGGGCACGCGAAAGCGCGGATCGCTGGGCGCGAGGCGCGTGACGCGCCCGCGCACGAGACCAAGTCCCTTGTGGCTCCCGTGCTCCTCGCTTTCTTCGGCGAGAAGCTGCATCCCGAGGCAGATGCCGAGGATCGGCGTGCCTGCGGCGACAGCGCGGCGGAGCGGCTCGACGAGCGCCTGCTGCCGGAGACTCGCCATCCCGTCGCCGAAGGCGCCGACGCCGGGGAGCAGCACGGCCGCCGCCCGCGCCAGCGTCGCAGGCCGCGCCGTCTCGACGGAGGATGCGCCGACCCGCTCCAGCGCCCGGAACACCGAGGCGACATTGCTGATGCCCATATCGATGACGGCGATCATCGGAACGGCAGCAGACGGTCCAACGGGCGGAGCAGGCTCAAGAGGGGCGCCGGGAGGCCGGTCGCGACGCGTTGGCGGAGCCGCCGGATGATCTGGACACGGCGGTCGTCCTGGAAGCGGTAGTAGCGCGTTGCGTCGCGGATGATGCGCTCGATCGCTTCGCGCTCGCCAGACGCGGTGCGCTCGCGGAGGAAGACGAGGAGCTCGAAGGCGTATTCGAGCTGCCCCATGACTTCGGCGATTGCCGCCAGCTTGAGGATCCGTGTCGGCGAGGTCGGACGGGCACCGTCTGCGACCGGATCGGCGACGTAGAGCGCCTCGCCATTCGCCGCCTGGCCGGCGCGCGTCAGTGCCGATTCGCCGACCGAGATGGGGCTCGCATATTTGCCGTAGCGCTTGATTCGCGCGATGTCCCAGAGGGTGAAGCCGCGCGGCGCGAGGAAATTGTCGATATCGCCGAGGCGCGGCGTCCCGAACCAGCACTCGTTGAAGACGACGTCGAGATAGAGCGCGAGGACGGTGCCGAGAATCCGCGGCGATGCCTCCATCACTTCGAGCTCGAGGCCTTCGATGTCGATCTTGGCGAAATCGACCTCGTCGATTCCGGCGCCCGAGGCCCAATCATCGAGGCTGATCGTATCGACCGTCACCCGGCGGACGACGCGCGATGCGACGCCACCGCGCAGGATTTGACCTTGATAGGGGTATTTGATGCGATCGAGCAGCGCCAAATTGGGTTCGAGAAAGGACGAGCTGAACTGGTGCTCGCCGATATTGAGCACCCGTCCCTTCTCCGTGCGCCCGAGAAAGAGCGGATGGTAGCGGCAGTTGATGCCCTCCGCATCGGCTTCGGCCTGCAGGCGCGCGCATTCGCCGGCATCGGCCTCGAAAGCATGGATTTCCGCGGCGCGACCGAGGAAGGCCCAGCGCGCCGCTTCGCCGCCGCCGCTGGCGCCGCAATCGAGGACCCGCAAGCGCTCGCCGGCGAGCGGCCCCGAAAAAAGCGCGGTCGCGATAAAGTGCATCAGCGCACCTCGGCTTCCGCGAGCCGTCGCGGCGGCACCCGTTCGATCGGCGCGAAATCGAGCCGCACCAGCCCTTTCTCCGCGAAGCGGCTGAGATAGCGATGGACCCGCTCGAAAGGCAGGTCATGCTTCTCGGCGATGTCGAGGATGGTCATCGTCCCGTCGAGGTAGCGCAGGAGGCAGTCGAGGAGATAGCCCCATTTCTCGGCGTCTTCCGGCAGGTTCTTCTCGACCGACGGGTCCTTGCGCTCCATGTATAGGTCGTATTCAGGATTGGAGAGGCAGACGAGGCCGTCGAACTTGCGGGTGACGCGGGCATCGCTTTCCAGCGTTTCGATGACTTTCTGAAGGACCAGGAGAAACTCCGCCATTTGCCCCGGGTCCATCAGCTCGGGCGCATCGAGGCTGGTATGATATTCGGGGTAGGGTTCGAGCAGCGCCTCCGAGCGCGTCGCCTCGATGAAGGGCACCTCGTAGCCCGGCGCCTCCCAGACCGTCTCGTCATTGCCGGCGCCCTGGCGCCACGGTACGAGCGCGTGGCTCTTCGCGAAGTGGCGAACGGCGTTGCGGAAAGCGGCGTCGATCTTGTGCCCGCCTAAGAAAGTCGAAGCGATCTTGATCGGCCCTTTCGTTCCCGGCATCTCCTCGAAGACGCCGCAGACAATCCGGTCGAGCTCCTCTCGCGGCAGGTCGCGGAGATAGAAGACGGTGCCGAGATGCTCGGGGCCGATGAGTAGGCGGTAGCTGTAATAGGTGTCCCGCGGGCGGAGCCACTGGAAAAGCCGGATCAGCAGCGCCGTCCCGGCGAAGCCGTCATTCGCCATGTGCGGATGGCAGGAATTGGAGTGGAAGACGATGGTCTTTTGGCTCCGCCCCTTCTTGTCATGCTGGGCGACCAGCATCTCTCCCGGAGCATATTCGGTTTCGAGCGCCACCTCGTAGCGGCCGGGCCCCAAGCTCCGGTAGATCTCGTAGGGGACCGACAGCGCCCAATCTGCGGCCCAGGGCCGGTATTGCCACATGCAGTGAAAGACATAGGCGGCGGGCAGGTCTGATTTGGTGACGAGACGCGGCTTCAGCTCCTCCCAATCGAGCGTGCCGCGAAAGGATTTGGCATAGCGGGCGACGCCGAGCGTGTGGCGCCGCCCGTCGAAGACGAGACGCCCGTCGCGACGGATCTCGGCGCGCCGGACCCGCCAATTCTGCGGTACGACCCAGCCGTTGAAGCTCTCTCCCGAGGGATAGCGGAACAGCCTCAGCGGCACCTCTTCGGCGATGCGCGCGAACAGGCGCTCGTTGTCGTCGGCGACGACGCCGGTCGCGAAGGCGCAAAGCTCGCGCGTCAACGGCAGAAAGGCGTGCGGGTCCATGGCGAAATCGTTTGTACCCCGGTCGGATGCCCGTTCCGGATTGGCATCCGCTTACGATCGTACATATATCTGTACGTATTTCCCGAGAGAGCTGACATGGACGTCCTGACCTACACGCATCTGCGTCAGCATCTTGCCGAGGTCATGGACGAGGTCTGCGCACGTCGCGCCCCGGTGGTGGTAACACGGCAAGGGGCGGAATCGGTTGTCATGATCTCGCTCGAAGAGTTCCGCGGTATCGAGGAGACGCTGCATCTCCTGCGGAGCCCGCGAAACGCCGACCGGTTGCTCCGCTCTGTCGCCGAAGCGGGGGCAGGCCGGCTCGTGGAGGCGGCGGTCGGAGAGGATACGGCTGCCAAGCGGTGAAGCTCCTCTTCACCGAAGCTGCCTGGGAGGACTATCTCCACTGGCAGGCCGAAGATCCTGCTACACTCCGTAAGCTGAACGAGCTCATCAAGGATATCCGACACCGGCCATTCGAGGGCCTCGGCAAGCCGGAACCGTTGCGCGCGCGATTGTCCGGTTGGCGGTCGCGTCGGATCACACAAGATCATCGCCTGGTCTATCGTGTCGAGGGCACCGGATCCGAGCAGCGTGTCGTCATCGCGCAATGCCGCTACCAATATTGAGGTTTGCGGCGACGGGGCGATCGTCACAGCGCCTCACACCAGAACCGGCGCCGTGAACTTCTGGACAAGCTCGAGGCGGTAACCCTCGCGGAGCGAGGTCGCCCGGTGAATCCCGCGCGTGTCGGCAACGACGACGCTTCCCGCCGGGGCCGTGAACTCGAATTCGCGGACCGGCGGCGGCGAGGCGCTCGCTGCGACCTCGCGCATGACGCTGATCGGCACCACGCCGGCGATGCCGACTTCGTCGCCCGTCCAGAACAGATGATCGAAACGCCGCCGCCAGGCGGCGTCACGATGGCTGCCGATCCAATAGACGAAGGGCGCGTTGGCCGGCCCGACATCGCTCAGCAATGTGAAGACCTTCACCTGCGACTGCCAGCTATCCATGTGGAGCTGCGTCGTGTGGTCGTGGACGAGATCGGCCTTGTAATCGACGTAGTGGCTGCTCTGCCGGATCGCGCCCAGATAGCTCCGCGCCAGATCGGAAAAGAGCGCGTTGTCGAGAATCGGGCCCAATGCCAGGAGCTCGTGGCGCGCGTCGAGGAGCCGATAGACTCCGTCCTCGGCATAGCGCAGCGTGCGCCAGCGCGCTGGCGCTTCATTGCGGCGGACGGCTTCCAGCATCGGCAGCAGGCGGTCGCGCAGCTCGAGTATCGTGGCGCGCTCGTGAAAACTGGGAAAAACGACGATGCCGTCGCGGGCGAGCGTCGCCAGGTTTTCATCGGCAATGCCGGCGCGCGACATCGGATGCGCCGCAATGTAGTCGCGCAGGACGCGGTCGAACCGCGCGCGCCGCTTGCCGAAGCGGCGCCGCCTCTCTTCGAGACCGAGCCGGCGATAAACCGGCCGGATCGCCGCCTTCAGACCGCCGAGCAACGCCCGAATCCTAGCGGTGCCGCTTCGCGCGACAGTATCGGCATTCCCGTGCCTCCCTATCCTTTCACCGCGCTGATGTGGCACCAGGGCTGGTAGAGAATGCCGCGGAACTGCAGGCGGCGTCCGTTGCTCGTGCGCACCGTAAAGGTCGTCAGCTCGGACGGGTCGGCGGGTTGCGGCAGGTCGATCGGGATTTCGAAGGGCCGGAAGGCAACGCGCGTGAAACCCGCCGCCGTCAACTCGTTCCGAATGAGCGCCTGGGAACGCAAATGGAGCGCGAGCCCCGAAGGATGGGTCTTCGACCGCTCGATGAAAGCGAGCTCCTGCTCGAAGGTGTGCGCGAAATCGAACGCAAGGAGGAGCCCGCCTTGCCGCAGGCTCTGTGCCAGGCTCGCGAGGGCGGCGGTGAATTCCGGCGCGCCCATCATGTAGAGGACGGCATTCACCGTCACGATGTCGAAGGCGTGCGGCGGCAGCTCGAGGAGATCGAGCTTGCGGAATTCGATGCCGGAGAGCGCAGGGTCGGCGCGGCACGCCGCGAGCGAGCTCTCGGCGAGATCGCCGCCCGTCAAGGAGAGATCGGGAAAGCGGTGCCGCAGATGCAGCAAGAGATTGCCGGTCGAGCAGCCGATGTCGAGGAGCTGGAGCGCCTCGCCTTTCGTCTTCCTGGCGGCGAGAAACTCGCCGACGACAGCGAGGATGACCTTGTCGCTCTCGCGAATCTGCTCGGCGTAGCGCCTCTGATATTCATTGTACCCGGCGAGGAATTGCTCGTCGGTCACATAGTCTTTGTAGGAGAACTCGCCGGTCATGGCATCGCCTTTCGCCGGCGCTCGCCGCGATCTTGCAGGCCCGCGGCATCGCGCAGTGCATGATATGTCGCCTCGAAGAGAAAGCACCGGCGCACCAGATCGATCGGGGCCTCGGGGTCGGAGGCAAGCAGGAGGTTGTGGCGCAGCAGCTCGAAACCGAGCTCGGCGGCGAGGTCGCCTGAATCGCTGCGCCAGCTGCCGGGATCGCGATTCTCCGCGGCTATCCAGGCGATGACGGAACGCGTGAGCTCTCCTGGCGAGGGTGCCATGGGGGCATAGCCCGCCAGCCGCATTTCCGGTGCGCAGAGAAACTCGACTCCGACCCGCGCGGACTCCGGGAGCGTCGTCCGCCAACGATTGGCTGCCGCTTGGTCGATGCCGCTTGTCTCGGATGCGAAGCTGCTGTTGCCGCGCCAGCTCCGGCCATTGGTCCGATCGACAGCCTCGCCGATGCGGAGCATCGCGGTGTCGAAATCGACGCCGATGAAGCGGCAAATCGCGTCAAGGGTCGGCTGTGACTCAGCAATCAGAGTTTCATAGCCGACGCGCATGAGGCGCGGCGCCAGATCGCGCTCCCCGGCAAAGCGGCGGGTGAGGGCGACCGCCTTCCGCCAATGCCGGGCATACGAGACGGCATGCGCCTTCTGGGTTGGATCGCGCGTCGCCATGGCCGCAAGCGATGCGATGACGGCGCGGGGGTCGCGTTCGAGCACGAGAAAGCGCGCGGTCGGGAACCAACGCGCGAGCGCCGGGAGGAAATCGACGGTCCACAGCTCTTTGATGCCGATGATCCGCGTGCGATCCGAGCCGCGCGCCGCGGCGATCCGCGCCAGGCCGTCGGCGAAGGCGTCGCCGTGGCTTCGCCCCGAAATTCCTCTCAGGCGCTCCGGCAGATCGCTCGATTCGAGGCCCGCTCGCGCTGCCACGGCCGCGCGCAGCCGCGGCAAGTCGTCGGGGCGAAGCTCCGCGCCGAGATCCGCTTGCAGCACCGCGTCGATCATGGCGGGCCCGGCGGGCGCGAAATAGCAGTCCTGGAACGGCGCCTCCTCGGCACATGCCGCGCCAAGCCCGGCGTCACGCAGCGCCGCGTTTCGCAGCGACTTGAAGAGCGGCAGGAACGGGTCGAGGGCAATCGCGATTTGCGAATGCAAATCGAGCATGCGGGCGAGGAGATTCGTCCCCGAGCGCGCGACACCGAAGATGAAGAGCGGCCGGAAATCCATCGGCTCAGTCAAGCGCCTTGGCGGGCGCCGCCTCGAGAAACGCCCGGATCGTGAACTTGCCCGAGGGCTCGCGCAGGCTTTCGAGAGCGAGCAGCGAGAACCCGGCGCGCGCGGCAAGGAGCGCCGTCGAAGCCATGCTGAAGACGTGGTGGTGCTCGATGAAGAACTCCTCGCGCCCGGCGCCTTCTCGCGCGGCCGCCTCGGCATCGGGCAATTCGAGGTAGACGAAGCCGCCCGGCGCCAGCAGCGGATGGCTCGAGGCCAGCAGCTCGACCGGGTCCTCGACGTGCTCCAGCACCTTGTTGAAGCTGACGAGGTCGAATTGGCCGAGATCGGCGGCAGCGCGACTGCGGAAATCGCCGGCGAGGGCGGTGATGCCGACCACATCGCGCGCATGAGCCGCCGCGCGAGGGTCCGGGTCGAGCGCGGTGCAGACCCAGCCGGCCGCCTTCATCCGCGCGGGAAAGACGGCAAGGCCGGTACCGACATCGAGGAGCCTCGGTGCCGTGCCGCGGCTGCCGAAGCGGCGCCTCGCGAAGTCGTTGATGGTGGCGACGCGGCTCGCATTGTCGGAACGGTCCTCGGGAAGAGCCATGATGCGCTCGAAGGTCTGGCGCATCCGGTCGCCATAAGTCGCGTCGACATAGGCGCCGGAATAGAGGCCGGCAAGGTCCATCTCATGGTGCGAGAACCAGTGGCGGCAGACTGCGCATCGCCGGTATTCGCGGCGGTAGGCGCCCGCGATTGGAAACGCCGCCTCGCCCTCGGGCCGCCTCTCATAGGCAAAACCGCGGGCGAGGTGCCGGCCATCGCAGGGGCAGCGCAAGGTGGGGCGGATGGTGGTCACGAAGCTTGCTCTCGCCGGCAAATCCAAAGCCGCACGGTGCTCATTCTTCGGACAGCTTGCGATCGAGCGCGGCACAAGCCTCGCTCGAATCGAGCCAATGGACGATGCGCAGGTTCTCCGCTGCGAGATAGCGCTCGAAGCCGTCCTCGTGCCCGCGCTCGACGAGGAGCACGAAATACCGCTTCGTGCCGCGGTTCTGGATGAGAACGGCCCTGAGACCGAAGCCTTCCAAGCGGCCATTGAGGGACGGCGTGGCATAGAAGCCCCATTCCTTGCGCGCGACGTCGTATTCGGCCCCGCTCTCGGTGAGGAGCGTCACCTGCTCGTCGGCGGCGAGGCGCAAGGTCCCGCAGTCCTTCATCGCGATCGGCCCGGCATTGCCGACCGTGAAGACACGCGGCGGATCCTTCGGTTCAAAGCGCATAGCGGTCCCTCGGCATCAGCGCCAGTCCCAGTCGGGGATGAGGAACTCCGGCATTATCCAGCGGCCGCCGCTCCGTTCCCAGATCCGCGGGTTGCGGAAGCGTTCGGCGAGCGCGAAGAACTCGTCCTTCGGCATGTCGAGGAAGCGGCAGAGCGCGGCGATGTCCGCCTGCGGCGTCTCCT
This sequence comes from Alphaproteobacteria bacterium, assembly GCA_021325525.1. Classification (GTDB taxonomy): domain Bacteria; phylum Pseudomonadota; class Alphaproteobacteria; order ATCC43930; family CGMCC-115725; genus URHD0088. Next base: position 86,148 of record JAJPHB010000032.1, read on the forward strand.
CGCCGCGCTCGCGGATGATGTCGATGGCGCGCTCGCGCGTCATCCGGTCGTTGCGGATTTCGAGGCTGAGATTATCGAAGAGACGGGTAAAGCCGAATTTGTACCATTTGAACCAGTGATGAACGGAGATGAAGTCGTCGTCGATATCGGCGTAATCATAGTAGCCGGTCTTTGGGCCCTCACTGCGCGGGCGGAAGCCATGCGCCGAGGCTACGGCGAGCGTCGCCTTCGGATCCCAAGGGAAGTAGTAGCCGAGGAAGATCGCGCGAGTGCCCGCGGCTGCGAGTTCGGCCTCGGCAGGCAGCGCATAGGCGACGAGGTCGCGCTCCGCGAGAGCGCCCCCGATCCAGTCGCGCCAGCTCGTGCCATGCGTCACGCCATATTTGCGCAGCCACGCGCCGTCCAGCGCGAAGCCGCGCCGCTCCTCCTCGGTTCCTCCGTATTCGAAGGCCGAATTCTCGCCCCAGACGACGAGCGGAATGCGAAAGCGCAACGCGATCCTCAGCGGGATCGCGAAGAGCGCCATATGCATCGGGATCGCCGGATCGCCGAAGCGGGCGAGGGCCGCCCGCATGAAGCGCCGCTCGGTCACGGGGCTCACCTGGTAATCGATGTGATCGACGCCGAGCGCCACGAGGTTGGCGAGGTTTGCGGCACCGATCGCGGTCCGCCCCGGCGTCTTCCAGGTGACGGCGAGCGGCTTCAGCCCAGCTTCGAGACAGGTGACGACCTGCCAAGTGCTGTCCTTGCCGCCGCTCACCGGAATGACGCAGTCATAGCCGGTGCTCTCGCGCCTCGCCCGGGCCACGACCTCGCGGAAGGCTTCGGCGCGCGCCGCCCAATCGATCCCGCGTTTGCTGGCGTGTGCGCGGCAGGCGTTGCAGACGCCGTCGTCGCCGATCTCGAGGTTGGGCCGCGTATCGGGGAGGACGCAGCTCCGGCACCACCTCATGCCGCAAACTCCTCGAGGAAGATCTTGGCATTGAGGAAGTAGAAGAGGAACTTGCTCTCGCTGTTCGGCAGATGCGCCTTGTCGATGAGGGCCGCGATCTTGTCGCGCTTCACATGCGCGAAGATCGGTCCGTCATCGAGAAGATAGTCGCGAGCGTCAGGGTCGCGCGTGTCGAGAAGATCGAGTATGGGCGCGTTGAAGCCGACCTTTCGCGGATTGTCGAGAATGAGGTCCGGAGCGATGCCGCGCACCGCCTCGCGCAGCACCGATTTGGCGCGGCCGTTCCGGACGAGATGGCGCGTCGGAATGCGGGCGCACGTCTCGAACAGCGTCGTGTCGAGGAACGGTGATCGATTCTCGATCGAGTAATACATCGCGTTGAGGTCGTCCTCGTGGAGGATCGGCGGCACGCTCTCGTGGAAGAGCTCGTTCATCATGCGGTTGCGCAGCAGCCCGTCGGTGTAGCGCGCTTCCGCAAAGGGCTCGCTCCAGGGCTGCCGGAGATATTCCGCGAACTCCTCGGCATTGAGGTAGATATGCGCCCGCAAATCGGGCTGGGTGACGAAGATTTCGGGATCTTGCAGATAGGGATTGCGCACGACGGGGGCGACGTGTTGGCGCCAATGGCCGAGCGCCTCGGCATAGAGCGCGGCGTCGCCGCGAATCTCACTGAGATAAGCGTTGTGGTGGTCGTAGTAACCGCTGAAGAGCTCGTCGGCACCGGTGCCGCTGATCGAGATGCGATAGCCTTGCTCGGCAACGCGCCGCATCAATTGCCACTGCACATAATAGGTGATGGTGTAGACCGGCGCATCGTGCTGGCGGACGAGGGTGCGGAGCTTCTCGACGAATCCGTCGGTTTCGAGCGGAATGGCGGTGTGGCGCAGGCCGAGCTCGGCGACGCTGTGATCGACGAATGCGCGTTCTTCATACCGCGCGTCGGTATTCATGATGGTGAAGCCATGGACGTCGTAGCCGAAAACGCGCTTGGCGATGGCGATGAGAGCGTTGGAATCGACGCCGCCCGAGAGGCAGAAAGCGAGCGGGACGTCCGCTCTGAGGCGCAGCTCGACGGAGCGGATGAGCGCCGTCCGCGCCGAGGCGACGGCATCGCGGTAGGTCATCGTCTCGTCGCGACGCGCGAGATCGGGGCGCCAGTAACGATGAACCGTCTCGCGCCGCGAGGAACCGAGGGCGAGCACCGTGCCCGGCTCTATCTCCTCGATTCCGGCGAAGAATCCGGTCTTCTTCTTGTAAAGCGCCTTATAGCCGTTCACCATGTAGCGCCGCAGATGGTCGAGATCGACGGGCAGCGCCCGGCCGAGCAGCGCCAGGATGAACTTCACCTCCGAGCCGAAATAGACGCCGTCTGCGCTGCGGTGAATGTAGAGCGGCTTCTCCCCGAAACGGTCGCGGCCGAGAAGCAGCGCCCCGTCCGCCTCATCGAGAAGCGCGAAGGCCCACATCCCCTCGCAGCGCTCGAGGCCCCGCCAGCCTTCCGCTGCGAGCACGCGCAGCAGCACCTCGCTGTCGCTCGTCGTCACGAAAGGGGCGGCTCCCGCGCGCTCCACTCCGCAGCGCAGCTCGAGGTAGTTATAGAGCTCGCCATTGACGATGAGGGCCTTCCCGCCGAAGCGCAGCGGCTGATTGGCGCGCGGATCGAGATCGATGATCGAGAGGCGGCTGTGCAGCAGCAGGGTCTCGGTCCCGTCGATGGCGCGGTGACGATGGACGCCGGCGGCGTCGGGGCCGCGGCGGCGCATCAGCGCGAGGCAGCGCGCGATGCGCGTCTCGTCGATCGCCGCGCTGCCGCGATATCCGGCGATGCCGCACATGGCTCAACCGCTCACCCGCGAAGCCTTCACGCGCAATGCTCGGGCAGAATGGGTGCGCCGCGCGGCACGGCGACAGCAAGGCGCCGGCCGATGAGCTCGTCTTCGCTCCCGGGCGCCAGTCCGGCGCGCGGCCGCACCCAGCCGAGATCGGCGGCGGCGATGATGGTGCCGGCGGCGAGGTCGCGGGCGGCCGCGATGCCGCGGCGGACGCGCTGGCGCACCGCCGCCTCGCAAGGGAGGACGCGCTTGCCGCCGGCGCCCATCAGCAGCTCCGCCTCGCGCACGCGCCGCACGAGCTCGGCAAATTCGGCGGGGTCGGCGGAGAGCTTGTGGTCGTGGAAATCCGACTGGTTCTTGTCGAGCGTGAAGTGCTTCTCGATGACCCGGGCGCCCAGCGCGACGGACAGGACCGCGGCGGCGATGCCGATCGTGTGGTCGGAATATCCGACCGTGCAGCCGAGCGTCGCGAGGTCGCGAAGCGCCGCGAGATTGGCGTCGGCGGGAACCGTCGGATAGGAGACGACACAGTGCAGCAGCGCGAGCGCGCCGCTCCGACCGGTCCGCTGCCATTCGGCCTCGATCCTGCGCTTTGCCCTGCCGACGCCGTCGAGATCGCTCATTCCCGTCGACAGGAGAATGGGCTTTCCGGTGCGCGCCACCTCCTCCAGCAGGGGAAAGAAATCATTGTCGCCCGAGGCCACCTTGAAGGCCGGGACCAGCGGATCGAGGGCCGCCACGCTTTCGAGATCGAAGGGCGTCGAGAGAAAGGTGACGCCCTCGCGCCGCGCCCTGGCCGCCAGGTCCTCGAACTGCGCGTAGCTGAATTGAAAGCGCCGCAGCTGCGCGATCCGCGCTTCCTCGCTGACCGAGACGAGCCTTTCCGGCACGATGGTCTGGAACTTGACGGCGTCGGCGCCCGCTTCCTTGGCACGGCCGATCATCTCCTCGGCGCGATCGAAGCTGCCTTCGTGGTTGTTGCCGATCTCGGCGATGATGAAGACTCGCTCGTCGAGATCGTGCGGGCCGATCCTCATATCCGTCACACTCTGTGGCAGTGCAGCATGTAATCCGTGGCGGCGATCCGGAAGCCGAGCTTCTCGTAGAGCCGCAGCGACGGGATGTTGGCGATCTGCGTTCCGACGCGCAGCATGCGCAGCCCCTTCACCTCGGCGACGGCGAAGGCGATGAGCGCGGCGGCGATGCCGCGCTTGCGAAACGCGGCGCCGACCGCGATGAGGTCGATGGTCAGCACGCCGTCGGCGGGACCGAGGAGCTGGAGAAAGCCGGCGATCGTGCCTTCCCGCTCGGCGACAACCATATGATCGCCGCGCCGCCCGCGAAAGAAATTGCCGGCCCATTCGGCGCGGCTGCGATCGGCCGCCGTGCGCGGCACGGCGGGATCGAGATGCAGCCGTGAGAAGGCGAAACTCTCCCGGGCAAGCGCCGCGACGGCTGCGCGATCCTCGGGGCGGGCGAAGCGCAGGCCGTCGAGCGGACCCGACCGCACCGGCGCCGCCGGCCGCTCCAAGGTGACGTTCGTATCGACGATAGCGAAGCCGAGCGCTTCCAGCCGGCGCAGCTCAGCGACCGCATGCGTCGGAACGCGCGCGAAGAGGAAGACAGGGGACGCCTGCATCTCGCGGATCGCGGCATCTGCCGTCGCATCCGTCAGCGTGACGCGATAGCTCGGGCGGTCCAGGATCTCGGCGAGGAACGGATCAGCGATGAGCGGCATCAGATGATGCGGCGCAGCAGCGTATCGTTGCGTGCGAAGAGGTTCTTGTACCACTCGATATAGCGCGGAAAGCCGGTCTCCAGCGGGAAGGCGGGCTCGTATCCGAGGAGCCGCCGCGCCTTGTCGATCGAGAGCGTGCCGCGATCGGGCATCAAACGGTCCTTCGGCGCGTGCTTCACGGTGACGGTGGGAAAATGCGTGCGCAGGATGTCCACCATCTGCGCGATCGAGCGCGAGCCGCCGAAGGTGAGGTTGAAGATTTCGTTGCGGGAGGCCGGATTCTCGATCGCTTTGGTGACGCCCTGCACGACGTCCTCGACATAGGTGAAATCGAGCCGGTCGGAGCCGTCGCCGGAGATTTGCAGCTCCAATCCCTGCAGCGCATTCTCGATGAAGACCTGGCCGACGCGCCGCGAAACGCAGCGCTCGCCATAGAGCGCCGACGGCCGGATGATGGTGTAGGGCAAGCCGAAGACCTGGTTATAAGCGATCACCATCTTCTCGCCGGAGAATTTGAGCGCGCCGTAGATGCCGAGCGGCTCGCAATGCGTCTCCTCGGTGACCGTGCCGGTGGCGAAATTGCCGTAGACCATGCTCGATGAGAAATAAATGAAGTGCGGCTTGCGGTCGCGCGAGCAGTCGAGGGCATTCTCCAGCGTCCTGAGGCTGTGATCGAAGGTCGAGTACGGATTCTTGTTTGCCTGGTTCGCATGCGCGATGGCGGCAAGATGGATGATGACGTCGGGCTTGATCGTCGCCAGCAAGGGCGAGAAGGTCTGATAGTCGCGGGCGTCCAGCACATGCACCGGAATGCCGGCGGCGTGCAGGAGATCGAGCCGCTCGTGGATGAGATGCAGATAGAGCTGGCGGTTGCTGATGTTGTCGGCGTTGCCGGCGAAGGCGCTGAGATTGTTCACCTGCAGGCTGTCGATGACGTCGACCTCGGCGCCGCGCCGCTTCAGCGCCAGGGCCAGATGGTGTCCGATGAAGCCGGCGCCGCCGGTGATGGCGATGCGGCGGCCGGCGATGTTATTCGTCATCGCTTGAGCTCCCGGATGGCGGTCTTGAGGGTCTGCGCGATATAGGCCATGTCGTCCTCGCCGAGATGCGGGCCGACGGGCAGTGCGATCGAGCTGTCGCTGATCCGCGAAGCGACCGGAAAATCCCGCGCCCCGACCTTGTACTTGTCGCGATAGAAGCGGAGCTGCGGCACGGCCTTGGGATAGTAGACGCTGGTGCCGACCCCGGCGGCGTTGAGCTTGGCGACGAGTTCGATGCGCCGCTCCGCGAGAGCCGGCCCGAGCAGGATCGAAAGGCAATAATAGCTGCTCTCGAAGATGCCATTCGATGTCTCGAAGAGATCGATCTCGTCGATCTCGCGGAGCGCGCCGTGGAGCGCGCGGTAGTTGCGCTCGCGCGCCTTGCCCATGCTGTCGAGGCGCTTCACCTGCTCGATGCCGATCGCCGCCTCGATCTCGTTCATGCGATAGTTGAAACCGACCGCCGTCACATCATAGACGCCGGGTACCTTGCGCTCGCCATGGGTGCGGTCGACCCCGAGCGCCTTCTGCCGCGCGATCCGCGCAACGACTTCCTCGTGACGCGAAATAATCATGCCGCCTTCGGCGGTCGTCATGTGCTTCACCGGGTAGAAGGAGAAGCAGCCGACGTCGCCGAGGAGCCCGGTATGGACGCCGCGATAGCGAGCGCCGAGGGAGAGGGCGCAATCCTCGACGACGAAGAGGCCGCGGGGGCGCGCAATGGCGTTGACGCGGTCCATATCGACCGGCATGCCGAGATAGTGGACGACGGAAATGGCACGGGTGCGAGGGGTGAGCGCCGCCTCGACCTGGTCGAGATCGATATTGCCGGTCCGTGGCTCGGCATCGACGAAGACCGGCGTGGCGCCCATGAGCTCGACGGCATGCGCCGTCGCCGCATGAGTCTGCGCCGGCACGATGACCTCGTCGCCGGCGCCGAG
>JAJPHB010000020.1 GCA_021325525.1 Alphaproteobacteria bacterium
ACATCCTCGACGCGCCAGCCCGCGGCGCTGTCGCCGTCGGGGTCGCTGAAGCTGACCTGCGCCGAGAGGGCGACCGGCCCGGCGCCGCTCGTCTCCTGCAGCGCCGTTGCCGCCAGCACCGGCGGGTGGTTGACGACGACCTCGCCGATCTCCGTGCCCCAGCGCCCGCCTTCCGAGAGCGTGGGGTCGACATCGCCTTGCTGCTCGGCAAACTGGTTGAAGAGGACAAAGGTACCGGGAGAGCTCGGATCCACGGTGACGCTTCTGATATCGCCCCAGCGGTTTTCGCCGCTGCCGAAGGTGCGGAGATAGAAGGATTGGCCTGCGGCCAAGACGCGTGCTGCAGCGTACCGTCTTTCGAGAACCACTCGATGGCGCCGTTTGTGTCCTCGACGATGGCGCCGGCGCTGACGGCGCCATTCGTGTCGGGCGGTATGATGCTGAAGCCGGTCAGCGAGCCGACTGTGTCGAAATCAAGGCCCGCGAATGACGTCGAGAGGGCGGGAGACGGCGGCGGCGAGAGGGTGAATGTCTGCTGCTGGCTCCAGGACACGGCGTCGAACCCGCGAACCGTGAATGTCGTCGGTACGGTTCCGTTCTGGAAGGTGGCGGTGCCGAGCTGGGATGGAGTCAGCGCGACCAGGCCGCCGTTCCCGGTCTGCGGCTGCCCATTGACGAGGATCACGCCCGCGCCGGGGCCCGACGTCACTCGTTAGATCTGGTATTGCGTGATCGCGTCGCCGTCAGGATCGTTGGCGGCGAAGAGCGTCGAGACCGGAACCACGGCGCCGCGCGGCAGGCTCTGATCGGCAGCCGAGATGCTCGGCGCGCTGTCGGCGATCACCTTGAAGCTGGCCGGCGCGCTCCAGCTCGTGCCATCGAAAGCGGAGACCGTGAACGAGGTCGTGACGCTTCCGTTTTCAAACTCGATTCCGGCGAACGCGGCGGCGGAGACGAGAAGCGGCTGGGTCGGGCGAACGGTCGTGTCGTTGACGATGAGATCGGCTGTATTGGCCCCGCTCGTATTTTCCGTGATGCTGTATTCGGTGATAGTGTCGCCGTCGATATCGCTCGCTTTGACGAAATCCGAGAATTTCTCGCTCCAGCCGATCGGGCGCCGGACATCGCTCGCGGTCACGGTCGGCGGGACGGGCGGGGTCGCGATCACGCAGACCGCGTTGCCGAAGGCGATCCCATCCGAAGCGGCGATCGACAAGGTCGTCGCAATCGTCCCGTTCTGCAGCGTCACGTTCCGCAGCTGATCGGCCGCGATGTCGATCGATTGCCCTGCCGGCTGCCCTGCCGGCTGCGGGAGGCCATTGACGAAGAGCGTCCCGCCTCCCGCGGCGGTCGTCTGGTTGGTGATGCGGTAGGCGGTGATCGTGCTCGCCGAGGCAACCGAGAAGAGCGCGGCGACCGGAACCACCGCACCTGCGGCAAAGGTGCTGGCGCCGGCGTTCAGAACCGGCGGTTGCTCGGCGGGAGGGTTGGTCGCCGTGACCTCCACCGTCATCGGCTCGCTCCAATTCGCGCCGTCGAAGGCGCTGATGTCGAGGAAATTCTCGAACCCGCTCGCGAGCTGAAATGTCGTCTGGGCGAACTGCGCTGCGGTGAGGGTGATCGGCTGGGCGGCCGAGGCGACGACGCCATTCGCCGAGAATGTCGGCGGCGGACTGAAGCTGGCGTGGGCCGCGCTCTCGTCGGTAATCTTGTACTGCAGGATCGGGTCGCCGTCCGGGTCGCGGGCGCTAATGAACGAGCTGAGCGCGCCGGGCACGTTGCTCGAGATCGTCACATTATGGGCCGTCACCACCGGCAACTCGTCGCGGACAGTGGTGATGACGAAATCGGCCGCTGTGAGCTGGGCGAGGCTGGTGTTCCGGAAGGTCACCGAATCATCGGAGGAGAGCGCCAGCGTCGCATCGCTGCCGTTCTGCTGCAAGGCGGACAGGATCTGCGACACGGTCGCGATGTTGAAGCGGTCGAGCCGCGCCACATCGTGCGAAGCGCCGGAGCCCGCCGCGAAATTCTCGATGACGACGTGCCCGATGCCGGGCTGGAGAATGAAGGTGTCGCCGCCGCCATTGCCGACCAGGGTCTGAACGCCGGGCCCAGCGACGAAGGTCGTGAGAGCCGCGACCGAGATGGCGGTATCCCACCCGGACTGCTCCAATGTGACCGCCGCGTGGCTGCCCGCCACCGGGCTGCCGTCCGCGGCGAAGCGATCGACGATCAAAACGGTGCCGGTATCGCCGGCGAATGGCGTGCTTCCAGCAGCGATAAAGCCGCCATCCGGCGTGGCGAAGAGCCCGTTGGGACCATCGCCAAGGGCCAGCTCGGAGCCGCGCGGCGATCCATCGGCGCCGTAGAGCTGACCGTAATATGTGACGCCGGAATGGCCAGAGGCGGACCATGCGACGAGATCGCCACCATTGGCGAGTCCGAGTACTTTCGTCCCCCCCGTCAAGCCTTCGCCTTGCGGGTTGACGCGCACCTCGCCGCCGACCGCATTCCCTCGAGCGTCATAGCGCTGGGCGAAGATCCCGATTGCGGTCGCGCCGGGATTGTTGAGCAGAAACGCGCCCGCCTCGCTGCTCCAGGCGACGACGAAGCCGCCGCCGCTCAGAGAGGCGACCGACGGCAAGACCGAGTCCATCAGCAGTGAGGTGTTCACCTTGAGCGGGCCGCCGAGCGGCGTGCCGTCGCCGGCGTAACGCTGCGCGAAGACGGTTGCGCCGTTCCCGTCGCCCCTGTCCGCAGTCCAGGTGAGCACAAAGGTGCCGTCCGGAAAACCGGCGAGCGCCGGCATGTTCTCGCCGCTGCCCGGGATGTCCGTACTGAACTCGGGACTTGGTGCCAGCGCCGTCCCGTTCGCCGCGTAGATCCGGCCGTTCGCATCGACGACCGTCGCTACGCCTTGCGCAAAGATCTGCGCGAGCCGCGCGCTGCTCGGCACGCCCGCCGTGATGATGACTGTCGTATTGGCCCCCTGCGAGGAGACCAGGGAGGCGGTCGCCGCATCGCTGACGGTGATTGTCGCGTTGGGCGCGCTGCCGACGGAAAGGCCTTGAATGTTGGTCAGCGCCACATGCGTGAGGTCGAGCGACCCGCTCGCGAGGATCAGATTGATGCCGCCGCCGCCATCGATCGCGGTCACCCCCGACAAGACGGCGTTGTCGAGGATGAAGGTGTCGTCGCCCGAACTGCCCTTGATGATCTGGACGTTTGCGATCGAGGTCGCGCTGGCGAGGTCGAGGGTGCCGGGAGAGGTGAGCTGCAGCGTGTTCGTGTCGCCCGCGCCGTCGATCTGATCGCCCGAGCGGAGCGAGCCGGGCGCGGCGAGGAAGGCGTCGTCTCCCGCCGTACCGGTCACCGCGGCAACGCCGGAACCGATGACGCCGAGCGACGCCGGCGGGAGAACGATCTCGCCGAGAATACTGCTGCCGGAGTTGTTCGCGCTCGGCGGCGCCGAGTACACCACGACAAGACTGCCGTCGGGACGCACCGCGAGCCTCGCCTCGCCGGCAAGGGACGCGCCCGCGGAGAGGGGCCCCAGCACCACCGGGTCCCCGACAGGCGTTCCATCGCCGAGGAGAAGCTGCACCGAGAGCGTATTACCCCCGTTGCTCGAAGAGCTCTTCTTAAGGACCGCGAAGCCGCCGCTCGGCAGCGGCGGCAGCTCGCCGTCGGCTAAAGCGATGGGCGCCCCCTGGGGCGCGCCTTGCGAATCATAGAACTGTGCGAAGCTCTGAGAACCGGCGCCGCCGTCCCCCGCGGGGAAGGTCACGACGAAGCCGCCGTTCGGACAGGCGGTGAAACGACGCTTCCATCGGCACCGGAAACGGCGCTTGCGCCTCCGCCTTGGCTTCCCTGCGGCAATACCGCCGTGCTCGGGTTGCTGGCGTTGACGCGAAAGGCGGCGCCGGCAGGATTTCCCGAGGCATCGAAAGACTGTGCGCTGACGTTGCCGTCCGGCGCGCCCGTGCTCGAACGCTCCTGCGAGGCGGCGATGAATCCGCCATTCGCCAAAGCGGCGAAGCTCAGATCGGCGAGGCTGCTCGTCGCGATCGGGAAGGATCCGCCGACGGCGTTGGCATGGGCGTCATAGATTTGACCAAGTGTGCCGCCGGGCGCAGCGTAAGCGATGAGAAAGCCGCCGCCCGCGAGCGCCAGCGCGAAGCCGCTCCCGCCCGGTTGATTGGGCGCGGTTACCTGGATTGGCGCGCCAATCGGCGTTCCGTCGCTCGCATGGCGCTGAGCCAGAACCTCATTCCCCGTGGCGGAGGGAAAGACGGCGACAAAGCTGCCGTCGCCGAGCGCGATGGCGCCGAGCTCGGGAATCGGCAGCGAGGTTGCGCCGATGGCGATCGGATTTCCGACCGCAACTGATGTCGCACCGGCCGTCATCGCGGATCCGTCTCCAGCGTCGCGCCGGCGCTGCGCGGCCGCGCTGCCGCGGCTTTCTCGAGGCCGAAAACGCTCGGCTCGCCGCGACCAACTGACCTCGGATGCATTCCGTCAGAAAAGCCGCCTTCGACGCCGGGATCGCGGTCGAAGGGCAGGCTGGCGGTGAGCACCTGCTTGTCCCCCTCACGAGATTGCAGAATTTATAAACGGGACAACGCATGGCTGCAACTCATGGAAAATTAACCAGCGGTTGGCCTCCGGCCGCCCCGCGTTGACCCGCACCCGCAAGCGGTCGCAAGCGGCGGAAGGGAGGGCGGCGGTGCGGGCTTTCGCCGAAGATTCCAGCCCCCCTATATTTCGTAGCGCTCCGGATCGACAGATTTCGACCCGCATTCCTCTTCACGGTGAGCAAGATCGAACACAACAAGAACATCATAACCGGGGGCCCTCCATCGGGCAAGTTCGCCGCCCGATCGCGCCAATAGCGCGCGGGAAGGGCAAGGCGGCGGTGCCGTGAAAAATTCTGCGAAAATCGCGCTTGACAGGTAACTGGTCGGTTGCCTATATAGGCCGCAACAGGGAACCTAACGGTTGCATATATCTCGCATGGATGACGACGCCGTGTTTCGCGCCTTGGCCGACCGCAGCCGCCGGGAGTTGCTCGACCGGCTGTACGGACGGAACGGGCAGACGCTCGGCGAGCTGTGCCGGGGGCTGGCGATGACGCGTCAGGCGGTGGCCAAGCACCTTGCCATTCTCGAAGAGGCGAACCTCGTCTCGTGGAAGCGCCTCGGCCGGGAGAAGCTGCATTTCATCAATCCGGTGCCGATCAACGAGATCGCCGAACGATGGCTCCGGAAATTCGAGCAACGTCATTTGAGCGCGCTCTCGGCGCTCAAGAAAAACCTGGAAGGAGAGGACCTATGACGAGCGCAGACAAGAGCAGTTTCGTTTATGTGACCTATATCCGGACGACGCCCGAGCGGCTGTGGTCGGCCCTGACGACGCCGGAATTCATCAAGCAATATTGGCTCGGCATCACGGTCGAGGCCGAATGGAAACGCGGCGGCGCCTGGAAACTGGTCCGCCCGAGCGGCGAGATCACCGATACCGGCGAGATCGTCGAATTCGAGAAGCCGAAGCGGCTGTCGATCCGCTGGCGCAACGAGTTCAGGCCCGAGCTCAAGGAAGAGGGCTGGTCGCTCTGCACCATGGAAGTCGAGCCCGCCGCCGGCGAGGCGGTGAAGCTGACGGTCACCCACAGCATCGGCCGCGCAGGCGCGAAGCTCATCGACGCGGTGTCGGGCGGCTGGCCGCAGGTCCTCTCCAACCTCAAATCGCTGCTGGAGACCGGCTCCGCCATCCTGCCGAGGATGGGGTGCGGTTGACGCGCCGCCCCTTGCCCGGCTCCGGGCAAGGCTCGGCGATGCCTCGCCAATTCGCCGCGACTCTCTCCCCCCGATCGATCGGGGGGAGAGGGAAGCGCGCGGCGGGCTTCGGGTACCGCTCCGACAGGTGGCGGTGCCCGTCACCCGCTCGAATAGGCGCCGCGGTCTTCCTTGCCCAGCACTTTGAGGAGCGCCCGCAGCTTGCTCGCGGCCTTCCGCTCCTCGGCGGCGCCGATATTCTCCGCCGGCACCGGCATGGCGCGGGTCAGCGGCACAAGCGCCGCTGACGCGGCGACGGCAACGGCATTGGCACCGGTATTGGCAGTGGCGCTCGCCTTGGCCGCGCTCGTCTGCGCCATGGGCGCCGCCTCGGCGAGGGCGAGATCGCGCCGGCTCGCCAAGCGATCGGGGACGCGCTTCTCGTCGATGGCGTGCATGCTGCCGATGAGCTGCGTGCGCAGCCGACGCGCCTCGTCGGCGTTGAAGACGATTCTGAGGCCGGCGATGACAAGGCTGATGGTGCCGTCATCGGGCGTCGCCAAAACGCTGAAACTTTCGGATTGAACTCTCATCGCGGCCTCGCTCGCATCTTGCCTCGTGAATGCGCAGGCGGGGGCCGGGTCAGCCGACGCGCGGCAGCGACGGGACGCGCTTCATCTCGTCCTTGGCGGCGCGCAGCTCGGCGCCGAGATCACGGGCCTCGCTCTCCGAGACGATCTCGCCGAGTCCGTTCGATTTGCGCGCTTCGGCGGCGTTGAGGGCTTGCAGCGCCTTCGACAGATCCGAGGCGAGGCGCCGCGTCTCGTCCACGGTGAAGGAGATGCGCATGCCGGCCAGCAGGACGGAGACTTCGTGGAGGGCGGGGTCAGGAAGGACGGTGAAGGTTTCCTGCAGCACTTTCATGGCCAAGACTCCCTGCTGGCGGTGGCGGTCACCGGGGAAGACTGGCGGTGCATGGTTAACGGGCTGTTAACCGTTTGGCGACGGCTCCTAACGAAAGGCGTCCGCGTGGAAGGCGAGATTGGCCATCGCCCGAAAATCAGGGCATCAGGTCATGCCGCCGCGCGGCCGCGCGAGGGCCATGTGGACGGCGAGGCAGCGCTGGAAGGGGGTGAGTTGCCGCGGCCGGTGAAAGAGCTGGTGGAAGAGGGCGAAGACGCCCCGCCGCGGGCGCAGCGCGTCGCGCGCCGCGGCCGCCTCTTGCGGAAGAGGAACCGCCGTGCTGGGCCACGGGGCGGGCAACGGCAAGTCGCGCGAGGCGGAAGGCGCGGCATCGCCGCGGTAAAGAACGAGCGCGCGCTGCGGCCGGGGGGCGAGATCGCGCGGCGCCGCTGCCGCCGGGCGGCGAGCGCCGTTTCCGCCGCCGATCACCACGCCGATCTTGCCGAGGTCGAGGACCTCGTTTTCTTCGACGGCGCGCTCCAGATCGAAGCCGTTGCTTTGCTTCTTGGCCAAGGACGACAAGAACGCCTCCCCACGAAAGAGCTCGATCCCATCCATGGTGAATTGAACGGAGCGAGTTCTTTCTTCTACCATCGCGTTCATTTGGCGCCGCCGTGACAAAAGTCTGTTTTCGTCGACGCTGGCATTGACCTCGCGGGGAGGGCGCGTCGGCGCGCGCCGCAATCTCGCCATCAGATGACCTCGGATGCGACACGGGCGCGTCGCAAAGCCGACGCAAGCCGGCTTCAGGCTGCAATCATCGGAAGCGGAGAGGGGAGGCGGAAATGACGGCTTCAGCGCGCCGGCGCATCGGGCCGGCCCGCCGGCGCATCGCGCCGGCCGTCGAGCGCGCGCTGGTTCAGCTCGGCGTCGTCGCCAGCCTCGTCATTGCCGTGGTCGGCTTCTGGGCGTAAGCGCCGCGGGCCCGCCCGGCAATGCGGCCTAGTGGTCAAAATCCAACGCTTGGTGCCCGCGCGGAAGGTCGTTTCAGGGTGCGAAGCAGGCACTCGGGGCAATCTTCTTCCCCGACCAGAACGAACTTGGCTGATTCTAGTATTGCTCTAGAAATCACGCGACAATAGAAACAAAAAGTTGCGCAGGGACTGGTCCAGAGTCAATGGGACCGGCTCCTGGCACCAAGCAGCGGCCGGCGGACCTTCCGCTTAGGGTCGACTCCCGTCCTACTCAGCGGGTAACAAGTGTCAGAATTTGACCACTAGATAAGCGCGGCGAGCGCCACCCAGAGCGTCAGCGCCAGCGCTAGGGCCGAAACCGCGGACCACGCATCGGTCGAGAGCATCGCCGCCTCCTCATGCCGTCCGTAACGAGGCTCGGCTTCATTGGTTAAGGTTTCGTGAAGAGCGGGCGGCGCGCCCCCACGCCAGTCGGCGCGCGCGCCGGCTGCGAGGATTGCCGCGAAAAGACCGAGCGCTCGCCACAAAGTCGCCAAGCTCCACCGTCAGCTTTCGTAGAACCTGTAGTGGAGACGCTCATGACGCGGTGGCGGCTGCTGGTGGAACCGACGCTCGAGGATCTGCTCGCCGACGAGATCATGGTTCCGGTTCTGCGCCGGGCCGGCATCGATGCGGCGGAACTCCGCGAGCAGCTCGCCGAAATGGCGCGGCGCCTTGCGAAGCCGAAACCGCCGCGCTCGCAGCCGGCGCGCACCGCCTGCCGCGGCGACGCCCTCTACTGCTGATCCGGCTCAGCTCTTCAGTAGATGCCGAACCGGCCGCGCCGGATGCGCGAGGCCAGCGCATCGCGGACGGCGCGCGCGTCATAGGCGGCGGGGTCGTCCGCCGGAGTCTTGCCCTTGTAGATGACGATCTCGGCGCTCGCCTCGTATTCATGGCCGGGGCGGTCGAGCACGAGGCAGCAGCGCGGCGCGTAATCGGGCGGCAGCCCCAGCGGATCGTAGATGGTGGCGCGTTCGAGCTTGTCGTTCCGCACGACATAGTAGTCGCCGCCATTGCGGAGCGTGACCTCGGCCGCGAGATAGGCGAGGCTCGTGGCGACCTGTTGCGGGCCGGTCGCCTCGTTGCCGGCAAAGCGGATGCGAAAATGGTCCTGCTCGAGGCGTTCGACGCGGTAGCCGTCGGAGCCGTCGCGCGCCGCCGGCTGAAACGGCGTCGGCGCGAGACATGCCGCGAGGAGGAGAAGCGCCGTCGTCGTGACGGCGCGCCCCGGCGCCGGCCTCACGCGACAGCGGGAAGGCCCGTCGCCGCGGGCAGGCGGAGAATGGCCCGCAGCCCCGGGCCGTTATCGGCGAGGGTGATCGTCCCGCCATGGAGCAGCCCGACGGCGCGGACGAGGCTGAGGCCGAGGCCGTTGCCGGGCGTGCTGCGGCTGCCTTCGAGGCGGACGAAGCGGTCGAAGACGGCCTCGCGCCGGTCCTCGGGAATGCCGGGGCCGCTATCGGCGACCTCGATGCGGCCGCCGCCTTCATCCGCCGCGACGGTGAGGCGAACGCCGCCGGATTCCGTGTATTTGATGGCATTGTCGAGGAGGTTCGCCGCCGCCTGCGCGAGGAGATGCGGATCGCCGCGCACGCGCACGCCGGCACTCGCCGTCACGGTGAGGGTGAGGCCTTTCTCCTCGGCGAGAGGCTCGTAGAGCTCGGCCACGGAGCCGACGATCTCGGCGAGGTCGACCTCCTCCATGGCGGCGCGGCGCGAGCCCGACTCCGCCTCGGCGATGCTGAGGAGTGCGTTGAAGGTGCCGAGAAGCCGGTCGGCCTCGGCGATCGTCTCGCGCATGACTTCGGCGGCGCGCGCCGCATCCGGCTTCTCGATCAGCGCGACTTCAAGCCGGGCGCGCAGGCGCGAGAGGGGCGTGCGCAGGTCATGGGCGATGTTGTCGGTGACTTGCCGCATCCCCTCCATCAGCCGCTCGATCTGGTCCAGCATGGCGTTGAGGTTGGCGGCGAGCTGATCGAACTCGTCGCCGCTGCCGGAGAGCGGCACGCGCTTGCCGAGATCGCCGTGGATGATCTCGGCGGTGGTGTTGCTGACCGCCTCGACGCGGCGCAGCATGTTGCGGCTCATGAAGGCGCCGCCGGCGAGGCCGAGGCCGAGGGTCAGCACGCCCGCCCAGGCGAGCGTGTCGGTGACGCGCTTGCGGAAGGCCGTGGCGTCGCGCAGATCGCGCCCGACGAGCAGGCGGTAGCCGCCGGGGATGGTGAAGGTGGTGGCGCGCGCCATATGGGTCGCCCGGTTGGCCCCCCGCCCGACCTCGACCGGAAAGGCGATCCAGCCCGGACGGATGACGTCGCCGTCGGGCCAGGCCGAAAGATTGCCGGCGAGCGGGTGGGAAAGGGGATCGGTGATGAGGTAGAGCATGGCATCGCCGCGCTCGCCGGCGCTGCGCTCGGCGATCACCTGGACGAGGCCGGAGAGCCCGCGCTGGTCGTACTGCTCGGCGAGGCCGGCGATCTCCGCATCGAGCGTCGCCTCGGTCTGCTTCTCGATGAAATCCGCCGTCGACCAGTAGATGAAGGCGAGGAGCGCCAGCACCGATGTGGCGAAGAGGCCGAGATAGAGCACGGCCAGGCGGAAGGCGTTGGTGCGCAGCAAGCGGACCACCTTGCGGCGGCCGCTCGCGCCCGGCGGCGCCTCACTCGGCGCGCAGGCTGTAGCCGGCGCCGCGGATGGTGTGGAGAAGGGGCTTAGCAAAGCCCTTATCGATCTTCTGGCGGAGCCGAGATATGTGGACGTCGATGACATTGGTCTGCGGATCAAAATGGTAATCCCAGACGCTTTCGAGAAGCATCGTGCGCGTGACGACCTGGCCCGCATGCCGCATCAGATATTCGAGAAGGCGGAACTCGCGCGGCAAAAGGTCGATCGCCTGCCCGTCGCGCTTCACCGAGCGCGCCAGCAGATCCATTTCGAGATCGGCGACGCGCAGCTTCGTCGTCGCCGGCGCCGCCGTGCCGCGCCGCAGCAGTGCCTCGAGGCGGGCCAGAAGCTCGGAAAAGGCGTAGGGCTTGACGAGGTAGTCGTCGCCGCCGGCGCGCAGCCCCTTGACCCGGTCGTCGACGGCGCCGAGCGCGCTCAGGATCAAGGTCGGCGTGCGGATCTCGGCGGCCCGGAGCGCGGCGATGACGGAGAGGCCGTCCATGCCGGGCAGCATGCGGTCGACGATGAGCGCATCGTAGCTGCCGGAGGTGGCGAGGAAGAGGCCGTCGCGCCCTTCCGCCGCGTGATCGACGACATAGCCGCTCTCGGTCAGCGCCTTCGTGAGATACTCGGCCGCTTCCCGATCGTCCTCGATCAGCAGGATCTTCATCCCCTCATGCCCCTGGGCGCGACCATAGCGGGCCTCGGTCGCCGGCGAAAGGGGCGGCGCGGCCGGCGATGCCCCCGACGGGAGGGAGGCGGCGCGCGGCGCCGGCGAACGATCGGCCATGCAAAGCTCCGTCGCTGCGGGTGTGAAGACCGTCACACTACGCTTTGAAGCTAACGGGTAGGCTGCATCGGGATTAAATCGCTGTCATGTTCGAGCGAAGCCGTCCGGAACTCTTCAATCAATCGCTCCGTTACTTGATGTGATCGTCGTCTCGTCAATGATCGCAGGGATCGGCAGGACCGGATGATGCCCATCATGACGGAGCATGGACCAAAGCCGATCGAGCCGAAGCCGGCAGCGCCGCCGGTTCGCATTCTCGTTGTCGAGGATGACGCCCTCGTCGCCGCCTATATCAAGGACGTGCTGGAGGAGACCGGTTTCGTCGTTCCGGGCGTCGCCTCGACGGCGGCCGAAGCCTTCGCCTTCGTCGGGGAGATCCTGCCCCGCCTTGCTCTCGTCGATATTCGTCTCTCGGGATCCGTCGACGGCATCGAAGTCGCGCGCGAGCTCTTGCAGCGATTCAAGGTGCCGTCGATCTTTCTCTCCGGCATCGACGACCCCGAGACGCTCGAGCGCGCCCGCATCGCGCAGCCGCTCGGCTTCCTGCACAAGCCCTTCCGTCCCAGTCAGGTTTTCAACGCGCTCGAGCAAGCGCTCGGCCTTGTCGCCCGCCAATGAAGGGGCGCGTTCAGATCAGCGTTGCGGCGACCGCGACGAGCCAGCCGATGGCCAGCGCGATTGCGGCTTCGCAGTCGAGCTTTCTCACGAACACGAGGTTCTCCCAGAGGTGACGAGCGCGTCTTGCAGCTCGGAACATAACAAGAACATTTGAACTTGGCAAGGACGGAGCTTGCTGGAGCAATGCCGAGCACGAATCCTGTCGGCACGGCACGGCGGGTCAATCGCCTCATCCTGACGCTGACGCTCGCCTTCAGCGGCGTTGCCATGTTGGCGCTTCTGGTCGTCGCGGCGACCTCGCTCGACCGCAGCAAGGCGGCGGCCGGCCTCGTCTATGGCGCGACCCTTCTCCTCTGCTCTCTCACCTCCTTCCTCTACAACATGATCGAGGAGACGCCGCGGCGCGGCCTGCTGCGCTATCTCGACCACGCCGCCATCTTCCTTCTGATCGCCGGCACCTATACGCCCTTTGCCGCCCAGGGCGTCCGCGGACCCTTCGGCATCAGCCTGCTCGAATGGATATGGGGCCTCGCGGTCGTCGGCATGGTGCTGAAGCTTCTGCTCGACCAGAGCTACGACCGCTTCTTCGTCGGCATCTATCTCGCGATCGGCTGGCTCTTCGTCTCCGCGCTCGATCAGTTCCTGCACATTCTGACGCCGATCTCGCTCACCTTTCTGGTGATTGGTGGCATCGCCTACACGGCGGGCGCCTTCATCTATCTGCGCGATATCGGCCACTGGACGGACCCGATCTGGCATTGCTGCGTGCTGACCGGCTCGTTCACGCATTACGTCGCGGTGCTGGCGCTTCTCCTCGCGGTTCAGAGCGGGACGGCGACCCAGCGCAACCTCCCGAGCGCGGGCGGCGGGGACGGGTCCGTCTCCTGCGGCAGCTGCGCGCCCCCCGCGGCGCCCTCGGCCCTCACCGTGCGCACCGCCGCGCCGATGTAGGCCGAAATCGGGCCTGCGGTGCTGCTGCGGTGCCCAACTACCCTTGGCGCGCACCGCGCCGCTGTGTCTATCATATCGGGCGAAGCCGCCGGCGAATCGGGAGGAGGGGCCGAGGATGACCCGGATCCATCTGCACAACTGCGCCATTCTCGACCCGCGGGAGACGGAGCTCCGCCCCGGCGGCGCCGTCCTCGTCGAAGACGGCATCATTCGCGAGGTTGCCGACCGGCGGATCGCGGCGGCGGCCGAGGTGGTCATCGATGCCGGCGGCCGCACGCTGATGCCGGGCCTCATCGACGCGCATGTCCACGCCATCGCCATCGACGCCAACCTCGCCAATCTGCCGAGCGTGCCGACGACGCTCCTCGCCCTCGAAGCGCGCGCGCTGCTGGAGGCGATGCTGCGCCGCGGCTTCACCACGGTGCGCGACGCGGGCGGCGCCGATTTCGGCCTCGCGGAAGCGGTCGAGAAGGG